>SLBZ01000038.1 GCA_007126095.1 Aquisalimonas sp.
ACGGCCGATGACGAGCCTACAGGGACGTACTCGCAGGCGTGTCCGCAACCGGGGCAACCGGTCCGGCGCCCCAGATGGCAAGGAACACATACGATGACAACACCAACCGTGACCGCCAGCGCCGCGCTCGCCTCGGAAGCCGATCTGGAGCGCATCGTCGAGCAGGTGCTGGCCGAGGCCAGCAAGCAGGGGGCCACCGGTGCCGAGGCGTCGGTGAGCGTGGGTACCGGGCTGTCCGTGCACGTGCGCCGCGGCGAAGTGGAGACCCTGGAGCATGAGCGCGATCGGGCCATTGCCGTGGCCGTCTACTTCGGCCACCGGCAGGGCACCGCCAGCTCCAGCGACTTCTCCGCCGACTCCGTGCGCGACACGGTCGCCGCCGCCTGCAGCATCGCCCGGTACACCTCCGACGACCCGGCGCAGGGGCTGGCCGACCCGGAGCGGATGGCCACAGAGCTGCCGGATCTGGATCTCGATCATCCCTGGGGCCTGAGCGCGGATGATGCCATCGAGCTGGCGCTGACCTGCGAAGCCGCTGCCCTGGATGCCGATCCGCGCATCAGCAACTCCGAAGGCGCCGGCGTCAGCACCGGTCGTTCGCTGCGGGTGTATGGCAACTCGCACGGGTTTCTCGGCAGCGTCACCGGGACCCGCCACGGCCTGAACTGTGTGGTCGTCGCCGGAGAAGGGGTCGGCATGCAGCGCGATTACTGGTATACCGTGGCCCGGGAGCCCGGGGCGCTGGAAGAGGCCGCCGCGGTGGGCCGGCGTGCCGCCGAGCGGGCGGTGCGCCGCCTCGGCAGCACCCAGGCGGAGACCGGGCGGATGCCGGTGCTCTACGTCCCCGAGACCGCGCGCGGGTTGATCGCGCATTTTCTCGGTGCCGTGCAGGGCAGTGCGCTCTATCGCAACTCGTCGTTCCTGCTCAACCACCTTGGCGAACAGATTTTCCCGGAGCACGTCACCATGGCCGAATACCCGCATCTGCCCAGGGCGCTGGGCAGCGCGGCGTTCGACGGCGAGGGGGTGGCAACCGCCGACCGCACACTGGTGGAGGCAGGCGTGCTGCGCGGATACGTGCTCGACAGCTACTCTGCGCGCAAGCTGGGCATGGCCACCACCGGCAACGCCGGGGGCGTGCACAACCTCACGGTCCAGCCGGGTTCGCTGGATTTCGACGGCCTGCTGCGGGAAATGGGCGACGGCCTGGTGGTCACCGAACTCATGGGGCAGGGCGCCAATACCGTGACCGGCGACTACTCCCGCGGGGCCGCGGGCTTTCTCGTCAGGAACGGGCAGCTCGACCAGCCCGTGGAGGAGATTACCGTTGCGGGCAATCTGAAGGACATGTTCCGTACTCTGCGTGCGGTGGGCTCGGATACGGACACCCGTGGCGCCATCCGAACCGGATCGATCCTGCTGGACGACGTCATGGTGGCGGGGCGGTAGTCCGCCGCCGCCCGGCCCCCGCGGTCAGGACGAACCCTGCTTGCGCTGCAGTCGCTCCAGGTGCTTGCGGGTGAGGGCGTTGAAGCGTGGTGTCGTGCCCGCGTCCTCGTAGATCGGATCGCCCTGGTCGTCCTCGGCAATGACCTGCTTGCCCTGGATATAGGGGAAACCGGCCTCCAGATCGTCCAGCGCAGCAGAGAGGAGATCCGTGATCAGGTCCTGTTCCGACCGTCCGGGGTACATCTCCCGCAGGGCGGCGAGTTTGGCTGCATCGTGGATGGGCAGGTGGACTGCGTAGGTTGCCACCGTGCGGCGTTCACCGGCTGATGTCTCCCAGGCTTCGATAAGTTGCTTGACCTTCATGGGCACCCCCTCCCTTGGTCCTGCCGGCACGCGGGACGCCGCCGGCAACTCGAAACCGGGCATGGCCCGTTGCCTTCAGTGTATCACCGCATGGACGGGAGGCACCGTGCCATGTTGCCTATTCCGCCTCCTCGAAGCGCGCGTTGATCAGCGTCTCCAGTGCGTCCAGGGCGTCGGAGGCATCCTCGCCGTCGGCCTCCAGCGTGAGCGTCGTTCCCCGCCCGGCGGCCAGCATCATCATGCCCATGATGCTCTTGCCGTTGACGGTCTTGCCGTCGCGGTGAACCTGAATTCCGGCCTGATAACGCCCTGCCATGGCGACGAACTTCGCCGCCGCGCGGGCGTGCAGGCCGAGCTTGTTGATGATCGTGACGTCGCGGGTTGGCACGCGTCTACTGCTCCTTTCTTGTTCTGAACCGTTCCACCAGCAGGACACCGTCCTGCCCGCCCGTGAGCGCCTTGTCGGCCAGTTCCGTCAGGCGCAGGCCCGGGTAATTGAAGATGCGCAGCAGCATCGGCAGGTTGACGCCGGCCACCACGGTGATGCGCTGGTCGCCGGCAAGACTGGCCGCCACGTTGCTTGGGGTCGAGCCGTAGGCGTCGGTGAGCACCAGCACGCCGTCGCCGTCGTCCAGTTCATCGACGATCTCCCGCGCCCGGCGCATCATCTCCGCCGGATCCATGTCCTGGAGCACATCCAGGGTCTGCGTCTGCAGCGGGCAGAAGCCGAGGGTCTCCTTGGCGGTCTCCAGAAGCTCCCAGCCGATGCGGTTGTGGGTAACCAGCAGGATGCCGACGCTCATGACAGCTCCCGGTGTCTCACGCTGACGTCCTGGGTCCCGTCCCGGAAGTGTGTCGCCAGCCGGTCGCTCAGGTAGACGGAGCGGTGTTGCCCGCCGGTGCAGCCGATGGCCACTGTCAGGTAGCTGCGGTTCTCGCGCTTGAAGGCGGGAATCCAGCGCTCCAGGTAGTCGCGGATGTCCGCGAACATCGTCTCCACCTCGCCGTGGGACGACAGGTACCCCGCCACCGCGGCGTCCAGCCCCGTCAGCGGGCGCAGATGCGGCTCCCAGTGCGGGTTGGGGAGCACGCGCACGTCGAACACGAAATCCGCATCACTGGGAACACCGTGCTTGAAGCCGAACGACTGGAACAGCAGCGACAGTTGCCGGGAGTGGCCGATGAGCCGCTCGCGCACGAGCTCCCGCAGCTGGTGCAGCGTAGTCGCCGTGGTGTCGATGACCAGATCCGCGCGCGACTGGATGGGCACCAGCAGCCGGCGCTCCCGGTCGATGGCGTCGGCCAACGGGATGTCGCCGGTACTCAGGGGATGCCGGCGGCGGGTCTCCGAGAACCGCTTGATCAGTGTGTCGTCGTCGGCGGTGAGGAACAGGATCTCCGGGCGGATCCCGGTGACGGTCTCCAGCTCGGCGAGTATGCCGGAGAACGCCTCGAGGTCCGTCATGCGGTTGCGGGCGTCGACGCCGACGGCATAGTGATTGGCCGTGCCCGGTTCCAGGCTGGTGATGTGCTCGCCGAAGGACGACAGCATGGTCACGGGCAGGTTGTCGATGCAGTAGCAGCCGCTGTCTTCCAGTGTATGGAGCGCCACAGTTTTGCCGGAACCGGACAACCCGCTGACGATAATCAGGCGGGTGTGTTCGCTCATACCGTACCTCCTGTCAGTTGATCGCCAGCGTGTAGCCGGGCGACGACTTCGACCAGCAATGCCAGTGGACGTTCCGGAGATACGGGCAGTGTGATGCGTGGTACGGTCCGGCCGAGGAGCAGGGTGTCGTCGACGGTGGGTGCCAGCCGCGGCCAGTCGGCCCACGACCGGGGCGACGTCAGCCGGATCACCCGGTCCACGGGCGCGCGCTCCGCCACGGTGTGGCTGCCGAACAGGGTGGTGACAGGCTGGGGGCCGAGGCCGCGGATTTCCAGCCAGCCCGCCAGTGCAGAGGGAGCCCGGCCATACAGCACCCCGTCTTCCACGGACAGGGTGACGGCATCGTCGGCGATCAGCCGGTGTCCGCGCTCCAGCAGTCGCAATGCCGTGTCACTCTTGCCGGTACCGCTTTCGCCTGTGATGAGGAGCCCGCAGCCATTCACGCTGACCAGCACCCCGGGAACGGTGGTGCCCGTGTCACCGGTCACGCGATCACTCATGTGCTCCCCTGGGTGGCCTCCCAGTCCCTGAGCAGCTCATAGACGGCATCGGCATCGCGGGCGTCGCGGAGCCTACGGCACAGGGGCTGGTCGCTGAACATTTCGGCGAGCCGGGCGAGAATCTGGAGGTGTTCGTCGGTGAAGTGCTCGGGTACAACCAAGGCGAACAGGAGATCGACGGGTTCGTTGTCGAAGGCGTCGAAATCGATGGCCTCGCTGGTGCGGATGAAGGCGGCGGTGGCCGAGTCATTGCCGTCCATGCGGGCGTGGGGCAAGGCGACGCCGTGACCGAGCCCGGTACTGCCGAGTTTCTCGCGGCTGATCAGCTTGTCGAAGATGGCGTTGGCCGGCAGGGCGGAGTCGGAGTCGGCCACCATATCGCTGAGGAGTTCCAGGCCCCGCTTCTTGCTGGTCACCTGGATGTCGCAGGCGATGCGCTCCGGTGTGATTAGGTCGGCAATCTTGATCATGCTTGTCCACGCAGGGTCGTGTCTGCGGATTCGGAAGTCGGCGGCGGTCCCTCGCTGGCGACCGCCGCTCCGCGCTGTTCAGTCCTCGTCACCCTCTCCCTGGGCCTTGGCCTGGGCGCCTTCGTTGCGCCGGTGGTCAGTGACCTTCTCCTTGTGCTTCTTCACCTGCCGGTCGAGCTTGTCGATCAGTCCGTCGATGGCAGCATACATGTCTTCGGCGCTGGCATCAGCGTAGAGCTTGGCGCCGCTGAGCAGCATGGTGGCCTCCGCCTTCTGACGCAGCTTCTCCACCGTCAGAATCACGTGGACGTTCACCACGTTGTCGAAGTGGCGCTCCAGCTTGTCCATCTTGGAATGCACGTAGTCGCGCAGTGCTTCAGTGAGATCCACATGGTGCCCGGTGATGTCGATCTGCATAGAGACTCCTCCCGAATGAGAGCCGGAAACGGCGAACCCCTTGTTGCCTCAGGCAATCCTTTTTCGTTCGTTCGACGAGGCAATGGACATGGATTCACGATACTTTGCCACTGTCCTTCGCGCCACATCGATTCCTTCATTTTTCAGGATTTCGGCCAGTTTGCTGTCACTGAGGGGCTTGCGGGCGTCCTCTTCGGCGATCAGCCGGCGAATCCGGGCGCGGATAGAGGTCGCCGAGCACTCCTGTCCATCCACGGTATGCACGTGGCTGGAGAAGAAGTACTTGAACTCGAACGTGCCGCGCGGCGTGTACATGTACTTCTGCGTGGTGATCCGGGAGATGGTGGACTCGTGCATCTCCACCTCTTCCGCCACCTCGCGCAGCACCAGCGGCTTCATGGCTTCCTCGCCCTGCTCCAGGAATTCCTGCTGGTGATTGACGATGCAGGTCGCGACCTTAAGGAGAGTCTCGTTGCGGCTCTTCAGGCTCTTGATGAACCAGCGCGCCTCCTGCAGATGCTGACGCATGGTGGCATTGTCGTTGCCCTGGTCGCCGCGCCGGACCAGGCCCGCGTAGTAACTGTTGACGCGGATCTTCGGTGACGCCTCGGGGTTGAGCTCCACCCGCCAGGCACCGCGCTCCTTGCGCACATAGACGTCGGGGACCACGTACTCGGCTGTGGGCGTGCCGATCTGGGAGCCGGGCCGAGGGTCCAGGGTGCGGACCAACTCCAGCACCTGGCCGAACTCTTCCTGGGTGACCTTGAGCTTGCGGGTGAGAGGCCCGAGCTGGCGGCTGCCGAGGAGGTCCAGGTGCTTGTCCACCAGCAGACGCGCTTCGGCGAGCCAGGGGGTGTCGTCCGGGAACTGTTCCAGCTGCACCAGCAGTGCTTCGCGCGGGTCCAGGGAGGCCACGCCCAGGGGGTCGAACCGCTGGATCAGGTGGCGGACGGCCTCCACCTCGTCAGGTTCGACCGGTTCGTCGCCGTCGGTCACCGATTCGCAGATCTCGTCCACGGTGACGCCGAGGTAGCCGTCGTCGCGCACGCCGTCGATGATGGCCTCGGCGATGGCCATGTCGCGCTCACTGAAATGGGAGAGTTGTGCCTGCCACAACAGGTGGTCATGCAGGCCGCCGCCATCGCCGGCGGTGCGATTCTCCCACGCCTCGCGCTGCTCATCGTCCCCGCCGGGGGCGCTGTATGCGGTGCTGCCGTCGTAGATGTCGTTCCAGTCGGAGTCCAGGGGCAGGTCGTCTGGGATGTCGCTCTGGTCGCTGGCTGACTTGTCTTCGGCGCCGTCGTGATCGTCCACCGTGTCGGCCACGTCCGGCGCGGTGTCGGTGTCCGTGGTGTCGCTGTCGGCGGACTCGCCGTCGCTGGTCGCGGCTTCCCCGTCGTGCTGCTCGGAGCCGGCGTCGTTACCGTCATCGCTGCGGTCGGTTTCGGTGACCGCCTCGTCGCCCTCGTCAAGCTCGTCGGCGGGCTCCAGCATCAGGTTGGAATCCAGCGCCTGCTGGATTTCCGTGCGCAGCTCCAGGGTCGACAGCTGCAGCAGCTTGATGGCCTGCTGGAGCTGCGGCGTCATGGTGAGCTGCTGACCGAGACGTAGCTGCAGCGACTGTTTCATTGGCGATGCCTCTCTCCTGCCGCCCCTCGGGCCGCGGGTCAGGCCAGGCCTGCATACGAGTGGGTTGATAACCCTATCGTAACTGACTCTGTCGCTGGTTAGAACATTGGCCCGATACTTGCGTGGGCTGAGCGAAAGTGCTACGGAGCGTGGTCACAGGCGGAAGTGTTCACCCAGGTACACCTCGCGGACCTGCCTGTTCGCCAGGACTTCCTCCGAACTGCCGCGAGCGATGACCTCGCCCTGGGCAAGGATGTAGGCGCGCTGGCAGATGCCGAGCGTCTCGCGCACGTTGTGGTCGGTGATCAGCACGCCGATGTCCCGGTCCGCCAGGTGGCGGATGATTTCCTGGATATCGAGCACGGAGATCGGGTCGACGCCGGCAAAGGGCTCGTCCAGCAGGATGAACTGCGGGTTGGCGGCCAGTGCCCGGGCGATCTCGACACGCCGGCGTTCGCCGCCGGAGAGACTGATGCCGTTCTGGTCGTGGAGGTGGCCGACGTTGAATTCGTCCAGCAGCTCCCGGGCGCGCTCCCGGCGCTGCTTGCGATTCAGTTCGGGGCGGGTCTCGAGGATGGCCAGCAGGTTGTCCATTACGGTGAGCTTGCGGAAGATCGATGCTTCCTGGGGCAGATACCCGACGCCGCGGCGGGCACGTATGTGCATGTGCAGGTCGGTGATGTCGTTGCCGTCCAGCTCGATGCGCCCGCCGTCGGCCTGTACCAGGCCGACCACCATGTAGAAGCATGTGGTCTTGCCTGCGCCGTTGGGGCCGAGCAGCCCGACCACCTCGCCGCTGGAGACTTCCAGTGATGCGCCGTGGACGACGGTCTTGCGGCGGTAGGTCTTCACCAGGTTCTCGGTGCGCAGCAGGCTCACTCGTCGTCTCCGTTGTCCTCGTCGTCGGGGAACAGCCGGATCTGCACGCGACGTCCGGTCTCGGGCTCACCCCGTGCATGCACCAGGTCGGCAACCACTTCATACTCGATGCGCTCGCCGGTGAACGTGTTCCGCCCCTGGGTCAGCCGCGCGCCCTCCAGCAGGATGACCCGTTCGGGCCCGGTGGCGTAGTACTCCATGCGCGGCGCTTCGGCCTCGATGGCGCGGCGGTCATCGCCACCGCGCTGGTTGTAGACGGCGGGTTCACCTTCCACCACCACGTGGTCCAGGGCCTGGTTGCCACCGTCATCTTCCCGCAGGTGGACGGTCATGCGGTCCCCGGTAATGCGCCTCGGGCCGCGGGTGAGCACCACGTTGCCGGTGTACACGCTGACGCCGCGGGCGTTGTCGATCTCGGCGTTGTCCGCGTCCAGGTCGATGGGCTCGGCCTGGGCGCTGCCAATGCCGAGCAGGAACAGCAGGGCCGCAAGGAGCAGTGCCGGCCGCGTCTGTCTCCTGTTGCGGGCTGCAGGGTTACTCGGGTACGTCATAACGACCTCTCACCTCGGACAGCAGTTCCACCAGTTCCCGGTCGAGATACGCGCGCACGCCGACACCCTCGATACGCGCGCCATCGCGCCAGTAGACGGCATGACGGTCCGTTTCCGCGTACCGGCGCTCGGGTTCCAGGTGAACCTCGCTGGTATCCACGTTGGCGGGCAGGTTGTCGCTGCCGCCGGCGCGCCGAATCTCCACCTCACCCTGAAGGTGGACGTTCTCGACGTTGTTCGTGGCCCGGCCACGTTCCGCGCGCAGATGCCACGGTTCGCCGGACTCGACGAAGTAGGTGATCTCCGGGCGGTCCATCAGCCAGAGGTCCCGGCCCTGGAAGTGTTCCATGCGCGGCGAGACGACCTGGTAGGTCGGTGTGCCCTCGTCACTGGTGGCATGCATGGTAAACGTTTCCATGAAGTAGTCCGGTCGCTGTTCGGCGTCCTCCGGATCCACCTCCAGTGGCTCGTGGGTATCCTCGTCGAGGACCCACCAGCCCACCGCGACCAGCAGGATCACGGCGACGATGCGGAACGTCCAGCGCTTATCCGGAAGCATAATCCGAGATCATCCCGTCCAGCGCGCCGCGCGCCGCCAGCAACAGCTCGGCCATCTCGCGGACCGCGCCGTGGCCGCCGCCCCGGCGTGTCACGTAATGGGCGGTCGCCTGGACCGCCGGATGAGCGTTGGCTACGGCGAATGCCAGGCCGGCGCGGCGCAGCACCCCCAGGTCGATTAGGTCGTCTCCGGCGAATGCGGCCTGGGCGGGCGGCAGCCCGGTGCGCTCCAGCAGTGACGCCCACGCCGCGGGCTTGTCGTGTTGGCCGAAGTAAGTGAAGCCAATCCCCAGATCGTCCGCGCGACGCTGCAGCGGTGCGGACTGGCGGGCGCTGATGATGGCGGTGTGAATGCCCGCACGCTCCAACAGGCGCAGGCCGAGGCCATCCATGATGTTGAAGGCTTTGAGGGTCTCGCCCTCGGCGCCGTAGTAGACGGTGCCGTCCGTGAGCACCCCGTCCACATCCAGGGCGAGCAGGCGGATGCCCGCGGCGCGCTCTCGCAGGGCATCATCCAGTTCTGGTGCCAGGGAGGGAGGAGCCATCATCAGACCACCCCCGCGCGCAACAGGTCGTGCATGTTCAGTGCGCCGACCACGCGGTCTTCGTTATCGAGAACGATGACCGCGTTGATCTTGTGCTCTTCCATGGTCTGGAGTGCCTCGGCGGCAAGGCTGCCAGCTTGGATGGTCTTGCACTGGCGGGTCATCACGTCGGCAACGGCCGTCTGGTGCAGGTCGATGCCCTGGTCCAGGCTGCGGCGCAGGTCGCCGTCGGTGAATATGCCCACCAGCCGCTGACTGTCGTCCATGACGGTGGTCATGCCCAGCCCCTTGCGGCTGACTTCCACCAGCGCGTCGCGAACCGATGCCGTGGGCGGCACCTGTGGCACGCCGTCGTCCTTGTGCATGATGTCGTCGATGAGCAGCAGCAGGCGTCGTCCCAGCTTGCCGCCGGGGTGGGAGCGGGCGAAGTCCTCACGGGTGAAGCCGCGCGCTTCCAGCAGCGAGACCGCCAGCGCGTCCCCCATGGCCAGGGCTGCGGTGGTGCTCGATGTGGGCGCCAGATTCAGGGGGCAGGCTTCCTGCTCCACGCCCACGTGAATGTTCACCGATGCCGCCTGCGCCAGGGTGGACTGCGGCTTGCCGGTCATGGTGATCAGCGGCACCCCGAGGCGCTTGATCAGCGGCAGGATGGTAATGATCTCGTCCGTCTCGCCGGAGTTCGACAATGCCAGCACCACGTCCCGCGGCGTGATCATGCCGAGGTCGCCGTGGCTGGCCTCGCCGGGGTGGACGAAGAACGCCGGTGACCCGGTGCTCGCCAGGGTGGCGGCGAGCTTGCCGGCGATATGCCCGGACTTGCCCATGCCCAGGACGACGATGCGCCCCTCGCAGCCGAGCATGTAGTGGCAGGCGCGGACGAAGTTGCCGTTGACCCGCGGCAGCAGATCGGCAATCGCCGCTGCCTCCGTTTCCAGAACCGCGCGGCCGAGCGCCTGCAGGCGCTCGTCCGTGACCTGGCTGGTCACCTGGTCCGTGTTTGCATTCATCGCGTGTGAGGCTCCGTCTTCAATCTTCGTAGTATGCCTTTGCGCAGGTCACCATAGATAGAGTGCCCCCTGGTAGCCGGCGTAGAGCGTGACCATGGCGACCCCGATGAGGCGGGCGCCGGTCATCCGTCCCGTGGCGAGCAGGATGAGCGGGATGGTCAGCAGGGCCATCAGAAAGCCGTCGCGCAGGAGCACCTCCGGTGACAGGGCAAATGGGCTGATGATCGCCGCCAGGCCGAGCACGGCCAGCAGGTTGAACAGGTTGGAGCCGATCAGGTTGCCATAGAGCAGCCCCAACTCCCGTCGGCGTGCGGCGGCAATGGCCGTGGCGAGCTCCGGTAGGCTGGTGCCGACCGCGACAATGCTGAGGCCGATCACCAGTTCACTGATGCCGGCGCGCTCTGCCAGCAGGACTGCCGCCCACACGAGGACCCGTGCGCTGGCCAGCAGGAGCAGCAGCGCGACCGCGATGGTGGCTGCGCTGCGCAGGCGGGACATGGCGGGCGCCTCTGGCTCCACGCCCACGGCCGGGGCGCCGCGCCGGCTGGTGTAGAGCAGCCAGGCGAAGCTGCCAAGCAGGCCGGTCATCAGCGCCGCGCCCTCGAGACGACCCAGATACAGGTCGGCAATCAGCAACAGTGTGACCGTGGTCGCCAGCGCTAGCAGAGTGACGGTCGCGCCTTGGCCGGCATGCTGACGCGCCAGCGGGAAGACTGCCAGGGTCAGCCCGAGAATCAGGCCGACGTTGGCGATATTGGAACCGACCGCATTCCCCAGTGCCAGTTCCGGTTCGCCGTCCAGGGCGGCGAGCGCGGAGACAAGCAGTTCCGGGGTTGAAGTGCCGAAGCCAATGATGAAAAGCCCGACCAGCAGCGGCGCCAGCCCCAGGTGCAGTGCCAGTGCCGAGGCGCCGCCCACGAGGCGGTCCGCGCTCCAGGCGAGCACGATAAAGCCGGCGACGAGCGTCAGCCAGGGGAGCAGGGCCTGCATGGACGGATCCTTGATGCGGACGAAACCGCGGCGATGATACCAGTCCGCAGGGCTGACCGCTCGGTCATTGACTCTCCGTGGGGCTTGCCGGATACTCGACCCGCTTCAAGCCCATCGCGCGCCGGACCCGAGTCTATGGCCGATCCAACTGCTGCAGGTGACGTGCTCGTCGAGATCCGGGACCTCCATTTCGCCCGGGGAGAGCGTGTGCTGTTCGACGGGGTGGATCTGCGCATCCGGCGCGGCGAGGTCACGGCCATCATGGGGCCGAGCGGCACCGGCAAGACCACGCTGCTGAAACTCATCGGCGGCCAGCTGCAGCCCGCCAGCGGCACCGTGCATGTAGACGGTGAGAACGTCCACGCCCTGTCTCTGGGCGACCTCTATGTCCTCCGCCGCCGCATGGGCATGCTGTTCCAGAGCGGCGCGCTGTTCACCGATCTCAACGTATTCGACAACGTCGCCTTTCCCCTGCACGAGCACACCGATCTGCCGGAGACCCTGGTCCGTGACCTGGTGCTTCTCAAGCTCCAGGCAGTGGGGCTGCGCGGTGCGCGCGACCTGATGCCGGCTCAGCTCTCCGGTGGTATGGCCCGGCGCGTTGCCCTGGCCCGTGCCATCGCTCTCGATCCGACCATGGTGATGTACGATGAACCCTTCACCGGGCAGGACCCCATTTCCATGGGCGTGCTGGTGGACCTCATCCGACGGCTCAATGATAGTCTGAACCTGACCAGCATCATCGTCTCGCACGACGTGGCCGAGACGGCGCGCATCGCCGATCGCATTCACGTGCTGTCCGGTGGCCGGATCGTCGAGTCCGGCACGCCGGAAGCACTGTATGCCTCAGAATCCGAGTGGGTGCGGCAGTTCATGCATGGCCTGCCGGACGGGCCGGTCCCATTTCATTATCCCGCCGCGGTGGGCTTTGATGATGACCTGCTGGGCGACGCGGGGAGCCGGCGCGCATCATGACCGATCTCCTGCAGCGCATCGGTGCAAGAACGCTGGGGATCGCCGAGCGCCTCGGTCGCGCTTTTCTGTTTCTGCTGCGTGCGCTCGCCGCCGTGCCGTCTCTCGTGTTGCGGCCGGGGCTGGTGGTGCAGCAGATCTACTCGGTGGGCGTGCTGTCTCTGGTGATCATCGTGGTCTCCGGGGTCTTCGTGGGGCTGGTGTTGGGCCTCCAGGGCCACACCACGCTGGTTAACTTCGGCGCCGAGCAGTCACTGGGCGTTCTGGTGGCGCTGTCCATCGTGAGAGAGCTCGGCCCGGTGGTGACCGCGCTGCTTTTCGCCGGCCGCGCCGGTTCCGCGCTGGCGGCGGAGATCGGGCTCATGAAGAGCACCGAGCAGCTCTCCGGCATGGAGATGATGGCGGTGGACCCGATGCGGCGGATCATCGCGCCGCGGCTGCTGGCCGGCTTCATTGCCATGCCCCTTCTGGCGGCGATTTTCAGTTTTCTTGCCATCTTTGGGTCATACGTCATCGGCGTGGGTCTGCTGGCGGTCGACGCTGGCGCATTCTGGGGGCAGATGCAGGACGCGGTGGACTTCCGCGAAGACATTCTCAACGGCGTCATCAAGAGCCTGGCGTTCGGCTTCGTGGCAAGCTGGATCGCCGTGTTCGAAGGCTATGATGCCGAGCCCACGTCCGCGGGCGTCAGCCGGGCCACCACGCGTGCCGTGGTGCACACCTCGCTGGCCGTCCTCGGGCTTGATTTCGTGCTCACTGCGCTGATGTTTGCATAACAAGGCAGGCGATTCGCCTGGTACCGGGAGCCGGCATGGGAAGGAACAGACGACTCATCGAGATCTGGGTAGGCGTTTTCGTGGCGCTGGGTTTTGCCGCGCTGTTCGGTCTCGCCATGCAGGTCAGCAACGTGCAGTTCTTCGACGCCCGCGAGGGTTACGAGGTGGAGCTGCGGTTCGAGAACATCGGTGGGCTGCGGGCCCGGGCGCCGGTGACCGTCGGCGGCGTGCGGGTTGGCCGTGTGGCCGAGGTTGGCCTGGACGCCAACACTTACGAGGCGGTGGTGCGCGTGCGCATCGACGACACCTATCAGTTGCCCGAGGACACCAGCGCCAGCATCTACACCTCCGGGCTTCTGGGTGAGCAGTACATCGCTCTGGATCCCGGTGGTCTGGATTTCTATCTTCAGGATGGGGACGAGATCACGCTGACCCAGTCCGCGCTGGTGCTCGAGCGCCTGATCGGCCAGTTCCTGTACCAGATGGGAGACAGCGATGACTGAGATGATGCGCGCCTGGCGCGGAATTCTGTTCCTTACAGCGTTGCTGTTGCTGCTTCCGGTCACCGCATTGGCGGATCACAAGAGCCCGGAGCAGATCGTGCGTGACACCACCGGCACGGTACTGGAGAAGCTGCGCAGCTACGACGGCGACCTCTCCGAGAGCCCGGAGTACGTCTACGGCGTGGTCCGTGAGGATGTGCTGCCCTATTTCAACTTCCAGCTCATCACCCGGTTTGCGCTGGGGCGCCACTGGAACGATGCCACCGAGGAGCAGCGCGAGCAGTTCACGGAGGAACTCAGGACCCTGCTCGTGCGCACCTATTCCCAGCCCCTGCTGGAGTACAACGGCGAGGAGGTGCGTTTCCGTTCTGAGCGGGTCGACGAGGAGCGGGGGCGGGCGTCCATGCAGATGGAAGTCCACCAGCGCGACGGCCCGGCGATTCCGCTGACCTACCAGTTCCGCAAGCACGATGAACATGGCTGGCAGGTCTACGATGTTGTCGTCGAGGGGATCAGCCTGGTTACCAACTATCGCGACACGTTCAACAGCGAGATCCGGCGCAACGGCATGGACGGGCTGATCGAGCGGTTGCGTGAGCGCAACCGCCGGGGAGAGACGGATCTGTGAGTGCGGGACGGCTGAGCCGGGTCGATGGCGGGCTGCGTCTGGAGGGTGAGCTCGGGTTCGCCACGGCGAGGTTGCTGTGGCAGGAGGCGGCCGAGCATCTGCCGGTCGCAGGTACCGTCACGGTTGACTTGGCGGGCGTGACGCGGGCGGACAGTGCCGGGGTTGCCCTGCTGATTCACTGGACCCGGATCCAGCGGGATCACGGTGGTGGCGTCGAGTTTGTTAACATACCTGCTCAGATGCGTTCCATCGCCCGGGTCAGCGGCGTCGACGGGATTCTGCCGTTGTCGGACCAGTAAGCCCGCGCTGCCTTCGCCGGGGGTGGATTGGTCGAACACTGCACACAGGAGTACCGGCTCGTCATGATGGAGCCCCAGGAAATCAAGAAGCTGATCGAGGACGGCCTGCCGGACTGTCACGCCACCGTTCAGGGCGACGGCCGCCATTTCCAGGCCGTGATCGTCAGCCCCGCGTTCGAGACAAAGGCGCCTCTCGCTCGGCATCGGCTCGTCTACGGTGTGCTGGAGCAGCACATCCACTCCGACGAGCTACACGCGTTGTCCATGCGCACCCTGACCCCCGAGCAGTGGGACCAGGAGCAGGGCTGACCCTCTCCCGGGGCCGTTCGCCCCGCTTGCATACCGGATTCGATCAATGGAGAAACTCACTATCAACGGCGGGGGGGCGCTGGACGGCAGCATCCGTATCTCCGGGGCCAAGAACGCGGCGTTGCCGATTCTCTCGGCGACTCTGCTGGCCGATGGCCCGATGACCATTGGCAACATCCCCCACCTGCACGACATCACCACCACCATGGAACTGCTGGGGCGCATGGGCGTTCGGCTGACGGTGGACGAGCGCATGAGCATTGAGGTGGATCCGACCACCATCGACAGCCTTTACGCGCCCTATGAGCTGGTGCGGACCATGCGTGCGTCCATACTCGTGCTGGGCCCGCTGCTGGCGCGCTACGGCCAGGCGGACGTCTCCCTGCCGGGTGGCTGCGCCATCGGTTCACGGCCGGTGAACCTGCACATTGACGGGCTGAGCGCCATGGGCGCGGACATCACCGTCGAGGGCGGCTACATCCGTGCCCGGGCAAGCCGGCTCAAGGGGGCGCGGATCGTGCTGGACCTGATCACCGTTACGGGGACGGAGAATCTCATGATGGCCGCGACCCTGGCGGAGGGCACGACGGTCATCGAGAACGCCGCTCGCGAGCCCGAGGTGGTGGATCTGGCAGACTGCCTCAATGCCATGGGCGCACGGGTCAGTGGCGCAGGTACGGATACCATTACCATCGAAGGGGTGGAGCGTCTCCATGGCACCGAATACCAAGTGCTCCCGGACCGCATCGAGACGGGCACCTACCTGGTGGCCGCAGCGATGACCGGCGGCCGCGTGCACCTGCGTGACACACGCGCCGGGCTGCTGGACGCGGTGCTGCAGAAGTTGCGCGAAACCGGAGCGGAGATCGACGTCACCGACGATGCCATCACCCTCGACATGCACGGGCGGCGGCCGAAGGCGGTGAGCCTGCGTACCGCCCCGTATCCCGCGTTTCCCACGGACATGCAGGCCCAGTTCTGCGCGCTCAATGCCGTGGCCGAAGGCGGCGCCACCGTCACCGAAACCGTCTTCGAGAACCGCTTCATGCACGTGCTGGAGATGCAGCGCATGGGGGCGGATATCCGGCTCGAGGGCAACACGGCCATCAGCCGCGGCGTCGACGCACTGAAGGGGGCGCCGGTCATGGCCACGGATCTGCGCGCCTCGGCCAGCCTGGTGCTGGCCGGGCTGGTGGCCGAGGGCGAGACCGAGGTCGATCGCATCTACCACATCGACCGCGGTTACGAATGCATTGAGGAGAAGCTGGCACAGCTTGGCGCCGAAATCCGCCGTGTGCCGGCCTGACGGCAGTTGGAGAGGCAACAAGTCATGGCGGATTCCCTGACCATCGCGCTGTCCAAGGGGCGCATCCTGGAGGACACGCTGCCGTTGCTGGCGCAGGCTGGCATTGAGCCCACGGACGATCCGGGCCGCAGTCGCAAGCTAGTGCTCGACACCACCGACCCGGTGGTGAAGCTGGTCATCCTGCGCGCCACGGATGTGCCCACCTACGTGGAGTACGGCGCGGCCGACGTGGGGGTTGCCGGCAAGGACGTGCTGCTGGAGCATGGAGGCGAGGGACTCTATGAGCCCCTGGATCTCGGTATCGCCCGTTGCCGCATGATGGTCGCCGGCTTTCCCGGTGCCAACGCGGGGCGGGGCAAAGTTCGGGTGGCCACCAAGTTCGTGAACATCGCCCGGCGCTACTTCGCCGAGCAGGGGCGTCAGGTGGAGACGGTGAAGCTGTACGGCTCCATGGAACTCGCGCCCATCGCCGGCCTGTCGGACCTCATCGTGGATCTGGTGGATACCGGGAATACACTGCGTGCCAACGGCCTGGAGCCGCTCGAGCATATCGCCGACATCAGCTCCCGGCTGATCGTCAACAAGGCGGCGATGAAGATGAAGCACCGCCGCATCAAGGCATTCACCGAACGCCTGGCCGACGCCGTCGGCGGACGTGCGGCCTGACAGGGGGATAGGGAGATGCTGGAGATCACCCGACTGAGCACCACCCAGCCCGATTTCTGGGAGTCCCTGGCCCGTCTGACCAGTGACGAGACCGAGACCGACACGGCCGTCGAGGATACCGTGACGGCCATTCTGGCCGCCGTCCGCAAGGAGGGCGATGCCGCGGTTTTGCGCTATACCAGCGAGCTCGATCGTCTGGATGCATCCACGGTGGCCGAGCTCGAGGTGGCGCCGGAGCGGCTGCGGGCGGCGTTCGAGAGCCTGGACGAGGAACAGCGTGCCGCGCTTACCCGGGCCGAGGAGCGTATCCGCGCCTATGCGGAACGCCAGCGCATGGAGTCGTGGGAGTACACCGAGGCCGACGGCACCATGCTCGGCCAGAAAGTGACCCCTCTGGATCGCGTCGGCCTCTACGTGCCCGGCGGCAAGGCGGCGTATCCGTCGTCCGTGCTCATGAACGCGGTACCCGCCTGCGTGGCCGGCGTGTCGGATATCGTCATGGTCGTGCCGGCGCCGGACGGCGAACTGGATCCTCTGGTGCTGGCGGCGGCCCATCTGGCCGGCGTCACCCGCGTCTACACCATCGGCGGCGCCCAGGCCATTGCCGCGCTCGCCTACGGCACGGCGACCATCCCGGCCGTGGACAAGATCGTGGGCCCAGGCAATGCTTACGTGGCGGCGGCGAAGCGGCGAGTTTTCGGCCGCGTCGGCATCGACATGATCGCGGGGCCGTCGGAGATCCTCATCATCTGTGATGGCCAGACCGATCCGGACTGGATCGCCATGGATCTGTTCTCCCAGGCGGAGCACGACGAGGTAGCGCGTGCGGTGCTGGTGTGTCCGGATGCGCTCTACTTGGACCAGGTCCAGCAGTCCATGGAGCGGCTGCTGCCGACCATGGAGCGCTCGGACATCATCCGTGCGGCCCTGGCGAACCGCGGTGCGCTGATCTGCGTGCGCGATCTGGTGGAGGCGGAAGAGGTGACCAACACCGTTGCGCCGGAGCACCTGGAACTGTCCGTGGCGCAGCCACAGAAGATGGCGGAGCGGATCCGGCACGCCGGCGCCATCTTCCTCGGGCGGCATACGCCGGAGGTTCTCGGTGACTACTGTGCCGGGCCGAACCACGTTCTGCCCACCTCGGGCACGGCGCGGTTTGCCTCGCCGCTGGGCGTCTACGACTTCCAGAAGCGCAGCAGCCTGATCCAGGCAACGCCGGCGGGTGCCGCCGAGCACGGGCGTGTCGCTGCGGTGCTCGCCCACGCGGAGGGGCTGACCGCCCACGCCGAATCCGCCGCCTACCGGGTGCGGGCGCATGAGCAGGAGTGACGACCGCAACGCCCGGATCACGCGCCTGGTGCGGCCGGCCGTGCAGGCCGTGCAGGCGTATCACGTGCCGCCGGCACAGGGCATGGTCAAGCTCGATGCCATGGAGAATCCCTACCCGTGGCCCGGCGAGCTACGGGACGACTGGCTTGCGGTGCTGGCGGACGTCACTGCCAACCGATACCCCGACCCTACGGCAGCGGCGCTCAAGGCGCAGCTCCGCCGGGATGGTGGTGTGCCCGATGCCGCCGGCCTGCTCCTGGGCAACGGCTCCGATGAACTGATCCAGCTCCTCGCACTCGCTCTGGGCGGTGAGGGGCGGGTGGTCATGGCGCCGGGGCCTGGATTCGCCATGTACCGGCTCATCGCCGCGTTCACGGGGCTGGAGTACCAGGAAGTGCCGCTGTCGGGCGACGATTTCGCGCTGGATCAGGGCGCCATGCTGGCGGCGATTGCCCGGCACCAGCCGGCGGTGATCTATCTGGCCTACCCGAACAACCCCACGGGCAACGCCTTCGATGCCGCCGCCATGGAGGCCGTGATCGAGGCTGCCCCCGGCGTGGTGGTCATTGACGAGGCGTACGAGCCGTTCTGCGGCCGCACCTGGATGTCTGCTCTGGAGCGCTACGACCACCTGCTGGTGATGCGCACCGTCTCCAAGATGGGGCTGGCCGGGCTGCGCCTGGGTTATCTGGCCGGCCATCCGGACTGGCTGGTGCAGCTGGAGAAGTGTCGTCTGCCGTACAACATCAACGTGCTCACCCAGGCCAGCGCGGCCTTTGCCCTGGAGCATGGTGACCGCCTGCGTGCCCAGACCGAGGCGTTGCGGGTAGAGCGGGAGCGGCTGTTCGAGGCGTTGTGTACCCGGCCGGGGCTACGGGTGTGGCCCAGCGAAGCGAATTTCATCACCTTCCGCGCACAACCCGGCCAGGCTGGCGGGATTCACGCGTCACTCCGGGAGAGTGGCGTATTGATCAAGAATCTCGATGGCAGCCACCCGCTGCTCTCGGACTGCCTGCGGGTCACCGTGGGCAGGGCCGAGGAGAATGCGCGCTTCCTCACGGCCCTGGACGCCGTCATCGGCTGACGGGCTCCGGGTTGCCGCTCACTGGCGGCGCAGCTCCCGGGCCGCCGGCCGTTCCTGCACGGTCAGTGCGCGTTCGAACTCCTCACCATCACGTTTCCCGACGATGGTGACCTCCGTGTCCGGCGAGCGCTCGGTGATCCGCATCAGCAGATCCTGGCTGTTGCGGAGCCGTTCGCCATCCACCGACAGCACGATGTCGCCCGGCTGCAGGCCCGCCGCGTCGGCCGGGCCGTCGCGCATGACGCCCGCGATCAGGACGCCGTCCTGGGAGTCGAGTTCGAACGACTCGGCCAGCGATCGCGTGATGTCCTGCACCTCGACGCCGGCCCAGCCCCGGATGACCCGGCCTTGCTCAATGATGCTCTCCATGACGCCCTGGGCCAGCATGGCGGGAATCGCGAACCCGATGCCGTGAGAGCCGCCCGAGCGGCTGAAGATGGCGGTGTTGATGCCGATCAGGTCACCGTGGGCGTTGATGAGCGCGCCCCCGGAGTTGCCCGGGTTGATGGCGGCATCCGTCTGAATGAAGTTCTCGAATGTGGTCAGCCCCAGGCGGCTCCTGCCCGTGGCGCTGACGATACCCTGGGTGACGGTCTGGCCGACACCGAACGGGTTACCGATGGCGAGCACCACGTCGCCCACCCGTAGCTCTTCCGAGCGGCCCACGGTGATGACCGGCAGATCGTCCATGTCAAGGGCAAGCACCGCCAGGTCCGTTTCCGGGTCGGTGCCGACGACCTGCGCCTCGCCCGCGCGGCCGTCGTTGAGGGAGACCTGGATGGCGTCCGCACCCTCGACGATGTGGTTGCTGGTGAGAATGAACCCGCTGTCGCTGATGATGACTCCGGAGCCCAGGTTGGTGTCCGTCTGCTCGTCGTCCCGGTCACGCTCGCCGAAGAACTCGCGAAATAGCGGATCGTCATACATGGAGTGTTCACCGCGTGCCACACGGGTGGCGGTGAAGATGTTCACCACCGCTGGTGCCGCCGCATCGACCGCATCGGCGTAGGACGCCGGGCCCTGTTCGCGCACTGGCCGTCCGTCGTCGTCCGCGGCCGTCTCGGGGGCCTGCTGAACGGTGATCGTCCTGAGCGGCTCCCCGGGCAGGCCTAGGACCCCGGGGAAGAACCAGATGATCATTGCGGCCGCCACCATGCCGAGCAGCGAGTAGGTCAGGAGAAAGCGCATTGCGCGTCGAGTCTGCATGTCTGTGTCCGGGGCCATCAGTGTAAAATCCGTCGAACATTGTAACGGCTTGGCCGCGAGGCGGAACCATCTGTCTGATCGAGATGTGAACCGGGAGGGAATCATGGAGCCGGAAAATCTTGCCGCCTATGCGGATCGACTGCTCGACGCACAGGCATTTCAGGACTACGCCCCCAACGGCATGCAGGTGCGGGGGCGGCGCCCCGTGCGCCGGCTGGTCTCCGGCGTGACCGCCTGTCAGGCCCTGCTTGATGAGGCGATGCGGCTGGACGCCGATGCGGTGCTGGTGCATCACGGCTACTTCTGGAAGGGGGAGAGCCCGTGTATCAACGGGATGAAGGCCGAGCGGCTGCGCACGCTGCTCACGAATGACATGAGCCTGTTCGCCTACCATCTGCCTCTCGACGCCCACGCCGAACTGGGCAATAACGCCTGTCTTGCCGGTGATCTCGACCTGACGGTGACCGGCACATTCGAGACGGGCACGTATCGTCCGCTGGGCATGCTCGGCGCACCGCGCGAGCCGTTACCGTTGGACGCGTTCGCGGAGCGTGTGGCGGCGGCGCTGGGCCGGCAGCCTACCGTGGTAGCCGGCGGTGACCATCCCGTGCGCCGTGTCGCCTGGTGCAGCGGTGGCGCCCAGGGGTTCATCGATCATGTGGCAACGCTGGGCGTGGATCTCTACTTCTCGGGCGAGATTTCCGAGCCGACAGTCCATACTGCCCGGGAGTGTGGCCTGCATTACCTGGCTGCCGGGCACCACGCCACCGAGCGTGGCGGCGCGCGAGCGCTAGGTGAGCATCTGGCCGCGCGTTTCGATCTGGAGCACCACTTCATCGACATCGACAGCCCGGCATGATGCAGGTGCATGGCTCGAACGTGAAACAGCGCGCTGAACAACGCCTCGGAACGGTGTCAGAATAGGTAGATGAAGTGGGCGTGGGAGGGGCGTTGGCTTGACCCGGCAGGCCGGATGTCGGATCCTTGTGCGCCGTGCCAGCGGGGGTACATGGGGCGATTGTGCCTTCGATATGCGCTAGCGGCCTCCCGCAGGCGTTCTGTGCCCGGAAGGGCGATGGGATCCGGGGCGCGGCAACCCGCCACAACAGGCAGTTCGTTTTCGCAAGACACCATCGAGTCAGGTGGCTAAAACCCAGTAGGGGGCAGCAATGAATCAGGAAGGCGCGGACAAGAGCAGGCGCCGCTTTCTGACTGCGGCAACGTCCGTGGTCGGTGGAGCGGGCGCCGCGTTTCTCGCGGTACCGTTTATCAGCTACTGGCGTCCGAGTGCTCGGGCCCAGGCAGCCGGTGCCCCGGTCGAAGTGGATATTACTGGCCTGGAGCCGGGAGAGCTGATCAACGTCAAATGGCGTGGTGACCCCGTATGGCTGTTCCGCCGCACGGACGAGAACCTTGAGGATCTCGAGGGGATCCGGGATCGCCTGCGCGATCCGGACTCCGACGAGCCGCAGCAGCCCGAGTATGCGCGCAATACCCACCGGTCCATCGAGCCCGAGCTCATGGTGATGGTCGGGATCTGCACGCACCTGGGCTGTTCGCCGTTGTTCCGGCCAGATCAGACGCCGGAAGGCATGGACGGGGAATGGCCGGGGGGCTTTTTCTGTCCGTGTCATGGCTCCTATTTCGACCTCGCGGGGCGTGTGTTCCGCGGCGTCCCGGCGGACAAGAACATGGAGGTGCCGCCCTACTACTTCATGGATGACGACACCGTCCTGGTGGGCGAAGACGAAGAAGGAGACGCCTGATGAGCGAGACCAGATCGGGGGGGCTGGTCGGCTGGATCGATGACCGCTTCCCGCTCACCAAGATGTGGCGCGAGCACGTCTCGGAGTATTACGCGCCCAAGAACTTCAATTTCTGGTACTACTTCGGATCGCTGGCGCTGCTAACGCTGGTCATCCAGGTGGTGTCGGGCATCTTTCTGACCATGAACTACATCCCCTCCGGCGATCGCGCGTTCGAGTCGGTGGAGTACATCATGCGCGATGTGGAGTGGGGATGGCTGATTCGCTACATCCACACCACCGGCGCGTCCGCGTTCTTCGTCGTGGTCTATCTGCACATGTTCCGGGCGCTGATGTACGGCTCGTACCAGAAGCCGCGCGAACTGCTGTGGATCTTCGGCTGCCTGATCTTCGTGCTGCTCATGGCCGAGGCGTTCATGGGCTACATGTTGCCGTGGGGGCAGATGTCCTACTGGGGCGGCCAGGTGATCATCTCGCTGTTCGGCGCCATCCCTGTCATCGGGCCTGACCTGGCGCTTTGGATCCGGGGTGACTACGTCATCTCCGAGGCGACGCTGAACCGCTTCTTCGCCCTGCACGTGGTGGCGGTGCCGCTGGTGATCATCTTCCTGGTGGTGGCCCACATCCTCGCGCTGCACGAGGTGGGGTCGAACAACCCGGACGGCATCGACATCAAGAAGAACAAGGACGCCAACGGCATTCCGAAGGACGGGATTCCCTTCCACCCGTACTACACGGTGAAGGATCTTATCGGGGTCGGTGTCTACTTCATCCTGTTCTCGGTAGTGGTTTTCTACATCCCCGATTTCTGGGGGATGTTCATCGAGCACCCGAACTTCGAGGAAGCAAACCCGCAGGTGACGCCGGATCACATTGCGCCGGTCTGGTACTTCGCGGCCTATTACGCCATCCTGCGCGCCATCCCTGATACGTTCGGCGGCGTGCTGGCCATGGGCCTGGCCGTGATGATCCTGTTCGTGTTGCCCTGGCTCGACCGCGGCAAGGTGCGCTCGATCCGCTATCGTGGCCTGAGCTTCAAGATCGCCCTGGGCATCTTCGCTGTCGGCTTCATGCTGCTCACGTACTTGGGCACCCAGCCGGCAACCGGGCTGAACACGATGCTGTCGCGGCTGGGTACGGTGATCTATTTCGGCTACTTCATCTTCCTTTTCGTCTATACGGCCTTCGGGCTGGAAAGGACCAAGCCAGTTCCCGAGAGGGTGACGTCCTGATGAAAAAACTAATGCTAATGCTGACGCTCGTGTTGATGCCGCTGACGGCCTGGGGTGCCGTTGAAAGCAGAATGAGTGTCGACGTGGACCCCAACGACAAACCGTCACTGCAGCGCGGCGCCAAGTTGTTCGCCAACTACTGCATGGCCTGTCACGAGGCGTCGCTGATCCGCTACAATCGAATTGGTCAGGATCTCGGCATTGATGATGACTTGGTGGAGCAGTACCTCATCTTCAAGCCGGAGACGCAGATTCAGGAGCAGATGACCAACGCCATGTCCGAGAGCGACGCCGAGAACTGGTTCGGCGTGCCGGCGCCGGATCTGTCCCTGACTGCGCGCCGTCACGGTCCGGACTACATCTACACGTTCCTGAACAGGTTCTACGTCGACGAGGGCACCATCACCGGTTTCAACAACACGGTGATCGGCGGTACGGCCATGCCCCATGTACTGGAGACGCTCCAGGGACGGCAGCACCCGGTGTACGAAGAACGGGATGGCGAGGACGTACTGGTTGGCTTCGAGGTCGAAGAAGGGACCGGCACCATGGATGAATCCGAGTACCGGCAGGCGACTCGGGATTTGACCAACTTCCTGGACTATGTCGCCGAGCCGATCAAGGCGGAGCGCCAGCGTCTCGGGGTCTGGGTCCTGCTGTTCTTCGGTGTATTCACGGTGCTGGCGTACTTCCTCAAGAAGGAATACTGGAAGGACGTCCATTGATCCGAACGCCGCCGGGCATGTTGCCCGGCGGCGCGCAGCAACAGCCCACGGGAGTGCCGAATGGCCTCAGTGAACAAGCGTTCCGTAATGACTCTTTTCTCCGGGGCGACCTGCCCCTTCAGCCACCGGGTTCGCTTTGTTCTGGCCGAGAAAGGAATCCAGGCCGAGATCCATACCGTGGATGATAACGCCATCCCGGAGGATCTCATGGAACTTAATCCCTACGGGGGAGTGCCGACGCTGGTCGATCGGGACCTGTGCCTGTACGAGTCCAAGATCATCATCGAGTACCTCGACGAGCGGTTCCCGCATCCACCGCTGATGCCGGTGGATCCGGTGACGCGGGCGAAGGCGCGGCTGGTGCAGTACCGGATCGAGCGGGACTGGTACGGTCTGATGCAGCAGCTCGAATCGGGCACGGCCGAAGCGCCCGACCGAGTCGCGCAGGCGCTGCGTGAAGAGCTCACGGCTGCGGACGAACTTTTTGCTCAGGACGAGTGGTTCATGAGCGAAGAGCGCACTGTCATGGATGTGGCCCTGGCGCCGTTGCTCTGGCGTCTGCCCCGGTTGGGGGCCGACCCGGGCGACGCCGCCCCTGCGTTGCAGGCATACAGCGAGCGGTTGTTCGATCTCGAGGTTTTCAGGAACAGTCTGACCGAGGCCGAACGAACCATGCGTGGCTGACGGCGGTCGCGGCGGCCGCAACACGTGCACACGAACAATTCCGGGTTCGACCCGGGGAGTCTGATGGTGATGGATGCCCCGATGACGCCAAGTCGTCCTTATCTGATCCGTGCCCTGTACGACTGGATCATTGACAATGATCTGACCCCTTACCTGCTCGTGGACGCCACGCGGGACGGACTGCGTGCGCCCATGGAGTTTGCGGACAAGGGCAGGCTCGTACTGAACATCTCCGAACGCGCGGTGCGCGCCCTGGAGTTGGGCAACGAGCAGATCGCCTTCAGCGGCCGCTTCGGAGGTACGCCCCTGGATGTGGAGGTGCCGGTGCGTGCGGTGATGGCCATTTATGCCCGGGAGAACGGGCAGGGCATGCTGTTCAACGATACCGACGACGACCCGCCGCCTTCCGGTGACGGCGACGGCGAGCAGTCCACCGACAATCAGTCGCAGACCTCGCGCCGGCCAAATCTGCGCGTCGTCAAGTAGCCCGCACTCAATCCACGTATTCGAAGGCCCGGACCACCTCACGCACGCCGGCGATCGCGCGGACCTCTTCCGTGATCGCGTCGGCCTCCTCCTGCGTGACGCGGCCCATTAGGTAGATGCGGCCGCGGTTCGTGAACAGGTAGACCCGATCCCGGTTCAGGTCCGCGGGCTCGTCCAGGGATGACAGGCGCGTGGATGCCCGGGCACTGATGAAGCGGTCCCGACTGCGGGCGAACACGGAGCTCATATCCGCGATGACCAGTTCGTTGTGGACGTGCCGCGCGCCGCTGTCCTCGCGCGCCAGGCGGGCCATCCGCTGACCGACCTCCCGTGAGGGCACTTCCCCGGTAAGCAGCGCAATGCCCTCGAATACCGTGACGCGTATATTCGACTCGTGCCGTAGCTCGTCGTCGCTGAGAATCTCGGCTTGAATCCGAGAACGGATGCGCTGGTCCGACAGGCGTTCCATGAACGAGCGACTGTCCAGAGCGGCTTCTGCCTCGGCGTCCCCGTTCTCACCCGTGCCCGCGCAGCCGGCCATGGCCGCACCTGCCCCGAGCAGCAGGGCGATGATGGCAGCGCGGGAACGCTGGCTGATCATGCCTAGTCGCTACCGAACAACGACCGGTCGATGAGATCGCACAGGCAGTGGATCACCAGCAGGTGGACCTCCTGGATGCGCGCAGTAACGTTGGAGGGAACCCGGATCTCCACGTCGGTCGCCTTGAGAAGGCCGGCGATGGGGCCGCCGTCCTTGCCGGAGAAGGCCACGACATGTACGCCGCGCTCGTGGGCCGCACGGATGGCCGCAACCACGTTCGGTGACTGGCCGCTGGTGCTGATGGCGAGCAGCACGTCGCCACTCTGCCCGAGAGCGCGGACCTGTTTCGCGAAGACTTCCTCGTAGGCCTCGTCGTTGGCGATGGACGTCAGCGTGGAGCTGTCCGTGGTCAGCGCCAGCGCAGGGAGCCCGGGGCGCTCCATCTCGAAACGGTTCAGCAGTTCCGAGGAAAAGTGCTGGGCGTCCGCGGCCGAGCCACCGTTGCCGCAGCTGAGAATCTTGCCGTCCCGGCTGAGGCACCGGACCATGAGCTCTCCCGCGTCGACGATGGCCGGCGCCAGGGCGTCCATAGCCATCTGCTTCGTGCGGATGCTGTCGTGAAAATGCTGAATGATGCGGTCGTGGCTATCCATCGGGTATCTCTGTCTTGGGCCTGTTTGGCGGCGAATGTAGCACTGCCTGCGGCCTCCTGCATCCGCTCAGGTCGCGTCGAAGGCGTTGGCGACCCACTCCAGTGTTTCGCCGGTGATGGCGACCACGTCGAAGCGGCAGGGACGGTCCAGGCGGTGGCGCTGCAGGTAGGTGCTGGCCGCGTGGATCAGCCGTCGCTGCTTGGTTGCGCCAATGCTCTCCAGCGCACTGCCGTGGGCCGGGTCGCCGCGATAGCGCACCTCCACGAACACCAGGACGTCGCCGTCTTCCATGACCAGGTCGATCTCCCCGCGGCGGGCGCGGACGTTGCGGTCCAGCAGGCGCAGCCCCTGCGCTTCAAGGTGGCGACGGGCGGTGTCTTCGGCTGTCTGGCCGCTTTCCCTGCGGCTCGCTTCATTCACTCGTTGAAATCCGTCTCGTCCAGCCCGTTACGGGCATCGATACCATCCGCCTCGGCGGGGGCGCCGGCGCCGTTGGCGTCGTCGCCCGCGGTGTCCAGCCCAGGCAGTCGTGGTGTGTCGTCCTCCAGCTGCAGCCGCTCCACGCGGCCCCGGTGGAAGCGCGCCGGCATGACTTCCCGGTGGACTTCCCCGGCATCGCTGATCCGCAGCAGACCGGTCGCACCCTCCAGTCGCTCCCCGTCGTTGGCGCGCATGGTGGCCAGGTACGGGATCAGGCGGTAGGCGTCGGTTCCCAGGGCATACAGGGGGGCATGCTGCTGCACGCGGTCATCCCACGCAGTTGCCAGTGAGGTGCGGGTCGGGGGCAATCGGTCGCCCTCGCCGAGCATCCACGGCATGTCGAAGAAGACCACGCCGGCCATGTCCCGGTCCGACGCCACGTCGTCTCGTCCGTCCCAGGCGTGGGACGTAGCCATCACCGGCAGGTCCAGGGCGTGATGGAACCGGAGCTGCGGCCGGATCAGCCGCGCCTGGCGGGGAAACGCGCCCATGAATATGACGTCCACGTCCATGCGCCGCCGCGGCTCGAACTCCACCGAGCGGCCAATGGTGCTCTGCAGGCGCCGCTGGCGCTGGCCGCTCTCGTCCAGTGCGAGCATGCGGCGAATGGGGAGCGAGAAGTCCGTGCGGTCGCTCTCGTAGCGTTCGTGGGCGAGCACGGTGCCGCCGTTGTCCTCGTACTCCTCGGTGAATGCGGCGGCGACACGGCGCCCCCAGTCGTTGGAGGGCACCAGCATCACGGCGTGGCGCTGCCCGCCTGCCAGAGCATGCCGGGCCGCCTGGCGCGCCTCGTGCTCCGGTAACAGGCCGAAGCGGAAGAGGTTTCCGGGGACATCGTCGCGACCCCCGGCGCTGTTCAGCGCCAGCATGGGTACCGGGAGCGAACGGGTCTCGGCAAACACCGAGACTGCCGGGCGGGTCAGCGGCCCGATGACCAGGTCGGAGCCGCCCTGGACGGCATTCATGTAGGCGGCCCAGGGGTCGTCACCGTCGTCGCCAATGTCGTGGATGCGCACGTCCGGGCCGTCGTCGCCCTGCTGGAGGCGTGCGGCGAGGAAGCCATCTCTCACTGCGCGGCCGGAGTCGGCGAGGGATCCGGACAGCGGCAGCAAAAGGTCGACCCGCTCGGGGCGCAGCACTTCCTCCCGGTAGCGGGCCATGATGTTGTCGGCAATGGTTTCCGCAGCTGGATGATCCGGGAATCGCTCGCGCCAGAGTTCCACCGACTCCTCCATGCGGGGCGGGTCCAGCCGGTAGTTGCGGACCAGGAACGTGAGCTCCAGCCAGCCGCCATAGATATCCGGAGCCGGCGGCATGATCTCGCGCAGGCGGCTCATGGGGACTTCAGAAAGCGTGTCCTGCAGCCGCTGGCGATTGCGGTCGAGCCGGTCTCCGTCGGGCAGGAGTGCTTCCAGCCCGGCGCGGGTCTCGGCGCTGTCGAGCAGCCGTCCCAGTCGGTACTGGGCGTCGGCCCTGACTTCAACCAGGTCCGCCGCACGCCCGGTCTCGCTGGGCAGTCGCTCGGCGACCAGTTCGAGGCTGCGTTCGTAATCGCCATCGGCAAGGGCGGCCCGTGCGAGGACGACGTTACGGAAGTCGGTGACCGCGTCAGGGGTCTCTTCCGTGATCGGCACGTCGGCGGCCATTCGCTCCCCGCGCCCCGGCTCCCCGGAATCCACCAGGGCAGCGGCGGCCATCAGCGTGTACTCTTCCCGCAGCGGGGACTCCTCCGCTTCCGCCGCCTCCAGGAACGAGGCCACGGCGGTGTCGAAGTCGCCGCGGGACAGGGCGTCCTCCGCGGTCTCCACGGCCGGGTGGCGGTCCGGTTCGTCAGGCCGGGGGGCGCAGGCCGTCAGTATCGCCAGCAGCAGGATCATGGCGACGCGGGCGGTCCACCGCGGAAACTGGTCGTGCATCTGCATGGATGATCCGTCACTATCGGGTGGAAAATCGGGGTTGGCGGTCCGTGCCGGAGTCGCCACGATCGCAGTCTCAACCCTGCCGCGCATGCGGCCACAAGCTGTTGTACTGCAGGGTCTTCGAGTCTATCAGCAACGCTGACAGGGGGGAACGTGTCGCCGCAACCGGGCACCTTGTACGTCGTCGCCACGCCCATGGGGAATCTGCAGGACATGACGCCCCGTGCCGTCGAGGTCCTCGGGCAGGTGGATCTGGTGGCCGCGGAGGACACACGCCACAGTGGGCGCCTGCTGGCCCACTTCGGGGTGCGCGCGCGGCTGCTCAGCCTGCACGAGCACAACGAGGACGAGCGCGTCGACGCACTGATGACCCGGCTGCAGTCGGGTGAGTGCATCGCGCTGATCAGCGACGCCGGCACGCCGCTGATCAGCGACCCGGGCTTCCGCGTTGTACGTGCCGCTCACCGGGTTGGCATCCGGGTCGTGCCCATTCCAGGGGTCTCCAGCCCCGTTGCCGCTCTGTCGGTCTCCGGTTTGCCCACCGACCGGTTTTGCTTCGAGGGGTTTCTGTCGGGCCGCTCAGGGCCGCGCCGCCGTGCACTGGAGGGGTTGCGGGAGGAACCGCGCACGCTCGTGCTGCTGGAGTCGTCGCACCGGATCGAGGCTGCACTGCAGGATATGGTGGACGTATTCGGTCCGGCGCGTCAGGCGGTGGTCGCTCGGGAGCTGACCAAGACATTCGAGACTGTGCGCTCATTGCCGCTCGGCGAGCTGCTCGCGTGGTTGCAGGCGGACAGCAATCAGCGGCGAGGTGAGTTCGTCCTGGTGATTGAGGGGGCGCCGGCAGTGGACGCCGACCAGGCCGAGCAGGACCGTGTCCTGGCGTTGTTGTTGGCGGAGCTTCCTGTCAAGAAGGCGGCCGCGGTCGCCGCTTCCATTCTCGGGGCCCCCCGCAACGCCCTGTACCAGCGCGCGCTGGCCCTGCGCGAACACTGACCCGCAGCGGGCGTGGTACCATCAACGGTGGAGTTGGCCAGACAGTCGCTGCCAGCCGACGGCTGGTGGAGGAAAGTCCGGGCTCCACAGGGCAGGGTGCCAGGTAACGCCTGGGAGGCGCGAGCCTACGGAAAGTGCAGCAGAGAGCAGACCGCCGATGGCCCTTCGCGGGCACAGGCAAGGGTGAAACGGTGCGGTAAGAGCGCACCGCACGCGTGGTAACACGTCGTGGCACGGTAAACCCCACCCGGAGCAAGACCAAATAGGGGGGCGATGGTGTGGCCCGCACCGCTCCCGGGTAGGTCGCTTGAGGCGCGCGGTGACGCGCGTCCCAGAGGAATGGTTGCCCA
>SLBZ01000120.1 GCA_007126095.1 Aquisalimonas sp.
GCCCTGCCGGCAGAACTGAATGGCTACCCCGGCCCGCGACACGTGCTGGATCTCGCTGATGAGCTGGAGCTGACGGAAGAACAGATCGAACAAACTCGTCGCTTGTTCGAGGATATGCAGCAGGAAGCGATTGCCGCCGGGGAGTTCTACATCGAGTGTGAACGTGAGGTTGACGCCGTGTTCGCAGATGGCAACGCCAGCGAGGCGGAGGTCGACGCGGCAACTCAGGCGGCTGCCGAAGCACAAGGGAGGCTGCGGGCGGTTCACCTACGTTATCACCTAAAGATGACGGAACTGCTTACCAGGCATCAAATACACGAGTACCAGCAAGAAAGGGGTTACGGCGGCGATGGTGGGCACCATCACCACCATTAGGCTCACCAGCCGACCCTGAACGATCACCGGTGTGTCGCCTCCGACCGAGCGCCCGAGGCTCGAGCCCTAAGAGGGGGGCGGAGCGTTCCGTCGTGGTGCAGTTGTCGCTGGTTGGAACAGATCTATTCCGTGCGCGGAATGTTCTCTAGTAAGCGTTTGCCATGAACGATTGCAATCACGACGACAGCCGCCGGATTGACTCGATAGATTGCCCGGTAGCTGAAGATGAAAGTCTCACGATAAGCGGAATCCTCGAACTCCGGAACTACTCTGCCGCGGGAGGGGTTGTGGTCGAGGGTGGCGGCCGCCTACAGCAGTCGATCAACGACGGCCTCAGCGTGCTGCGGCGAATCTCTGCCAATCCACGCAGCAATAGCTTCGATGTCCTCAACCGCTTCCGGTGACCACCTTACTTCGTACGCCATTTCGAAAGACGGTCCAAGTCCTCCTGGTGAGATACAGTGCCCTCTGACTCGGCACGAGCTTCGCCACGCCTGACTTTCTCCAGGACATAAAGGTGGTACTGGATGTCTTCATAACTGCTATAGCGGCCGTTCGGTGACCGCAGGCCCGATGACGCCTTCAGGTCGGGATCGAGCCATAATGGGACCGGCTTCAAGGCAGTGTCACGTGAGGTATCGGTCGATATCCATAGCGCGGTGAAGCACGCTGAGGATATCCCTTAGCCAGCGCTGTACCTCCCTCGCCTGCTTCAGCTTTGCCACGACCGCATGCGCTCCTGCGCCTCCTGATTACTAACCGTGCGGCTAGCGCCTGAATCGGCGGGACGGCGGTCGATCGTCCTCGCGGAGGACCTCAGTCGAGCGCCGAAAGAATTTGTTAGGCGCGCCGACCGGCTTGTGGCAGTGTCACGCATACTCCCTTCCGAAGCATTCAAACGGAGCCCGCTGTGCGCAACAGCTCGGCCTTTCTTGTCAGTGTGATCGCAACCCTACTCGCGCTGGGGCTGGCCTTGTTGCTGGACGATGGCGCGTACCGTGTCGCCGGTCTCCCGCTGTTGCCAGCGCTGGCCCTGTTCTCGTTTGCGGTGCAGTGGCTGGTGTTCGTGCCATCCTTCCTGCGCCAAACCGAGCATTATTACGACCTCGCCGGCGCACTAACCTACGCCAGTGTGATCCTGCTGGCAGCCAGCTTCGCGAGTCCGGATGCACGTGGGTGGGTGATCACGGCGCTGGTACTCATCTGGGGCGGTCGTCTGGGCAGCTTCCTGTTCCTGCGCGTAAAGCGCAGCGGAAAGGATGGCCGCTTTGACAACCTCAAGCCCTACTGGGGCAGCTTCCTCATGGCCTGGACGCTCCAGGGGCTATGGGTTTTCGTGACGCTGCTGGCCGCATTGATTGCGGTGAGTAGCCCGGGGGCCTCGGGCTGGGATGTATTGGCCACGCTGGGGCTGATCATCTGGGTTGGCGGTTTTGCCATTGAGGCTGTAGCGGATCACCAGAAGAACGCCTTCAATGCCGACCCGACCAACCAAGGGCGCTTCATCCAACAGGGCCTGTGGGCCTGGTCGCGCCATCCGAATTATTTCGGCGAAATCATGCTGTGGACGGGTATCGCGGTCATGGCGACACCGGCCCTGACCGGATGGCAATGGCTGGGCTGGCTCTCGCCGCTGTTCGTCTGCTGGCTGCTCTTGAAAGTCAGTGGCATTCCGATGCTGGAGCAGCGCGCCGATGAGAAATGGGGTGGCGAGGCCGACTATGAGGCCTACAAGGCGGTCACGCCGGTCCTGTTGCCCCGGCCGCCCCGACGTCGTGCGAAATGATCGACTCCATCCTCGCCTGGGCCGGCGAGCACCGCGAGCAGGCCATCTTCCTCGTGCCGCTGCTGGCTTTCATGGAAACCTGTGTCGGCGTGGGCCTGTTCGTCCCCAGCTTGATGATCGTCGTGGTTACTTCAGTCTTCTACGCCAATGACTGGGCCAATATCTGGCTCATGGCTGCCATGGCGATGGTGGGCTCGTCGCTGGGTGACCACGTGGGCTATTATGCGGGTCGCGGGATCGGCCACCGTATCCATGGCTGGCGCATCATTCAGCGCAACGCGCAGCGCTGGGAACGCACCGAGGCCATGGTGCGTCGCTACGGCGTTTTCGTCATCTTCATCGGCCGTTTCATCCCGGCTATCCGTAGCCTGGTCCCCGCCATGATGGGCGTCACGCGATTCAAACGCACGCGCTATACCCTGTACGACGTGGCGGCATGCAGCCTGTGGGCGCTGGGCCTGGTCGCCATCGTGCAGGGCGCGCATACGCTTTTTCTCCCTTCCTGATTGATCCACCTGCTGCGAGACCGGGTCGCACGGGGCAAGCTGCTGTGTGTTCTAGTCGAGCTGAAGCCGGGCGCGGGAACCCAGTGATCCACTCGGGCTTGACTGAGCCCGGAAATCAGATCGCCTAGACCTGCAACGATTCCCCAGAGTCGTTCAGGAACCCCCTCACGGCGTCAGACGGCAGCGGTCGTGCGATGAAATACCCCTGCGCGTGATCGCAGCCCAGATCGGCAAGCAGATCGAGCATCCGGCGATCCTCCACTCCTTCGCCCACTACCTTCAGCTGGAGATCGCTGGCGATCTGCACGATCCGGCGCAGCATCTGGAGGTCCTTGGGCTGGTCGGGTGCCGCCTGGATGAACGAGCGATCCAGCTTGAGGACGTCCACCGGCAGCTTGCGGATGTAAGCCAGCGATGCGTAACCGGTGCCGAAGTCGTCGATGGCGATGCACACGCCCATGTCGCGCAGTTCCGCGAGCAGCTCGCAGTGGGCCTGTTCCACTTCGGTCAGCGCGGTTTCCGTGATCTCCAGCTCCAGCCGGTCGCCGGGGAAGCCCGTGCGCGCCAGTAGATCCCTGATGTGGTCGATCAGCGCCGGACTCATGAGATTCCGGCTGGAAATGTTCACCGCCAGCCTGGGCGTCGTGGCGGTCTGCCAGGTCTGGCTGTCCTGCACTGCCCGGTCCAGTACCCAGTGGGTAAGGTCCTCGATCAGTGCCGTCCCTTCCACAAGCGGAATGAACTGGTCCGGCGAGACGAGCCCGTGCTCCGGGTGGTTCCAGCGGATCAGCGCCTCGACGCCGACAATCGTCCGCGTGCGCAGGTCCAGCTCGGGCTGATAGACCAGATACATCTCACCGGCCTCAAGCGCCCGGGGCACCTGAGCCAGCAGTTGCAGAGCATGCCGGCGATCATGCTCGTCGCTGCTGTTGTGCACATCCATCCGTCTCCCGCGATCCCGCGCCCTACCGGCGGCGGCCGACGCCTGACGCAGCAGTTCATCCGGCGACTCCAGCGGGAACGCGGCCCTGGCCGACCCGAGGGCGATATCGGCGTACACCTGCATGCGCCCGATCTCGAGTGTCGACGGCAGGCTCTGCGGCTTTACCGAGGCGTCGCCGCCGCGCGCGATGCGCTCCAGCGCCACCAGATCATCCGGGGCCGTGCGTCCGAGCATCGCAGCGTCCGGCAGCCCGTCCGACACCCGCTGCCCGAGGGCGCGCATGATCTCGTCGGCCCCCTGATAGCCAAAACTCCCCACCAGGGCGTCGTAGTTCACCACCTTGAACGCCGTGGCGATCACGTCGCGGTCATCGCCGGCGTCGTTGTTGCGATCCGCCACGGCCATGAGGCGCCTGAGGCCCGGGAGGTTCGGCAGGCCGGTGCCGTTGTCCGTGTGCCAGTGCCGCTCCAGCAGCCCGGCCTGTCGGCTCGCGTATCCGAACAGCGCGCCCAGCGTGAAGCCGACCACGCTGATCCAGGCGGCTCGCACGAGCCAGCTCAGCTCTGTGGCGGGGTCGCCAGTGGCAATCCAGGCGGGCAACCGGCCCCACCAAAAAGCCTCCGAGGAACCCGCACAGCGCACCACCGACGGCGCGATAGCGGTAGGCGGCAAGAATGGTGGGGGCGTACATGAAATGGGCGTAGGCCGAGGGCGTCCCGCCATCGAGGACAACAGTCCAAAGTGCTGCAAGGAGCAGCAGCGCGATCAGCAGCAGGCTGACAAATGCACCATCCGTCCATCGCGCCAGCCGCGGCAAGGCCATCCGTTCCGCGTCCAAACCGCCCCCTCCCGGAACGCCGCTCCCGGATACGCGCCTGTCACCCCTGGAAAACGCGAAACGGCCCCTGGCGAACCTTCTTGTCTCAGCTTGTTATCGGTATTGTGCTTCCCGCACAAACCGGCTCATGTTTCCGTTGGTTTTCGTATTATGGATTGAGCCCTTTTCCCATAGACTTGCAGAACAACCACCGGTTAACAACGCCTTTCTGCACGCAGCACCCACGGGATGGTGCCGGCATGTCGCACCAGAGCTGAAGGCGCCCGTAAGCGGGCGATCCCATCCGTGATTGCGTTCGCGGACCCCACAGCCCGCTTGGGCGGATACTGGCCAGATGACGAACTGGAGACCCTTTCTGCTGATCGCCCTGCTTGCACCGGCGCTGCTCCATGCGGACGGCCGCTGCGGCGCGCCCGCCCTGGAGGCGCCGGACAACGCATACAAGGCGCTGATCCACGGGCTGCACCGCCAGCTGGAGATCCCATCCGACTACGTTGAGCGCACCGGGCTACCGCTGCAGCCGCAGGCCGAGACGCTGCACCTGATCGCCATCGACCAGCGCCGCGGCGCCTTTTTCATGAGCCCGGACGCGGCCCGGGCCTGGCTACGGATGCAGGCGGCAGCGCGCATGGACGGCGTGGAGCTGTTCCCGGCCTCCACGTTCCGCAGCGTCTTCCAGCAGACCACGCTGCTGAACCGGCGCCTGGACAACGGCCGGGCCATTGACGCCATTCTGCGCACCAGCGCGGCTCCGGGGCACAGCGAGCACCACACCGGTGATGCCATCGACATCGCCACGCCGGGCGGCCCCGGACTGACCCGCGAGTTCGCCGAGACAGACGCCTTCGCCTGGCTCGAAGCCCGCGCGGACGAGTTCTGCTTCGCCCTCTCCTACCCGGAAGACAACGACAACGGGCTGATCTTCGAGCCCTGGCACTGGATGTTTCAGCGCGGCGAGTGAGCTCCACTACCTGAAACCGGCCTACCTCGAAAGGACTACCCCTTCGGTTGATCTACATCAACAACGGGCGCCATGACGCACTGCAGAATACAGCCGTCCTTCAACTGTGGAGTGCACGGCCGTCATGGAACTGGATCCACTGCTTCTTTCTCGCATTCAATTCGCCTTCGTGGTGTCGTTTCACGCCCTGTTTCCGGTTTTCACCATCGGGCTGGCGGCGTATATCGCCACGCTGGAAGGCCTCTTCTACCGTACGGAGAACCCGGTCTACGCGCGGCTGTCCCGGTTCTGGACGCGGATCTTTGCCGTCATCTTCGGCATGGGGGTAGTCTCCGGCATCGTCATGGCGTTCCAGTTCGGGACCAACTGGAGTGCGTTCTCCTACGCCTCGGCGAACTTCCTGGGGCCAGTGCTGAGCTACGAGGTGGTCACCGCCTTCTTCCTGGAGGCCACCTTCCTCGGCGTGCTGCTGTTCGGACGCGACAAGGTGCCCAAGGGGGTCCACCTGTTCGCCGCCTGCATGGTCGCGCTGGGCACGTTCATCTCGTCGTTCTGGATTCTCTCCGCCAATAGCTGGATGCAGACTCCGGCCGGGATCGAGATGCGCGACGGGCTGATCTACGTCACCTCCTGGAGCGAGGCCATCTTCAACCCGTCTCTGTGGCCGCGCTTCTTCCACATGGCACTGGCGTCGTTCCTGACCGCCGGCTTCGTGGTGGCGGGGGTGAGCGCCTGGTACCTGCTGCGCGGGCGGGCGCCGGAAATCAACAGGAAGGCGCTGGGCATGACCGTGGTCCTGCTCGCCTTCATCGCCCCGGCACAGCTCGTGGTCGGCGACCTGCACGGGCTGAACACCTTCGAACACCAGCCGGAGAAGGTTGCCGCCATGGAAGGGGCCTGGGAGACGAAACAGGGCGCACCGCTGATCCTGTTCGCCATCCCCAGCGCCGCCAACGAGCGCAACTACCTGGAGATCGCCATTCCCAACGCGGCCAGCCTGATTCTCACCCACGACCTGCAGGGCGAAGTGCCCGGCCTGAAGGAGTGGGCACCGGAGGACCGGCCGCCGGTGGGCTGGGTGTTCTGGAGTTTCCGGGTGATGGTGGCCATCGGCCTGCTGATGATCGCCGTGGCCGCCGTGGGCCTGGTGCAGCGGCTGCGCGGACGGCTGTTCGACTCGCCGCGACTGCTGCGGGTGTTTACCTGGATGATCCCGCTGCCCTTCGTGGCCGTGCTGGCCGGGTGGTTCGTCACCGACATCGGCCGCCAGCCCTGGGTGATTCACGGCATCATGCGCACCTCCGAGGCGGTCACACCTTCTCTCACTGGATGGATGGCGCTGTTCAGCCTGATCGGCTTCATCGCCGTGTACGCGGTGATCTTCGCCGCCGGGCTCTACTACCTGGTGCGTCTGATCCAGGCCGGACCGGAAGCCCTGGAGGGCACCCCCGAGGCGTCGGAAGGACGGCCCAAGCGCCCGTTCTCCGCCGTGGACACGAGCTTTGACGACGGCGCGGCTCCGGAAGGCGTGCGGAGGTAGATGACCATGGAACTGATTGACCTGACTCTGATCTGGATCGGCATCATCGGCCTGGGCGTGTTCATGTACGTGCTCATGGACGGCTTCGACCTGGGCGTGGGGATTCTCTTCCCCTTCGCCCCGGACGAGGAGGCCCGGGACACCATGATGAACACCGTCGCCCCGGTCTGGGACGGTAACGAGACCTGGCTGATTCTTGGCGGCGCCGGGCTGCTGGCGGCTTTCCCGCTGGTCTACGCGGTGTTCCTGCCGGCGCTGTACATCGGCGTGTTCCTGCTGCTCGCCGGCCTGATCTTCCGCGGCGTGGCGTTCGAGTTCCGCTTCAAGGCGAACCGCTCGAAGTACCTGTGGAACTGGTCCTTCTTCGGTGGCTCGCTGGTGGCCTCCTTCGCCCAGGGCGCCGTGGTCGGCGCCTACATCCAGGGCTTCGAGGTGGACGGGTTCACCTACGTGGGCGGCCCGCTCGACTGGCTCACGCCATTCACGGTCATGACCGGTCTGGCGCTGGTGTGCGGTTACACCCTGCTCGGCGCCACATGGCTGATCCTGAAGACCGAGGGCGCGCTGCAGACCTGGGCCTACAGCGTGGCACGCTGGATGCTCGGCGCGGTGATGCTGTTCTTCGCCATCATCAGCATCTGGACGCCGCTGGCGGAGGCGCGGGTCCTGGACCGCTGGCTCGGCAACATCGAGTGGCTGTGGATCTTCCCACTGGTCACCCTCGGCGCGGCGGCGTGGCTGTGGCAGGCCATCGAGAAGCGGCGCGAGGGGATTCCGTTCATCGCCACGCTGACGCTGTTCATTACTTTCTACGCGGGGCTGCTGATCAGCATGTGGCCGCTGGCCGTGCCACCGGAACACACGTTCTGGGACGCCGCCTCGGCACCGGAGAGTCAGCTGTTCCTGTTGCTGGGCGTGCTGTTCATCACGCCGGTGATTCTGGGTTACACCGCGTGGACCTACTGGGTCTTCCGCGGCAAGGTCCGCGCCGGCGAGGGGTACCACTGACGGCGCCACGATGAGAGGCGCATCAGCCGGAGGGGTGTAACCGACCGCCCCTCCGGCTAATTAACATGCATTTGATCCACATCAATGTGATGTCTGCACCGCGACGGGCATGCTGGCAGGGCAATCCAGGGCCACCAAGAGCCTCCCATGCATGCGCTGTTTTCCATCGCTTTCCGCCCCTTCTTTCTCGGCGCGGCCTGGCTGTCCCTGGCCTGGATGGGTGTCTGGGTTACCCTGCTTGCCTACGGCGTCGGCACTACGGCGCCGGTGCCGCCGATGATCTGGCACGGCCACGAGATGCTATTCGGCTTCACCATGGCGGTGATTGCCGGATTCGTGCTGACCGCCGCGCAGAACTGGGCGGGCCGGCAGTCGGTCACGCCCCGGGAACTGGCGCTGCTGGTGGGCGTCTGGCTGGCCGCCCGCGTGGGCTTTCTGGTGCCCTGGCTGGTACCCTTCTGGCTGGTGAGCATCGTTGACCTGGCGTTTCTGCCGCTGCTGGCGTATTTCGTTGGTCGCACCCTTTTGCCGGCCCGCAACACCCGCAACTATATGTTCATCCCCCTGTTCGGCGCCTTCGCCGTACTCAACGGCGTTATCCACCTGGATATCCACGGCATCCTGCCCGGCGCGGCAATGCCGGCGCTGGATGTGACCATCCTGCTGGTGACCATGCTGCTGGTGTTCATGGGTGGCCGGGTCATTCCCTTCTTCACGGAGCGCTGGCTGGCCGACAGCCGTCCGCGCCAGTGGCCGGCGCTGAACTGGTGCGCAACCCTGGCGGTGCTGCTACTGGTGCCCATGTACCTGCTGGGTGGCCGCGATCCCATGCTGGCGCCGATCCTGTTCGCGGCGGCCGGCTTTCTGCTGGCGCGCTGGATCGCCTGGCGGCCGTGGCAGACCTGGCGCACGCCGCTGCTGTGGATTCTGCACCTGGGGTATCTTTGGATTCCGGTGGGGCTGGCGCTGCTCGGTATGAGCCTGTCCGGAGCCACCATCGCGTGGTCGGCCGGGCTGCATGCGCTGATGGTGGGGGCAATGGGATCGTTGTGCATCGGCATGATGGCGCGTGTCTCCCTGGGCCATACGGGGCGGCCGCTGGTGGCCCCCTGGCTGGCGGTGGCCGGCTTCGCACTGATCACGCTTGCCGCCCTTGCGCGCCTGGGCCTCGCCTTCTCCGTCGAGATCCCGTGGCTCGCCGCCGCGTCCGGGCTGGGTTGGGCGCTCGCCTATCTCTGTTTCGCCGTCGCCTACACGCCCCTGCTGGTGCGCCCGCGAACCACCTAAGCGTCGGGGCGCGTGAGCAGGAAGATGGTGACGCACACCAGGGCGATCACCTGAATCGCCAGTGCCGCCGGCGGCAGCTGCGCCCACAGCGCGATGCCAAGGCTGGCCACCACCGACGCGATGCCGATCCACTTCACTTTGCGGGGAATTGCGCGCTGGCTCTGCCAGGCGTGGATGGGCGGCCCGAACCGGGGGTGGTTCAACAGCCACTGGCGCCAGCGCTCGGAGCCGCGCGCAAACGCCCAGGCGGCCACCAGCAGAAACGGCGTGGTCGGCAGCAGCGGCACGACGGTGCCTGCGGCGCCAATCCCCACACAGGTCACACCGAGCACCCGCCAGAGCCAGCGCGTCACCACGGCAACCCTCTCGCGGTCAGGGCGCGCCATACGGCGCGGATACGGTCATGCTACACCGTTCGGGAGTAGCGCACGTTCGCCGTCCCGTCCTGCAGATACCGATCGAATACCATGGCGACGTTGCGTAGCAGCAGGCGCCCCGTGGGCAGCACCCTGATGCCGTCGGACTCGCGCTGGATCAGCCCGTCCGCCTCCAGGGGCGCCAGCGCCTCCAGCTCCGGGGCGAAGTAGTCGGTGAAATGAATCCCGAAACGCCGCTCGATGGCGTCGAAATCCACCCAGGTGCGGCACATGAGCCGCTCGATCACGGTTCTGCGCACCCGGTCGTCGAAATCGAGCTGGCAACCCTTTGCCACGGGCAGACGCCCGGCGTCCAGGGCGGCGTAGTAGCTGCGCAGGTCGGCCGCGTTCTGGCAGTAGTGACCACCGATCATGCCGATGGCGCTCATGCCGGCGGCCACAAGGTCGCACTCGGCGTGGGTGGAGTAGCCCTGGAAGTTGCGTTGCAGGGTGTTGTTCTCCATGGCGTGCACCAGGTCGCTGTCCGGCAGCGCAAAGTGATCCAGGCCGATGGCGACATAGCCCGCCTCAGTGAGCCGCTGCACCGTGTGCTCGAGAATGCCGAGCTTCTCTTCCGGCGACGGCAGGGTCTCGAAGGCGATGAGCCGCTGGGCCTTCACGCGCTCGGGGAGATGGGCGTAGTTGTACACGGACAAACGGTCAGGACGGATGGCGAGCACCTCGTCCAGGGTCGCATCGAAGGTACGCACGGACTGGTGCGGAAGCCCGTAGATGAGGTCCAGGCTCAGGGACTCCATCCCCGACCCGCGCCCCTGCTCGATGACCTCACGCACCAGGGTTGCGGACTGCTCGCGGTTGACCGCTTTCTGCACGGCGGGGTCGAAATCCTGCACGCCGATGCTCATGCGGTTGAAGCCCATCTCGCCCAGCATGCGCATGGTATCGGGGCCCACAGCGCGCGGGTCGATCTCGATGGAGAACTCGCGCTCGCCCATCGGCGCCGGCGGGAAGTGCCGGATGATGGTCTGCATCAGCCGCCAGAGCTGGTGGTCTTCCAGAAAGGTCGGTGTGCCACCGCCGAGATGGAGCTGCCTGAGGGGCCGATCGTCGTCGAACAGCGCCCCCTGCAGGGCCAGTTCGCGCTCCAGGTAGTGGAGGTAGATCTCGCCTTTGTGCGGGTGCCGGGTGATGATCTTGGTGCACGCGCAGTAGTAGCAGAGGCTGTGGCAGAACGGGATGTGCAGATACAGCGACAGCGGCCGCGGCACGGGATCGTCGTTGCTGGCGCGGGCGACGTCAATGTAGGCGTCGGCGCCGAATCCCCCGTGGAAATGCGGCGCCGTGGGATACGAAGTATACCGTGGCCCGGGAACGTCGTACTTGTCGTACAGCGGGCGGTCGAAAACGGTCTGCATGGGCTCCATCACCTGACGGGTTTCTTGCACCCGATCAGGCTAGCCCCGCGACCCGGCGCGGACATTGACCCAGGTCAACCGTCGGCGAGAGCGCCCTTGCCGACACCCTCGAACGCGCGCACGGTCAGGCGAACGGTGGGCTCTTGCTCTTTCATCGACGCATGCAGGTGAGCGGCGATCTGCTCCACCGTTGTTTCCGTTTCCAGCAGTTCGCAGGCCGCCGCGGGCAGTTCCAGCGTGAAAACGCCCTCGCCCGACGTGTAACGAAACCGGTGGAAGGGAACGCCGTCGCGGTCGGATGTGGCCACCAGGTGCTGGCGGGTACCGAGGTAGATGTTCTTCCAGCGTCGGGCCCAGTACTGCTCCCAGTCCCGCGCCGGCTCACCGTCGCGATGGACGATCAGCCGGGAGCGGTGACCATGGGCGATCCGCTGGCAGGCGCCGCCGTGGGCCTGCAGGCCATGGCTGTAGGCGTACCAGGCGCCGTCGATGGCCTCGTGCCGGAGGTGCACGACGAGATCCGTCACGTTGCCCGGGAGCCGCTGTAACAGAGTGCCCTGCAGCAGCCGCTCCAGCGCCGCAGCGTCCACCCGCGCACCGGGCACCACCACCACCGTGTGCGCCGGGCCGCTCATGCGAATCGTGCCGCGGCGACTCGGGAACTCCACCGCGACTCCGCCGTCGGTGTGGCTGACCTCGGTGCCCTGCTCCGGGACCAGCAGACGATGATCGACGGTGTCATCAATGGCGGCCTTGAGCTCGCGCTTGATGTCACCGAAATCGAAGACCATGCCCTGGGCATCCAGGCTGCCGCCGATCTCCACATCGACGATCCAGCTCTCGCCCACCAGCCCGTCGACGGGATCGAGCCGCGAGGAATCGATGACGGTCAGCTGTTCGACGAATAGGCGGGCCATGGGGTACTCGCAGCGTGGTGTGGACAGTCGGGCTGCGCAGTTTACCCCAATGGCCGGGCGGATGTCCCGACGCTCAGTCGGTCACGTCCGCCGGCGTGAACCGGGAGGTGTCCGCGCGCTCCATAATGGCCCGCTCGGCCTGCGGGTTGAGCACCACGATGCTGATGCGCCGGTTGATCGGATTCTGCGGATTCTCCTTGTCGAATAGCACCGTATCGGCAAGCCCCGTCACCTGCGCAATGCGTTCGGCTTCCGTCCCGCCGGCCAGCAGCGCACGTCGGGCCGAATTGGCACGATCAGCGGAGAGCTCCCAGTTGTCGTACTCGTCCGGGTCCGTGAACGCCACAGCGTCCGTATGGCCCGTGAGACTGATCTTGTTCGGGACGGCATTGATGACCTCCCCGAGCTCCATCAGGATCGCCTCGGCGTAGTCCCGCAGATCGTCCTCCCCCAGATCGAACATGGGCCGGTTGCGCTTGTCCACAAGCTGTATGCGCAGCCCTTCAGGGGTGATATCCAGCAGCAGGTGATCCTTGAAAGGCTCCAGCGCCTGACTCTGCTCGATGGCGTCCTCCAGATCGGCCTGCAGGGACTCCATGCGGTCGCGCTGGTAATCTTCGGCGACGCGCATGATGTCCTCCACCGTCGGTTCGCGCGGCGAGTCGGCGATGTCCAACGGCGTCTCGCTGCCACCTTCCAGATCGATGAGGTTGTCACCCGGCTGCTCGCCGGCGTCCTGGTAGGCGGTGGGGTTCTGGAAGTAGTTCGCGATTCCCCGCCGCTGGTCATCGTCCACGACCGAAACCAGCCACAGCACCAGAAACAGCGCGAACATGGCGGTCATGAAGTCGGCAAACGCCACCTTCCAGGAGCCGCCGTGAGCAGCCTCCTGCTTCTTCTTGACGCGCTTGATGATTATCGGCTGAGTCTTGTCATCCATGCTTTCGCTCCTGGACTACCTCAGCCGCGGCCCTTGAGATGGTTCTCGAGTTCTTCGAAACCGGGGCGTTCGTTGTCGTACATGACCTTGCGCCCGAACTCCACGGCAAGCACCGGCTTGTATCCGTTGAGAATGGCCATGATGGTGACCTTGATGATCTCCAGCAGCTTGGCCTTCTCCCGTGCACGGTGCTCCATGGCCTTGCCCAGAGGACCGACGAAGGAATAGCCGGCGAGAATGCCGGTGAACGTGCCGATCAGTGCGGCGGCAACCAGCTGCCCGATTACTGTGACCGGGCCGTCAATTTCACCCATGGCAATGGTGATGCCCAGCAGCGCCGCAATGATGCCGAAACCCGGGAGCGCGTCGGCGGTCATGTTGACCGCGTGGGCGGGCATCTCCTCTTCTTCGTGCAGGGTCTCCAGTTCCAGGTCCATGAGGTTTTCCAGCTCATGGGGATTCATGCTGCCCCCCACCATCAGGCGCAGATAATCCGTGAGAAAGGTCATGGCCTCTTCTTCGGCGAGGATGCGCGGATACTTCTGGAAGAGCTCGCTGTTCTGCGGATCATCGACGTCCTCCTCAATGGCCAGCAGCCCTTCGCGCTGCGCCTTGTAGAAGAGGTCGTAGAGCATGGCCAACAGGTCCATGTACGTGGCCTTGCTGTAGACCGTACCTTTGAACAACAGCGGGATCACCCGGAAGACCTTCTTGACGACCTTGCCCGGATTCGCGATCAGAAAGCCGCCGAAAGCGGCGCCACTGATGATGAGGAACTCGTAGGGCTGCCATAGGATTGCGAGCTGGCCACCGTGGGCCACATAGCCCGTAATGACCGAAAACACCACAATCAACGCACCCAAGACAATCAACATGTTCCACTCCCACGCCCTGTGGACTTGTTTGTTTGAAGCGTGTCGGAGGACGGGCGCGCACACCGCCGCCGTCCGCTTGAACTCTGTCCCTGTGATCGGCCGGTATTGCGGAAACTGAAGCCCGATGATTCCCGCCCGCTCACCCGGCCCTCCTGACCGGCCATTCAAACGGCATGCTACACGGGGGCGGGTATTCATAACGGCCAACTGGTTCGCAAACTGCCGCCGGGCCATCGGCGACAATCGGGCCACAATTAAAGAGGTTCGCGAGCCCGAGCATCAGGAGCAGACCATGCAACAACGCCTGGAGGACTGGCTGTCCCACCTGGAGAAGCCGTATCTGCCGATACTGCCGTCGTCTGCGGCGGCGCTGGCACGCCTGGCAGGGCCGGAGGGCAACAATCTCGGTGTACGCGACCTGCACCCGATAATCGTCCGGGACCCGGCCCTGGCCATGAACATCCTGCGCGCGGCGAACGGCCACAAGCACCGGCACCTGGACGCACAGACCACCACACCCGACCAGGCGCTACTCATGCTCGGGCAAAGCCGGGCCATGGAGCTTGCCAAGGGCTGGCCCGCGATTGACTCCACCCTGTCCGCATCCGCCGCGGAGAAGTACCGCCGCGCCCTCGCGAACGCGTACCACACGGCCCGACAGGCGGAACATTGGGCAGAACGGCGCAAGGACATCCTCCCGGGCGAGGTCTATGCCGCGGCCCTCGCGCGTTATGCAGGCGAGTTCGCACTGCGGGCCGACCCGGATGGCCAGGCGCTCATGGAGACGATGGACGAACTCCGTGAGCGCACCGGCATCCGCCGCCGCGAGGCGGAGTACGTCACCCTCGGCTTCGCCGCCATGGACCTCGCCATGGGCCTGAACGAGGCGTGGCGGATCCCGACGCTGATGATGGAGTACGTCCTCCCGGAGAACATCACCTCCCGGCGGACCCTGGGCATTCGCCTCGCCCTGGAGCTGACATCCATCGGCGAGCATGGCTGGGAAACTACGGGCATGGAACGGCTACTGGAGGTGCTCGCAACCTATCTTGCAACGGACACCGAGAGTGCGGCCGAGACCATCCCGCCCATCTCCCGGCAGGCGGCAGAGGAGCACCCGCTGCAAAGCCCGCCCGCGTGGCTGCCGCTCACCCGCACGCAGCCCCAGCCGGAGGCGTCCGTGCCCGCGCGCGGCATGTGCCTGATGCCCCGGCATGACGTGTTCCAGCGCCTCATCGAAGAGCTGGAAGAAGACAACCTGGACCGCATTCGCAACGAGCTGGAACTGCGGCATGAGCGCGTGGACACCTACGCCCCCCTGCTGACGCTGGCGACGCGCGCGGTTCACCACGGGCTCGGCATGAACAGGACGATCTTCTTCCGCCTCAACAAGAACGCCGACACACTCCGGCCCTATCTGGCGCTGGGCGCGGAGACAGACCCTATCCTGCTCACCACCGGCCTGCCCGCCGAGGGGCAGTGGCTCATGAATCATCTGCCGCCCGGCAGGAAACCGGCGCGGGTGACGGCGGGTAAACCATCACCATTGCGGCACAAACTGAAGGCCCTGGGCGGCGTACTGTTCCAGGCCGACGATTACCTGATACAGGCGATACGGGGCCCGAAAGGCCTGGTCGGCGTACTATTCGCAGACCGGCTCGGCAACGAATGCGCCATGGACGACGGCGCCCGGGAGGCCTTTCACCGGGTGTGCGTGGCCCTTGAGGAGGCACTGGAGAAACAGTAGCGACACAGCGCCCGGCCGAGCCCGGGCTCCAACCGGGAAATGGAACATGTCATACTCGCCGACGTCACGGAGCAGCGGCTCTGGGGGCCATTGCACCCGCACAACAACAATACGTCATACGTCGGCGTCCGGAGGACGCAAGGAGAGACACGGAATGCGACGCTCAGTCATTGGTCTTGGAATCCTGGGTCTACTGGCCTCGCCGCTCGCGGCGCACGCCGGCATCTCGGACGGCGAGGTGCGCATCGGCCTGATCTCCGACATGCAATCGACCTACCGGGAAGTGGGCGAAGGGGCCGAGATCGCCGCCGCCATGGCCGTGGAAGACTTTGGCGGTGAAGTGCTGGGCAACCGGATCCGGGTCATTTCGCGCGACCATGCGCTGGATGAAGACCTCGCCATGGAGCACGCGCGCGACCTGCACGAGAATTACAACGTGGATGCGTTCCTGGGCATGGTGGGCTCCAACACGGCCATTCCCATTCAGCACTACGCCCGCGAACACGGCATCATCACGCTCCACACCGACTCCGTCTCGTCGAGCCTGACGGGCGAGCACTGCTCGCCTCTGGGCGCGCACTGGATGTTCGACACCTATGCCCTGGCGGCAGGGACCACCGCGGCGCTGCTGGAGGAAGGCTACGAGAGCTGGCATTTCGTCACCGCCGACTACTCTTTCGGGGAGAGCCTGCAGGCGGACTCCACCGCCGTCATCGAAGCCCACGACGGCCGGGTTGTAGGCACCTCCCTGCACCCCTTCCAGGGCGAGGATTTCGTCGGGCCGATCCTCGAAGCGGCAGCCTCCGGGGCGGACGTCATTGCCCTGGCCAATGCCGGGCAGGATCAGGCCCGGGCCATCCGCACGGCGTACGAACTCGGGATTCCCGAGGGCGATCAGATCCTCGCCGGTCTGCTGACCACGGAAGCCCTGCCCGAGGAACTGAGCCTGTACGTCTCTCAGGGCCTGCGCTTGACCACGGCCTGGTACTGGAACGACGACGACGACAATCGCGCCTGGGCCGAGCGGTTCCAGGAACGGTCCGGCTTCTTCGGCAGTCAGTTCAGCGCGTCCGTCTATTCGGCCGTCACGCACTACCTCCGCGCCATCGAGGCGACGGGCACGGACGACCCGGAGACCGTGATGGAACAGATGCGCGCCACGCCGGTGGACGACATCTACGGCCGCGGCGGGGAACTGCGCGCCGATGGACGCCTGGCCATCGACATGCACCTGGCCCGCATCAAGTCGCCGCGCGACACGGAAGCCGCGGGTGACTACTACGAGATCCTGAACACTATCCCGGCGGAGCAGACCGTGCGGCCACTGGACGAGAGCAACTGCGACTACCTGCAGTAACCGGTTACCCCGTCCAGGCGAAGCGCATCAATCGCGCGTACTGCCGGGACGGGACACCACCACTCAGCGCAGGCGGGTATCGGCTTCACGGCCCAGGGCGTGCAGCGCCAGCGCGCCCCGGCGCAGATGCAGGGTCGTGACCGAACAGTAGTCGGGCCGGAACACCAGCACCCGCGGGTCATCGGTGACGGCCGCCACCACGGCGTTGATCAGGACCGCGTGGGTGACGAACACCGTATCGCGCTGGCAGGCGCACAGGGTGTCCACTGCCTGCTCACGCCACTGCCACAGATGCGGCTCGAGATCCGGCCAGCGGGACTGCAGCAGGCCCTGCAACCAGCCACCCCGCTCCTGCAGTGACATCCCCGGCGACGGCACTTCCGCCACCCCGGGCTCCACGGCGGGGGCCGTTTCCCAGCGCGCCGCCAGGGGCGCGGCGGTCTCGCGGGCCCGCTGCAGCGGGCTGGTACACAGCGCCAGCGGGCGCCCGGCCATTGCATCGATTTCCGCAGATGCGCGCTCGGCCTGTCTGTGGCCCTCGGCATCAAGCCGCGGGTCCCGGGATTCGTCCCAGGAGCCCGCAGCCCTGCCGTGGCGCACCAGATAGAGAGTTACTCGGTCATCTGCGACTCCGCTCACACCGCTTCCCCTTTAAATGCCCCACTGTTGTGCATGCATGTACGATCGTGAACAGTCCACCACAGGATCGGGGAGCACCGCCCGCGACACGAATGGTCGACCAGCCCGCAACAAACCAACCCTCGACCCTCGAATCCTCGTCGGCCTCACGCTATACCATCGACCCGATCCGCGCCCGCTTCGCATTCTACAGCCTGACGGCCATGCGAGTGGCAACCAGCTCGCTGGTGCTCGCGTTCGTGCTCCTGACATTCCGATGCGGCGCTCTGCCAGGGCAAGGAATCAGGCCGCAGCACAGTGGACAGTGAGCGCAGGACGAAGGCCTGACTGCCCGCTATGTTCTGCACTGCGAAATCCTTGTTCGCAGTATGGACAACCCTCAGCCTTCTCCACTAGTCTTCCCCGATCGCCCGGAGACAGGACGTAATTCCATGGACCTGAACGCCCTCAGTGAACAGCCCTTCGCCACTGTGCCGGACCTGATCCGCACCCACGCCGGGGAACGCCCGGACGCCCGGGCGCTGGTGCAGGACGGAGCGACAATGACCTACGGCGAGCTGAACGCCGCCATGGAGCGGGTCGCGGCAACGCTGCAACGGGACGGCCTCGGCCCCGGCGATGCCATCAGCATCTGCGCGGGCACATCGATCGCCTACGTGACCGTTTTCCTGGGCGCACTGCGTGCGGGTGTCGTCGCCGCTCCGCTAGCCCCCTCGGCCACGCCGGAGAGCCTCGCCCACATGGTGACCGACGCTGGCGCAGGCCACCTGTTCGTGGATGCGGCCAATGCGGAAGCCCTCGCCCCGGTCAGCGCACGGATCGATGCACGCTGGATCACCCTGGATGACACCGCCGCGGGCACGCCGCTCGGCGAATGGCTCGCAGCGGAAGGAAGCCAGGCCGATGCTGTGAGCATCGAGCCGGAGTGGCCCTTCAACATCATCTACTCCTCAGGCACGACCGGGACGCCCAAGGGGATCGTGCAACCCCATCAGCTGCGCTGGGGGCACATCCGCCGGGGCATCTCCGAGGAGTACGGGATCGGGCCGGAGAGCATCACCCTCCTGTCGACGCCGCTGTATTCCAACACCACGCTGGTGCCCTTCTTCCAGACGCTGGCGCTGGGCGGCATGCTGCTGCTGATGGCCAAATTCGACGCCGTACGCTACCTCCAGCTCGCCGAGCAGTACCGCGTCACGCATACCATTCTCGTGCCGGTGCAATACCAGCGCATCATGGATGTGCCGGACTTCGACGCCTACGATCTCTCGGCCTTCCAGTGCAAGCTGTGCACCAGCGCGCCCTTCCGCGCCGAACTCAAGGCGGACGTGCTCGCGCGCTGGCCCGGGCGCCTGATCGACAACTACGGCATGACCGAGGGCGGCGGCGTCTGCAGCCTGCTGGCCCATCACCATCCGGACAAGCTGCACACCGTGGGACAGCCCGTGCCCGGCCACGACATCCGGCTCATTGATGACGACGGCAATGAGGTCCCGCACGGCGAGATGGGCGAAATCGTCGGCCACTCCGCCGGCCTTATGATCGGCTACCACAACCAGCCGGAGAAGACCGCCGAGGCGGAATGGTACGCCCCGGACGGGCGGCGGTTCATTCGCACAGGCGACATCGGCCGCTTCGACGAGGACGGCTTCCTGGTGATCATGGACCGCAAGAAGGACATGATCATATCCGGCGGATTCAACATCTACCCCACCGATCTGGAGGCCGTGCTGCGCGAGCACCCGGCCGTTCACGACTGTGCTGTCGTGGGCGTGCCGTCGGAGCGCTGGGGCGAGACGCCGGTGGCCTTCGTGGTCATAGAGGACGGTTACGAGGGCAACCCGGACGACCTGCTCGCCTGGGCCAACGGCCAGCTCGGCAAGACCCAGCGCCTGGCCGACATCCAGTGCGTGGACGAGCTGCCGCTGTCCGCCATCGGCAAGGTCCTGAAACGCGAGCTGCGCGACCGCTACCAGCAGGGCATGACCACCAGCTGACACCAATACTCACACAGCGTATTTCGCGAATCGGCCACGGCGGGTTAGGCTTGACGGTAATCAAAAGGATGGCTAGGCCGGCGTGGCCCGGCTGGCCGTCGAACAATAACTAGAATGAGTCGCCGAATCCCGGAAGGCAGCTCCACCTCGGCCGGTGTCGGCGCGGCGTCAACATGGAAAAATCCGTCGAGTCCGTCAGCGGGGCCCAGTCCCTGAGACTGCAGCGCACGCTGTGGGGATTTCTGGCCCAGCTCTGCCTGCTGCTGACCCTTGCCAGTGCCACCCTGGCCGGCTTCATGGAGCCCGTCCGGGTGGTGCATGTGGCACTGATGTACCTCACCCTGCTCGCAGCGTACGTGCTGCTCATCCGTTCGGGCGTGAATCTCTATCTGCACGACCCCAGCATGACCGGAGCCCAGGTCATGCTGAGCCTGCTGCCCGCCCTGTATGGCATGTATCACCTCCAGGATCCGCAGCTGCGCGTGGCGGTGGTGCTGATGGCAACGGTCGGGATGCTGTTTGCCGCTCTCGCCTACGATACACGCCGCCTGCTGTGGCTCGGCGGCTACCACGTCGCAGCCTACGTCTTTCTGATCGGCACCCTGGCTTTCTGGGCGCCGGAGCGGCTGAATATCCGCGCCGAGGCCCCTGTGATTCTGACCTACGCGCTGGTGATCACTATGCTCTGCCTGCTGGGCGGTTTCATAGCCGGGCTGAGACACACCCTGCGCCAGCGCAACGCACGCCTGGAGATCGCCCTGGCGGAACTCCGGGACCTGGCCACACTGGACCCGCTCACGCGGCTGCCGAACCGGCGCGCGGCTCTGGAGCAGCTCAATTCACAGAGCGAAAAGGCGCACTCCCAGCGCGCCGAAGGTACGCCCGTGGCAGTGGGCCTCGTGGATGTCGACCTGTTCAAGCAGGTCAACGACACCTACGGCCACCAGGCAGGTGACATGGCGCTGTGCCGCGTAGGAGATGCACTTCGTGCGTCACTTCGCCAGGGCGATTTCGTCGGACGCTTTGGCGGCGAGGAGTTTCTTCTCATACTCAACAACTCCGGCCCCGAGGCAGCCCACCAGGCCGCGGAGCGCTTGCGGGAGACCGTTCTCGATCTGCAGCTACCAGAACTGCCCGACGACTACCGCCTCACCATCTCCGTTGGTATCACGCTCCACATCGCCGATGAACCCGTCGAGTCAACACTCTTTCGGGCGGACCAGGCCCTCTATGAGGCAAAGAACCGTGGCCGTAACACCACCGTGCTGCTGCCGCCCGGTGCTAGCGGGACGCCGACGTCAACCCCAACGCCGCATTGCGAGAAAAGCGGGCATTGAACCACAGTGATGCCGCCATGATCGCTCCCCCGAGCGCCAGCCGGGGCAGATCGGCATTCTGGTTCCAGATGAGCAGGTTGACCAGCAGCCCGGCGGGAATCATGGCGTTGTTCATCACTGCCAGGGTGCCCGCATCCACCCTGCAGGCGCCGTGATTCCACAGAAACAGCCCGAGACCGGTGGCCACCAGCCCGAGCCAGCCGAGTACGGCCCACTGCCAGGCGGTCTCCGGCAGCATTCCCGCGTCGCCGAAGAGCAGGAAGCTGGGTACGGAGACCACTGCGCCGCCAATGAAGAAGAAGCCGAAATAGCGGTAACCCGGCACAGCCACGGGGTAGCGGCGGGTCAGGTGCTTGTAGCCCACCTGCCCTGCGGCAAAGGCCATGTTGGCGACCTGCAGCAGGACCAGACCGGTGATGAAGTCCCCGGTGACACCGTCATAGCGGATCACCGCCGCACCGATGACGGCCATGGCCGCCGCGGCGAGCGCCACCGGGGAGAACCGCCGATACAGGGCATCATCAATCAGGGCAACGTAGATGGGGGTGGTGATGGTGAACAGCAGCACCTCCGGCACCGTGAGATAGGCGAAGGACCGGTACAGGCACAGGTAGGTCACCCCGAACTGCAGCATGCCCACCAGAAGCATACCGCCAATGAGTGGAGCCGGCAGACCGCGCCAGCGCAACAGCGGCAGGAACAGAGCTCCGGCGAGAAGGACGCGCGTGACCACCGCGAAGTCGTTGTCGACCTGCCCGCTGAGATACTCGCCGATCAGGCTGAACGAAAACGCCCACAACAGGGTAATGCCAATGAGATAGGCCATGAGCCGGGTATCCCTCCGCGAAGCCGAGGGCGCGAAGGCTACCCCGAACCGGCGCGTGCGCCAAGCGCGATCACGGCCCGGCCCGAGCTGATACACTCCGGGGCGATTCCGTGCCGGTTGGAAGGAGACATCTCTTGGCCGTATCCGCTGCAACCCAGGGTCTCTGGATCCGGGCCATGCCGATCCTGTTCGTGCTGCTCTGGAGCACCGGGTTCATCGGCGCCCGGTTCGGACTGCCCTATGCCGAGCCGTTCACGTTCCTGACCATCCGGTTTCTCTGCACGCTGGTGGTGCTCTATCTCATCATCCGCGTCATGCGGGAGGTCTGGCCGCGCACCCTTAAGGCCTGGCTGCACATCGGTGTCGCCGGGGTGCTGGTACATGCGGCCTACCTCGGTGGCGTCTTCTCGGCCATCGACCAGGGCATGCCCGCTGGCGTCACGGCGCTGATCGTCGGCCTGCAGCCGCTGGTGACCGCGGCGCTGGCACGCTCCTGGCTCGGCGAGCGCATCAACCGTAATCAGTGGATCGGGATCATCCTGGGCCTGGCGGGCATCACCCTGGTCCTCGGCGAGCAACTGGACCTGGCGGACCCGGCAACGCTGTTCACCGGCTTCGGCTCCGTGGCACTGCTTGCGGCAGCACTCGCCCTGCTCGGCATCTCCATCGGCACTCTGTACCAGAAGCGCTACTGCACCGAGATGCCGCTGACCACCGGCACGTTCATCCAGTTCGTGGGCGCATCGCTGGTGCTCGGCCTGGCCGCGCTGGTGTTCGAGACGCGCGAGATCGAGTGGACGCTGACCTTCGTGCTTACCCTCGGCTGGCTGATTTTCGGGCTGTCCATCGCCGCCATCCTGCTGCTCATGGCGCTGATCCGGCGCGGTGAGGCCTCGCGTGTGGCGAGCCTGTTCTACCTGGTGCCACCGGTCACGGCGGTGGAGGCCTGGATTCTCTTCGGCGAGCGGCTCGGTCCCATGGCATTGACGGGCATTGCCGTGGCGGTGTTTGGTGTGGCCATGGCCGTGCGGCAGCCGACTGCCGGCAAGCAGTGAGCACAAACAACAACGTAACGGAGGCAGCATGGATCTTGGACTCAACGGCGCCCGGGCGCTGATTACCGGCAGCACGGCAGGCATCGGCGCGGCCATAGCGGAGACTCTCGCGCAGGAGGGGTGTCATGTAGCCATCTGTTCGCGAAGCCAGGACAAGGTCGATGCCATGCTCGAGCGGCTCGAGCCGCTCCCCGGCAAGGCCATCGGGCGCGCGCTGGACGTGAGCGACCACGCTGCCTTCTCCGGCTGGGTCGGCGACGTCACCGACGCCTTTGGCGGCCTGGACATCTTCATCCCGAACGTCAGCGCCATGACCACCGACTGGAAGGCCATGGTGGACACGGACATCCTCGGCACCGTCTCCGAGGTGGATACGGTGCTGCCCCACCTGCTGGAGTCCGACCGCGCGGCGGTGGTCTACATCAGCTCCATCGCCGGCATGGTCGGGGTGCCCCCGCTGGCCGCCTATGGCGCCATCAAGGCGGCCATGAGCCACTACATGAAATCCCTGTCCATGAAGCTGGTGAAGAAAGGGGTGCGCGTCAACGCCGTGGCGCCCGGCGACATTCTCTTCCCCGGCGGCATCTGGGACCGCGTGCAGCAGGGCGACCCGGACCAGTTCGCCCGGGTGCTCAAACGCAACCCCATGGGCCGGCTCGGCACCCCGCAGGAGATTGCCAACACCGTCGCCTTTCTCGCCAGTCCCGCCGCCAGCTTCATCACCGGCTCCCAGGTGGTCGTGGACGGCGGCAACACGCAGCACGTTCAGGGCTGATTCCCTCTCCCGCCCCGTCGCTGCGGCACTTGCCGCAGCGCACTACAAGTCACACTTGACGCTTACGTAAACGATACCTATGTTCTGGTTCTAGGCGCAGTAACGACGAATGCGAGCGTGAATTGCTTTCCGTTTACGTAAGCGTCATTACTCCGCCTCGCTGCCCCTGCGGGGATGACAGGAGGAGAGAGCCGCGGCAACAGTGGCTCCAACAACAACGCAGCGACAAGAGGATCACTCCGTGGATACGACGGATCAGACGACGCATGACGGCGTCACGCTCGCCTGTGAGCAGGTCGTGCGCCGCTTCGGCGGCCTGAAGGCCCTGAAAGGAATCGATCTCGGCATTCGCCAGGGGGAGATCTTCGGACTTGTCGGTCCGAACGGCTCCGGCAAGACCACCCTGGTCAACGCCGTCACGGGCTTCTACCCGCCCCAGGAAGGCCGGATCGTCTTCGAAGGCGCCGCCATCAATCACCTCAAACCCTATCAGGTCGCCTCACGAGGCATCGCCCGCACGTTCCAGAACGTGGCGCTGTTCAAGGGCATGAGCGTGCTGGACAACATTCTCCTCGGGCGGCACATCTTCATGCGCCCCAGCGCGCTGGCATCGCTGTTCTATTGGTGGTGGGCGCAGAAGGAGGAAGTGGCCCACCGCCGGCAGGTCGAGGAGATCATCGACCTGCTGCAGCTGGAGAGCGTTCGCGACGAACCGGTGGACGTCATTCCGCTCGGCATGCAGAAACGCGTGGAACTGGCGCGGGCGCTGGCCGCGGAACCGCGGTTTCTGATCCTGGACGAGCCCATGGCAGGCATGAACCAGGAAGAGAAGGAGTACATGGTGCGCTTCATCCTGGATGCCCAGGAGGCACTGAACCTCACCATCCTGCTCATCGAGCATCACATGGACGTGGTCACCGCCATTTGCGACCGCGTGGCCGTGCTCAACAACGGCGAGAAGATCGCCGAAGGCACGGCCCGGGACGCGATCAAGGACCCCGCCGTTGTCGCGGCCTACATCGGGAAGAGCAACGATGCAGCCTGAACAGCAGCTTGCGAACGAGACGAACCCTGCGGCGCTCCACCCCAACTGGCAGCACGACGATCACCTGATCAATCTGCTGGCCAGGAACGCCCGCGAGTACCCTGACCGGATTGCCATGCGCGAGCGGGACCAGGGCATCTGGCAGGAGTACACCTGGGCCGAGTACCTGGATCAGGTGCTCTGCTTCGCGGCCGGACTCGAAGCCCGCGGCGTGGGGGAGGAAGACAACATTCTCGTCATCGGTGACAACCGCCCGGCGCTGTACTTCGGCATGCTCGGCGCGGTGGCACTGCGCGCCGTCCCCTCCCCCGCCTACCCGGATACCACTCCCGACGAGGTCGCGGACCAGCTCCGCCGTGAGGGGATCCGGTTCGCCATGGCGGAGGATCAGGAGCAGGTGGACAAGCTGCTGCAGATCCGCGAATCCTACCCGGAGCTGGAGCTGGTCATCTACGACGACCCGCGCGGCCTGGCCGGCAAGGAGCCGTCCGGCGTGGCCGCCTTCCGTGATATTGCGGCAGAAGGGCGCAAACGCCTGGAAGGCGACGCCTCGCTGCGGGAGTCGCTCACGGGCCGCGCGACCGTCCACGACGTGGCGGTACTGCTGCACTCGTCCGGGACCACCGGCGCGCCCAAGGGCATCCCGCTGAAACACGGCCATATCCTGGCCGGGGTGCGCAACGCGGCGGCGGCGGGCTACTTCGACCAGGGTGAAATCCACATGGCCTACCTGCCCCTGGCCTGGGTGGGGGATTTCATCTTCTCCGTGGGTGCGGCCATCGCGCTGCAGTTCTCGGTCAACATCCCGGAGCGGCAGGAGACCGCCCTGCACGACCTGCGCGAGATCGCACCCACCCTCTACTTCAGCTCGCCTCGCGCGTGGTCGAACATGCTCACCCGCATCCAGGTGGGCATTGACGAGTCCACCGGTTTCAAGCGCTGGCTCTACAACCGGTTCATGCCGTTCGCCGTGGAGCTGGAGCGCCGCCGTCTGAACGGCGAGGCGCCGAGCAGCGGTGAACGGATCTGGCGCGCGCTGGGCGAGATTCTGGTCTACGGCCCGATCAAGGACCAGCTCGGCCTGGGGCGCGTCCAACGCCCCTACACGGCGGGCGAGGCCATCGGTGAGGAGGTGTTCCTGTTCTTCCGCGCCCTCGGCCTCAACCTCAGACAGTTCTACGGTCAGACGGAAAACTGCGCCCTTTGCGCCGCCCAGGACCCGGACACGCTGAAGCTCCACACCGTGGGCAAGGCGTTCCCCGGAGTCGAGGTGCGGATCAGCGACGACGGCGAGATCATCATGCGCGGCGACAACGTCTTCGACGGCTATTACAACAAGCCGGAGTCGACGGCGGAGACCCTGCAGGACGGCTGGCTGCACACCGGCGACGCCGGCTATCTGGAAGAGGACGGTCAGATCGTGGTGCTGGGCCGCGTCTCCGAGGTGGTGTATACCGCCGCCGGCGAACGGTTCATCCCCACCTATGTGGAGAACCACCTCAAGTTCAGCCAGTACATCAAGGATGTCTGCGTGGTCGGCGAAGGGCGTGATCACCTCACCGCCATCGTCTGCATCGACATCGACGCCGTAGGCCACTGGGCTGAGGAGAACGGCGTGCCCTACACCTCCTACGCCGATCTGTCGCAGAAGAGCGAGGTGTACGACCGGCTTCAGGGCGTGATCACGCACGTCAACACGAAGTTGCCGGAGGGCTTGCAGATCCGCCGCTTCGTCAATCTCCACAAGGAGTTCGACCCGGATGACGGGGAGGTCACCCGAACTCGGAAACTGCGTCGGAACGTGATCGACAAGCACTACGCGCCGATCATCGAGGCGCTCTACGACGGGCGCACCGAGATCGAGTACGAGGCCCGGATTACCTATGAAACCGGCGAGTCCGGCGTCCTCCGCCGCCATCTCGCCATCCGCGATCTGCCCGCAGCCGGGAACAAGTGAGGCAAGGTTATGGCGTACTTTCTCGAACTGCTCATCAACGGCGCCCTCACCGGGCTGATGTACAGCCTGACGGCGCTTGGCATCGTGCTGATCTACAAGTCCGCCGGCGTACCCAATCTGGCCCAGGGCGCCATGGTCATGATCGGCGCCTACGCCATCTGGATGCTCGCAAGCATGGCCGGACTGCCCCTGTATCTCGCCATTGCACTGGCGGCAGCGGCGATGTTCGGCTTCGGCCTCCTGGCCGAGCGCCTGCTGCTGCGCAAGATGGTGGGGCAACCGATCATCATGATCGTCATGCTCACCCTCGGTCTGGAGATCTTCCTGCGCGGCCTCGGGCCGGGGCTGCTCGGCGCATCGCCCAAGTCCCTGGACCTGGGCATCCCGCTCACCCCGGTGATCGTCGGTGACGTGTTCATCAACCGCGATTACCTGGTTGGCGGCATCGTGGCGATGATTCTCGTGGGGCTGTCACTGCTGTTCTTCCGCACCCGGCTCGGCACCAAGCTGCGAGCGGTGTCGGACGATCACGTCTCGAGCTGGTCGGTGGGCATCTCCGTGGAGCGCGCGGTGGGCATCTCCTGGGGGCTCGCCGGCATCTCCGCCGTTGCCGCCGGCGCGCTCTGGGGCTCGGTACAGGGGGTGGACTGGACGCTGTCGACGCTGCTGTTCCCGGCGGTGGCCGTGGTGATTCTGGGCGGGCTGGACAGCATCATCGGCGTGCTTGTGGCCGGGCTGATCGTCGGCATTCTCGGCAGCGTCATCCCGGGTTACGTGGACCCTATCGTGGGTGGCGGCACCCGTGACGTGGTCACCTCGCTGATCATCCTGTTCACCATCATGATCCGGCCGCACGGCATCTTCGGCCGCGAAGACATCGAGAGGGTCTGAATCCCATGTTCTATCGACTGTCCGGAGTCCACCACACCCGCTACGAGACCGCCCGGCGCCTGTGGCCGGTGCCGACCGACCGCTGGCAGGTCTGGATCCTGCTGGCGCTCGCGGTGGCCGCACCGCTGTACATGTCGGACCTCTACCTCAGCAGCTACATGCTGCCCTGGCTGGTCTGGAGTGCAGCAGCGCTGTCACTGACGCTGCTGATGGGGATCGCGGGCCAGCTGCACTTCGGCTTCGCCGCCGTCATGGCCATCGGCGCCTACTCGAGCATCCATATCGTCCGGGCCGGCTGGCCGTTCGAGATCGCGCTGATCGGCGCAGGTCTGACGGCCGCATTCATTGGCTGTCTGTTCGGTGCGGCGGCGCTGCGCGTCAAGGGCCTGTATCTGGTGATGGCAACCCTCGCCATGCAGTACCTGGTGGACTGGGTGATCATCAACGTGCCGGCCATCTCCGGGGGCGCCCAGGCCACGCTGCAGACGCCGGACGTGACCTTCCTGTTCGTGCCCATGCAGAGCGATGCCGCACTGTACTACGGCGCCCTGCTCTGGGCCGTGATCGTGACCCTGCTGGTGCTCAACATCAAACGCACCAGTTTCGGCCGCGCCCTGGTCGCCGTGCGTGACAAGGACTACGCGGCATCGATCATCGGCGTGAACAGCTTCAAGTACAAGCTGCTGGCATTCTTCACCAGTTCGTTCCTGGGCGGGGTCAGTGGCGCCGTGCTGGCATTCTGCTATTACCAGGCGGTAACGCCGGAGCAGTTCGGTTTCAACGTCTCGATCCAGCTGGTGGCCATGGTTCTCGTGGGCGGGCTCGGCAGTGTCATCGGCGCCTATCTTGGTGCCGGATTCGTCCTGCTGGCGCCGATATTCCTGACGAACGTGGTCGCGTACGCGGCCATCCAGGGCTGGCTGTCAGTGTCCACGAACCTGCTGGCGCACATCCCGCTGATGGCCTATGGCGCGCTGATTATCGGCTTCCTGCTGTTCGAGCCCCTGGGGCTTGCCAAGATCTACGACAACATCAGGAAATACTTCCTGGTCTGGCCGTTCCGCCACTCACGGAGCTGAACGACCGGGAAAACAACAAAACGAGGAGGAGACACCATGCGCAGCATCACCAAGGCTCTGACCGGCACGGTCGCCGCCGCGGCACTCGCCTTTGGCGGGACCGCAAAGGCGGACAACGACACCATCAAGTTTGCCCTGCTCCAGGATTTTACCGCCGTCTACACGTTCCTCACGGATGAGTACAACCAGGGGCAGCGGGATTACCTGAAACTGATCAATGCCGAGGGCGGCATCGACGGGCACATGTTCGAGGCCCTCGTGCGCGACACCGGCAACGAGCCGCAGCGCGGCCTTGAAGCGTACAACCGTGCCCGGCGCGAGGGCGCCGTGCTGGTGGACTTCCTCAGCACACCGGTCTCCCGCGCCGCCGTGAACCGGGTCCTGGATGACGAGATCGTCATGATCACGGCGCTCCACGGGCGCGGTGACGCCAGCGACGGCACCACCTTCCCGTACATCTTTCCGCTGATGGCCACATACTGGTCGCAGGCGACCATTCTGGCCGAGTACATCAAAGAGAATGAGGGCGGCCTGGAAGGCAAGCGCATCGCGCACGTCTACATCGACTCGCCATTCGGCCGGGAACCCGTTCCCGTGCTCGAGAAGCTCGCCGAGAGCGAAGGGTTCGAGCTGCGCACATTCGCCTATCCGAGCCCGGGCAACGAGCAGTCGAGCACCTGGTCGGATGTCCGCCGCTACCAGCCGGATCACGTGCTGATCTGGGGCGCCGGTGGCGGTCAGGCCGTCTCTGTGCAGACGGCGATCCGCAACGGCATCGACCCGTCGCAGATACTCTCAGTGGTGTGGATGGCCGAGACGGACGCGCGCACCATCGGCGTTGACCGGGCCCAGGGTCTGAAGCGTTACGAAGCCGTTGCCACCGGTACCGACTACCCCATCATCGAGCGCATCCAGGAGCAGGTCATCGACGCCGGTGAAGGCACCGGTGAGGCCGAGAACGTCGGCACCACTTACTACAACATCGGCGTGGCGACCATGGCCGTGGCGGTGGAGGGAGCACGCCTCGCTCTGGAGGAATACGGCGCTCCGCTGACCGGGGAAAAACTGCGTGACGGCCTGCGGATGATCGACAACTTCGACGCCGAGGGCATGATGCCGCCGGTGTCGTTCTCGGAAGAGGACCACCAGGGCGGTGGCTACGGCCGTGTCACCGAATGGAACGGCGACAGCTGGGAGCCGATCACCGACTGGTTCCACTCCTACCAGGACCTGGTCTGGGAAGAAATCCGCGAAGACGCGGCGGGCTTCCGCGAAGGCCGCTAACGGCA
>SLBZ01000134.1 GCA_007126095.1 Aquisalimonas sp.
GCTTGTCTGGGCAGCGTAGCGAATTGTGAAGCGCCGCACCACACCCATGTCGCAGTCTACTTCTGTCGACGGCCCTTCGCGCCGTTCTGGTCCTTCGGAACGGTCCGGACCAGCACGGCCTCGTAGCCTCCCTCCTCCTTGGGATCAAGCCTGCACTCTCGTTCCTGTCTGATCGTTCACACGCTTCCGGCTCACACCGACGACCTAAAGGGCACCGAGAAAGGAGCCGATGTCGCCTAACGTATCCGGGTTAGGCGACGTAGGCTACTCGTGGCCCGGGCAGAGCCGCCGGGCACGAGCAACACGTCGACATGTGCACTGCTAAATGACGGTCACGCGTTCACAGATAACGTCCTGCTGTTCACCTGCAAGCCACGCAGCGGACCGTCGGGTGCAACAGTGTGTTATGCCGCTACTTTACTCGTCACTCTCATTACTCGACTACCGACCCGATGCTTCGGCGGTCCCCAGCAGCCGGTCGAGGTCGCTCCGGCGAAAGAGCCGACCGTCGGCGACGACGGCGCGGATCTGCTCCGTATTGCGGATGTTATCGAGCGGGTTGGCATCGAGTAGCACCAGATCAGCGAGTTTGCCGGGATCGATGGTTCCCAAGGAGTCGGCCATCCCAAGCACGCGCACCGGATTGATTGACGCCGTCTGCAATGCCTCGAGCGGGGTAAGCCCGGCCTCGACCAGCCGCTCGAGTTCCACGTGCAGGCTGATACCGGGAACTTGGAAGGGGACCCCGACATCTGTCGCAGCCAGCAGCGTGACCCCGGCGTCTCTCAACAGTCTGGCGTTCTCCAGCTCGAGAGGAATGTTCGGCCGCAGGACCGACTGGAACTCTCGAAAAACCTCCCCGGCCCCCTGCTCCTCCCAGTTGCGGCGAACCGCCTGCGGCACGACCCGCATGCGGGCGGTGTCCGCAAGGATTTCGTCCGCATGCACGACATGGTGATATGCGACCAGATCCATCGTGACCGCTACGTCGTGTCGCAGGAACGCCTCGACGGTCGTCGCGCAAGCAACCGGATCCCGAGTCTCGTAGAAGGCGCGATAGAGACGGAATTGAACCAGGAACTGCTCGTTTTCCGACAAGCGGTCAAGGTCGGAAAGCACGCCCGCGAAACGTTCCCGCACCCCTTCGGCATCGGCCGAGCAACCCGCCGCCATCACCTCCGGATGCTCAGCGGTACGCTGCCCGGCGGCGGCCGCCTCCTCGGCCGTCACACGAAACGGCACGTGGCCGTCCACGGGGACGCCCCTGCGCCGTGCCTGATCCATGATCGCGAAGTAGGCTTCTCGGGAGAGATTCTCATAGGGTTTGATGAAATCAGCACCAGCGTCGACGAGGCTGTCGACCACAGCCCGGGCCTCCTCTGCTGTGCGCACCACTACCGGGTTGTTCGCCGCCATAGGAGGATGGCCTTCGACGTACGGACCGGAGCCGAGGAATCGGGGCGGGCCAAGAAGGTCGCCTTCAGCCAGCCGTCGCCGGATCGAGTTGGTCGCCTCCAGCGTCACGTCTCCGGTTCCGTCGCTCATGTCCCGAACGCCGGTAACACCGTGTGCGAGGAACAGCGGGAAATGCCAATCCCCGGAGCGGACCGAGTGGACATGCATGTCCCACAGGCCGGGGATGAGGTACTTTCCTTCCGCCTCCACCACCTCCGCGTCATCCGGTACTTGAACCTCGTCCTTTGGACCCACGGCCACGATCCGGTTGTCCTCGATAAGGACATTCTGGTCCGTCAGGAGCGAACCGTCCGTCACATCGATGACCGTGGCGCCACGGATGGCGAGGTCTGCGCGCTGCGATTCTGCGCAGCCACTCAGAAGCAGGCCTAGAATGGCGAAGAGAACCTTCATGAGGTCACACTCCCTGAGGTTTTTCGCGAGTCGGCACAACTTTGATTCCTCGGACCCGCAAACGGAGCCTATGTCGCCTAACCTTCAGGCGTTATGCGAAGTCCGAACGTTGACACGGCTCTGTGCCCCCGGATCCTCAGAGCATTCCCCAACCTCACCATCGAGGTGCAGGGCTTCGAACTCCACACTCAACCAGATAACAACGCCTGATCGTCTCCCGACTTCGTGTCCGGGAGGACTGCCCGGTATACCGCTCCCATCGTCGTCCAGGTTACCAGTATAAGCACGGCACTCGCGGCTCCAGTGGCGATGCCACGCTCACCCCGGAGCACAAAGTCGACGCTGACGAGGATAATCTGGGACGCCGAGATGATGAGTGCAGCCTTCACCGGGCGACCAATTTCCCGACTCACCCAGTCGAGGAGAAGTACAGAGAGAATTATGTAGACAAGGAAGCCGAGCGCCGCCGGCAGAGGAGGAGCCGATGGAGGATCAGCGGAGGCGATGGGTTCGAAGAAGAACACGACTCCCCCAAACGTCACGATCGCTCCAACCAATGCCGTTGCCACCGACGCCCCGATACGCCTCGTCATCATCGCTCCCGGAAACGGAACCCGTGCCTGCTTATCCAACCCTCTCCATCTCGGTCACGCCCCACGCCGAGTAACATCACCCTCGGCCTCCTCTTGGAAGGATTTCGCATAACGTATAAGGGGTTGCCGAACCGCCCGTCTGCCAGGGAATGGACCCCTCCCGGATCCGCAGCGCAACCAGCCCCGCCCACCATCCGGCCTGCGTCGCAAAGGGCGGTTGGGCCGAAGGGGCGCCGTCAGGCGACCCGGAGCCGGCAACCCTCACAGTTATGCGCTGGTTTCACCGATCGTCGCCCACCGCCGCCCGCTCA
>SLBZ01000110.1 GCA_007126095.1 Aquisalimonas sp.
CACAGCATGATCAGATCGCAGCCGGCATCCACGGCCGACTCCGCCCGCTCGGGATAGTCCCCGACGCTGGCAGCCCCCTCCATGCCGAGGTCATCGCCAACCACGACACCCTCGAACCCCAATTCCTGCCGCAAGATGTTCTGGATCCACTGACGCGAGAAGCTCGCCGGCTGATTGTCCATGTCACTGTAGACCACGTGCGCCGTCATGATCGCATCCAGCCCGCGCCCGTCGACGAGGCGCTCGAACGGCACCAGGTCCTCGCCGCGCAGGGCGAGCACCGGGCGATCGTCCACCGGCAGGTCCAGGTGGGAGTCCGCACTCACCCCGCCATGCCCCGGGAAATGCTTGCCGGTGGCCGCCATGCCGGCAGCACGCATGCCCGCGGTCCAGTTGAGGGCGAGCTCGGCCACAACATCCGGGTCGGAGTGCAGGGCACGATCACCGATGACCGTGCTGAACCCCCGGTCGAGATCGAGTACCGGAGCGAAACTGAGATCAACCCCGGCAGTGCGCAGCTCGGCGGCCATGAGCCAGGCCATCTCCCGTGCCCACTCCAGCGCCGTCCCGGGATTCTGGTCGTAACGGGCCCCGATCAGTCGTGCTGGTGGTAGCACGGTGCAGGGCTCACGGAAGCGCTGTACCCTGCCACCCTCCTGATCCACGGCAACAATCGGAGTGAATTGGCCCTGGCGATGAATATCGGCCGTCAAGGCGCAGAGTTGCTCCCAACTCTCGAAGTTGCGCGTAAACAGGATCACCCCGACCACCCTTGGGTGCGCCAGCAGCTCACGCTCCGCGGCGGTCAGCTCAACACCGTGGACGCCGATCATCAAACCGCCCGGTGTCATGTCACCTCCCGGATGCCGTAGTGGGAAAAAGGCCGGGGTCCGGCGCGTCAGGCACATCCTCTGCCGTACCGAGCCACACCGGGGCACCGGCAGGAACAGCATCAAAAAGATCAAGCATGTCACTGTTTTTCATGCGAATACACCCCCGGGAGCCCGGCGCCCCCAGGGTGACTGCATCCGGCGTGCCGTGGAAGTAGATATAACGGCGCATGGTGTCCACGCGGCCGAACCGGTTACGACCCGGCTCCCGCCCGCAAAGCCAGAGGATCCGCGTCAGAATCCAGTCCCGGCCGGGCTGGGACGCATACAGGGATGGGGTGCAGACCTCTCCCGTCCAGCGGCGCCCGCGGAACACGCCACCCTCGGGCACGCCGTCGCCGATCCGTGCCCGTATCACGTGCCAGCCCCGTGGCGTACGGAAAGAGCCGTCCTCCTCTCCTGCCCCGTTCAGGGCGGTGGAGACCGGGTAACGTCTCTGGATCTCCTCTCCCTCCAGCAGTTCGGCCTCCTGCCGGTCCAGATGGACACGCATCCAGCGCCGCGCCGGTGCCGTCATGACCACTCCCGGTAAGGGTGGCGGACGAGACTCACATTGTAGTATCGAGGATCGTCGGACACTTCGTCTCCAAGCCAGGCGGGGCGTTCGAACGGTTCATCCTCGTGGCCGAGCTCGATTTCCGCAACAACGAGCCCGGCATTATCACCGAAGAACTCGTCGATTTCCCAGAGATGGCTGCCGTGGTGCACGAAGTGTCGGGTTTTCTCGATCAGGGGCCCGTTACACAGGGTGTCGAGCATCTCCCGCGCTTCATCCAGCGGAATAGTGTACTCGTACTCCTGGCGCTGGATGCCGAGCGTGGCGCCCTTGATGTTCAGCCACGCCTGATCGTCACTCGCGCGCACACGCACGGAGGCCCGTTCCGTCCCCGCCAGGTAGCCCTGGCGGACCACCCGGGAGGCGTGCGCCTCCGCCCGCCACTGTTCGCCTTGAATCAGAAACTTGCGCTCGATTTCCGCCGCCACGCCGATCCTCCCGTGTTTGCTTGCAGCGCCAGGGTACTCCCCTGTTCACAGCCGCATGGTAACGTATCCGCCACGCTCAACGACGCGCGAGGCTCGCAGACCAAACGAGGAGACAGGTGCATGACCGCCGAAGAACTTCAGGCCTTGCTACACGACCAGATTCCCATCAGTGCCGCCATGGGCATTCGCGTTGTATCCCTGGATCCGCAGGCCATTATGCTGACCGCCCCCCTGGCCGCCAATCACAACCACGCCAACACCCAGTTCGCCGGCAGTCAGCACGCCCTGGCAAGCCTCGCTGGCTGGGCACTGCTCAGGGTTTGGGCGGAAACGGCGCAGTGGGAAGCGGAGCTGGTCCTGGGCAAGGCGGAAATCCGCTACCTGCGCCCGGCGGCAGGTGACATGGCCGTGCAGGCACAGCTCACGGACGGGCAGCTCCAAGAACTGGACGCGGCGCGGCTGGATAACGGCACCGCGCGTCTGCAGCTGGGCATGGAAATCCGCACGGAGGACGGCGTTTGTGCCCGTTTCGAGGGGCAGTATGTTGCGCGGGGCAAGCGTCCCTGACACGCCCCGAACAGCGGGCGGCGGTCACACAGTCACCGGTAAAGGCTGCTAGAATCCCGGGTTTTTGGCAACGCAGAGGACTGCTCAATGAAACGTCTGGTGATGCTCCGGCATGGACAGAGCGTATGGAATCTGGAGAACCGGTTCACGGGCTGGTACGACGTGGACCTCAGCGACCAGGGCCGCGATGAGGCCCGCGCCGCAGGCGAGCTGCTGCGTGCCCACGGGTACCGCTTTGACATCGCGTACACCTCCGTGCTGAAACGGGCCATCCGCACGCTCTGGATCGCGCTGGACGAGCTGGACGCCATGTGGATCCCCGTTATCAAGGACTGGCGCCTGAACGAGCGGCATTACGGTGCGCTGACCGGCCTCAACAAGGCGGAGACCGCCGAGAAGTACGGCGACGAGCAGGTGCACGTCTGGCGCAGAAGCTATGCCACCCCGCCCCCCGCTCTGAGCGATGACGACGAGCGCCATCCGCGCTTCGATCCCCGCTACGCAGGGCTGCCCGCTGATCGGCTGCCGGCGACAGAGTCCCTGGAAACCACCCTGCAGCGGGTGCTGCCCTACTGGGAATCGGATATCGCGCCGACATTGCGCAACAGCGGCACCGTGCTGATCGCCGCCCACGGAAACAGTCTGCGCGCGCTGATCAAGCACCTGCAGGGCATCAGCGACGAGGAGATCACCGGCGTCGAAGTGCCCACCGGTCAGCCACTGGTCTTCGAGCTGGACGACCAGCTCCAGGTGCAGGACGAGTACTATCTGCGTGACCGGGCCGTTCCCGGCGCGTAACAAGACGCCAGGAGGGGATGCGCGCAATGAGCGACAACCAGCCCGTTACCGTCATCACCGGGGCTAATCGTGGACTAGGCTTCGAGACCGCCCGGCAGCTCGGGCGGCTCGGCCACACGGTTGTGCTGACCAGCCGCGACGGTATCAAGGGCAAGGCCGCCGTGGACAAGCTCCAGAGCGAAGGGCTCACGGTGGTCTACCATCCCCTCGACGTGGAACGGGAAGAGAGCCGGCTGCGGCTGCTCCGGTTTCTCGACGAGCGTTACCAGCGGCTGGATGTGCTCATCAACAACGCCGGCGTCATGCCTGACGGCCCCACCGATGCGCCGGGCGCCACCAGCGTCTTCGACACCGAGATTGCGCAGGTGCGCCAGAGCATGGAAACCAACCTGTATGGGCCGTTACGCCTGTGTCAGCTGGCCGTGCCGCTCATGCGCCGGCACGACTACGGCCGTATCGTGAACGTCTCCACTGGCCTGGCGCAGATCTCCGAAATGAAAGGCGAGTTTACTGCCTACCGGCTGGCAAAGACTGCCCTGAACGCCCTCACCCGCATCGTTGCGGCAGAGGTGCGTAACGAGAACATCCTGTGCAATGCGGCGAGCCCGGGCTGGGTCAAGACGCGCATGGGTGGCCCCAACGCCCCCCGCTCGGCTGCGGAAGGCGTGCGGGGCATCGTCTGGCTGGCCACCGTGAGCGACGACGGCCCCAGGGGTGGCTTCTACCAGGACCGGATGGCCATTCCCTGGTAATCCGCCAGCGCTGGCCGGGAGCCCGCCATGAACGCATTGAACGCAGCCGTTCGATTCCTCTTGCTGGTGCTGATCCTGGCTGTGTTGACCGGTATCGGCACCATACTCAAGAACCGCCCGCCGCTGATGGATGAACCCGGCCCGTTCGCACGTGCCGGCATCTACCTCACCACCAACAGTGTCGAGACGCGCAGCAACGCCATCCGCCCGGAACTGCGCCCGCGCATCTACGACGCCTCGCCGGCGGACGCCTGGGAGGCGGCCCAGGCGGTCATGGAGGATCTGGGCTGGGATGTCATCCACGTGAGCGAGGAGAACCACTCCATCCAGGCCGTGGCCATCACCCCGCTGCTGCGCATGCAGGATGACGTATACGTCCGGCTTCACCCAGTGGATTCGGATTTCAGCACCCTTTACTTCCACAGCCGCTCACGACTCGGACGCGCCGATTTCGCGGCCAACACCCGCCACTTCCTGAATTTCCGCAACGGGCTGGAACGGCGGCTGCTTGAGGCGCGACTCAGCGAACGGTAACGGTGCGCACCACGAGGCCGCCGGGCTCGATGGTCACCGCTCCCGGTTGCACGGCCTCGTCCCTGCCGCCGCGCCGGCTGATGCGGAACTCCGGCTCGTACTCGCCGGCGGGCAGATCGAGCCGTGCCATCCAGAGGCTGTCGGGCAGCGTTCGCCACAGGCGCGTGTCCGCCTGCTCGAAAAGAAACCCGACAAGATTCACGAGCACACCCAGGCCCGCATGCTCGTCGCGGGCCTGGGCCGAGACCTGGTGGCGCACCACGTTGCGGCTGAGCGCCCGCGCCGTGAGCAGGGGGATGCGGGCATCAAGCCAGCGGTCCACCGAGGCGTGCACGGATTCCACCCGCTCGCCGTCCGCCTGCCTGTCGTCCGCGGTGATGCGCAAAGCCGTGGTGGGATCCCCCTGGCGGCGAACGGAGGGCAGTGAAATGCGGTAGAGCTGGCCGGTGCGCGGGTCCTGAGTGGCAACCGTTCCCTCGACCAGACGCGGCCCAAGGCCACTCTGCACGATCAGCAGCAGCCGCCCGGTATCGGGCGCAGCGGGCCGCCACGAGGTGATGCCAAAGGTTTCCGCCCAGCGGTCGCGCTCGTCGGGCAGGCCGAGGGCATCAAGCAGCCGCAGCAGGCTCACCTGCAGGTCCCGCGGGACGGGCTGGTTCAGCGCCTGGTAGCGCTGGGCTGCCCGGCGGTAGGCAATCAACGCATCGCTGCGATCCCCGCTGCCTTCAAAGACGATGCCACTGAGATAGCGGGCAAAGGCGTCACCGCCATGAGGTGCGGCGCCGTCCACGGGGTCGACCCGGCGGAGGCCCAGATCCACCTGCAGCGCTTCCACCCTGGCGGCCTGCACATCGCCCAGTTCCAGGAAATTCAGCATCTGCATCACGTGCAGCAGCAGACGCTCGTGGACGCTGGCCTGGTAGGTATCGGCGGTCTCCGCCACCGCCCAGTCGGTTACCGTCTCGCTGAGGCTGATCGGCTCGAGCTGACCCAGAAGGGTCTTTGCCTGCTCGAACTCATCGACGCTGCCTTGCAGATCGCCGTCGAAGCGCAGCAGCATGCCCCGCTCCAGCCGGTACAGCGCCTGGTTCCGGCGGCTGTCGAGTCGCTCGGCGGCTTCCAGGGCGCCGGCGGTATCGTTGGCCCGGAGACGGTCCTCGATCCGGTCCTGGGGCTGGGACACGGCACATCCCGCCAGCCCGAGCACGGGCAGCAGGAGCAGCACGCTGAGCAGCCGGCCACCCATCCCGGGCGGCCCGTCAGGAGCGGAACAGCCCGCGGCGGATCACCTTGCGGATTTCCTTCTGTCCGACCCAGACGCGGGTGTTGTCGGAAAGGCTGGTGAGCGCCAGATTCACCTGGTAGTACGCCACCTCCGTACGCCCCTCCACATCGCGGATGGTGTTGATGGTGCCGGTGAGCATGTAATCGGCGCCCAGCTCCATCCCGGCCGGGTTACGGGTGTCTTCCCGGGCGTGCAGGCCCTGATCCTCGCGCTCCTGCCGGATGGCCTCCCGCTCGCCGCGGTCGGCCACGAAGGTGATGCGCCCGGAATTGATCAGCTCCCGCTCGATGTCGCGGATGAACGCGTTGGTGCTGATGTGTTCGTCGCTCAGGTTGCGGATTTCGCCGACAATCACCGTGGGTTCATCGGCGCTGTTGTTGATGTGGCGTTCCAGCCAGGGCCGGTCGAGCATGTCGCCGACCATCTCTTCGGAGACCAGCTTGGAGTCGCGGTCGTTCCAGCGCCCGGTGAGGTCCTCGGTTTCGCCCTCACCGACGCGGTCCACCTGCGTGGCACAGCCTGCAAGCAGCACCAGCATTGCCCATGCCACACCCAGCATGCGTAACTGTCTCATCATCATCCCCTGACTCCACCGAGGCCACAGCGCCCCGTCGGGTTTATTCTGCTCCCATCATCATCGCCGGGAAAGGGTGTTACCCGGGAACCGGGCGGTTCGAGGGATGAATGGTGGACCTGAAGGTCCACCCTACGCGACAGGCCGCCGCATTCCGCCGCATTCCGCCGTGTTCCGCCGTGTTCCGACACATCCCGCCATGTGCCATGTGCCATTGTCGTAGGGTGGACCTTCAGGTCCACCAACACCCCTCGGATCCACCATCAAAAAAGCCCGAACCGGCGTGCGCCGATCGGGCTTTGGACATACATCAGACGTCGTGGTTCAGAGCTCGCCGGTCACCCAGTAGTCGATGTAACCGGACTGCTCGTCGATGAACTTCTCCACGGCTTCCTCGTAGGAGTTGTCCTGGGCGTACGCCATGTAGTCCTGGAGCATCTCCAGCGGGATGAACATCCGGGCCAGTACGTCGGCCGCATCCGGATGGTCCTCATGGAAGCCGTTGCGGGTCAGGGCGTGGATACGCTCCGCACCGCCCAGGCTCCCCTCGGGATCTTCCAGATACCGCAGATCGTAGGCACCGAACTTCCAGTGCGGGCTCCAGCCCGTGACCACGATCCACTCATCACGGCTGATGGCCCGGTCCAGTGCGGCGGTCATGCCGGCACCGCTGGAGAACTGCAGGTTATAGTCATCCAGGGCGTAGTCTTCCATCGCCTGTTCGGAGAGGTTGGACAGGCCGGCGCCCGGATCGATACCGGTGATCTCGCCGCCCAGACGCTCGCGAACCTCGTCGTTCTTCAGGTCTTCGATGGAGCTCAGCTCATCTTCCGGGATGTAGTCCGGCACCACCCAGCCCAGGCGGGCGCGGGTGTAGAGCGGGCCGAGGTCGGTGTAGTCACCGGCGATCCCGTCCAGATAATCACCGTGCGTACCGGGCTGCCAGGACATGAGCATGGCGTCGATGTCGCCACCGGCAATGCCCTGGTACTGCGGGGCGATGTCGGTCTGCGTCAGGTTCACGTCATACCCTGCGCGGTCCTCGAGGATTTCCGCAGCGAGCTTCGTGATGAACTCGGCATCGGACCACGCCGTCCAGCCGATGGTGATTTCGTCCGCCGAGGCGGAGGTCCCCGCCACGGCCGCACCCAGCACCATGGAAGTCAGAGCACGACTCGTCATTTTTAACATGCGTTTACTCCTTGATTGCCCTCGATTGCACCGGACGGAGAGCGCCCGGTTCTCGACACGTCTCCAGCGAACCCCAGAGGTCCGAGAAGCCGGGGTGGCCGGACGGGTTCCGACGCTCACCCCGGACGTGCCTTGAGGCGTACAGGAAGGCCCGGACGAGCCGAGCCTTCCATGCCTGACAGGGAGTATAACGAAATCAGCCGTTTTGTTGTTCCCTGCCAAACATCCGCCGCAGGAAATCCAGCGGTGAACTCCGGCGCGCACCGTAGGCCGGCGCGAAACTCTGGGTGATCCGGTCCAGCAGAATGGCGAGAATCACCACGCCGAGACCGCCCTCGAAACCGAGGCCCACGTTCAGGCGCTGGATGCCTGTGAGCACCACGTTACCCAGGCCGCCGGCACCGATCATGGAGGCGATCACCACCATGGACAGCGACAGCATGATGGTCTGGTTGATACCGGCCATGATGTTGGGCAGTGCCAGGGGCAACTGCACCTTGAACAGCAGCTGCCGATCAGTGCAGCCGAATGCCTGGCCGGCCTCGACGTTCTCGGAACTCACCTGACGGATGCCCAGGTTGGTCAGGCGCACCGCCGGTGGCATGGCGAACACCACCGTGGCGATGGTGCCCGGCACCTTGCCCAGGCCGAAGAAGATCACCGCCGGGATCAGGTACACGAATGGCGGCATGGTCTGCATGAAGTCCAGCACCGGGCGGACCACCTGCTCGACGATGTCGTTGCGCGCCATGGCAATACCGATGGGCAGCCCGATCAACAAAGCCACCACACTGGCTGCGAGCACCAGCGCCAGGGTGGACATGGTGGGCTCCCAGAGGTCCATGACACCGATCAGCAACAGCGCCACGATGGCGAAGATACCGAATTTCCACCCGACCCGCGTGAACGCCAGCACCGCGATCAGCAGGATGAACACCTCCGCCGGAATCCAGAGAAGAAAGTTCTCGAAGTTGTTGGTGAAGAAGGCGACAACCATGGCGAACGCATCGAGGCCGCCCTCAAGGTTGTCACGCACCCAATCCACACCGGTCTCCACGTACCGGCCAATCGGGATCTCTACGTCATCCAGGAAAAAAGCCATGAGTTACCCTGCCTTGTTGAGCGTCTGCAACAGCGCGGTCTTGGAGATGGAGCCGACGTAGCGGCCCTCTCCATCCACCACCGGCACGGGCCAGCGCGAGTCCGCGACCAGGCCCAGCACCTCGTTCAGCGGCTTGTCCACGGGCACCGACTGCACCCCTTCTTCGAACGCCGCGGACCAACGGTCTTCACCGCCGGAGTCCTTGGCCCGGTTCAGGCCCTCGGCGCTGACAATGCCCTGGAATGCGCGGTTGCGGTCCACCACGATGCCGAACTCGCGGTCATGCTCCCGCAGCCGTGCCAGTGCGGCCGACACATCCACCCCAGGGCGCTGGATCACGGTGACCTGCTTGTTGGTGGCGATATCGCCGGCCGCAAAAACCTGACTGACGTCAACGCCGTAGAAGAACGACTTCACGTATTCGTCCGCGGGGTTGCTGACGATCTCTTCCGGCGTCCCCACCTGCACCACGCGGCCACCCTCCATCATGGCGATGCGGTCGCCGATGCGCATGGCCTCGTCCAGGTCGTGGGAGATGAACACCACCGTGCGCTGATCGCGCTGCTGCAGCTCGATGAGTTCGTCCTGCATCTCGGTGCGGATCAGCGGGTCCAGTGCCGAGAACGCTTCGTCCATCAGCAGGATGCCCGGATCCGTGGCCAGCGCACGGGCAAGCCCCACACGCTGTTTCATGCCGCCGGAGAGTTCATGGGGATAGCTGTTGAGCCAGGCACCCAGCCCGACCGATTCCAGCGCCCCCTTCGCCCGTTCGCGGCGCTTCTCCCGGGGGACACCCGACGCCTCCAGGCCGAACGCCGCGTTATCGATCACGGTCTTGTGCGGCATCAGCGCGAACGACTGGAACACCATGCTCATGTCGTTGCGGCGCATGTCGATGAGCTCTTTCTTGCTCATGCGGGTGATGTCGCGCCCGTCGATCTTCACCGAACCGGAGGTCGGCTCGATCAGGCGGTTGAGCATGCGCACCAGTGTGGACTTCCCGGAGCCGGACAGCCCCATGACGACGAAGATCTCGCCCGGGCGGATGGCGAAGTTGGCATCCTGGACCCCGACGGTGTTGCCGGTTTTCGCGAGGATGTCGTCCTTGTGCCACCCTTCCTCGACCAGGCGCATGGCTTCCTTCGGTTTGGGGCCGAAGATCTTGTAGAGATTCTCAACGACGAGTTTGTACTCTTCAGACATGAATCTGCCCATGGATGAGGCCTCCACGCGGCAGAGCGCACCCGGGAGGTGTGACGCCACACCTCGATTGCCACTCCACGCATGTCGGCTGTTCTCATTGACCTGCGGATCGACTGCCGGGTCGTCCGAGGCCCCGTTTCAACAGGAACTTTAAGAGGGCCCGGCCGTGTCCGCAAACCCTGACGTCAGCGCTTGCGGACCTGACCGGCAACCCGGCCGATCAGAAATCGGCTTCTCGGTTTTTGTTTGATCGTTCAATTAATACTTACGCAGTCTACCCTCTCCCCCGGCCATTTCCAAACCCAAGGCTTGCGAATGCGAACGATTCTCATTGACGGTCACATTCACGTTTCGTAAGGTACCCCGAAATCGAGATCAAAAAACCGAAACACCGCAAACAACAATCCGGAGGGCACATCCATGATCCCGCTTCGACGCAGCCACGCCATCGCCGGTGTCACCGCGCTTGGCCTGGCCGCCGCAGCCGGCGCCGCCACCGCCGACGACGGTAACCGCTCCCCCACCCTGCTCGACCGCATCAGCATCACCGGCGACCCGGACCGGATTCAGGATGTTCCCGGCTCCGCCCAGCAACTCGACCGCGACGAACTGGACCGTCACAGCTACAGCGACCCGCACCGCATCCTGCGCGCCATCCCGGGCGTGAACATTGCCGAGGAAGAGGGCTACGGCCAGTTCCCGCACATCAGCATGCGCGGCACACCGCCGGAGCGGAACAA
>SLBZ01000101.1 GCA_007126095.1 Aquisalimonas sp.
CATCCAGGCACCCACCCGACACCAGCCCCACGTAGGGTGGACCGTCAGGTCCACCAATCCCGGGTTCATCCAGGCACCCACCCGACACCAGCCCCACGTAGGGTGGACCTTCAGGTCCACCATTCCACCCCGGCCCTACGGAGAGAACCGCCCCAGATCGCCCGCATACGTCTTCGCCACCGGGTACGCCAGACCCCCGGCCTTGCTGGTTTCAAGCCCCATGCCCACCAGGCTCTCCACCAGCTTTACGGCGGCGCCCACGCCGTCGACTACCGGCACGCCCAGCTGATCCGACAACGCCCGCGGCAGATCCGCCATGCCGGCACAGCCCAGCACCAGGGCCTCGGCCCGGTCCTGCTCGATAGCCGCACGGCACTCGGCGGTGATGCGGGCGCGGGCGTCGGAGTCGGGATCATCCAGCTCCAGCACGGCGATCTCCGTGGCGCGGATGCTGCAGCAGTGCCGCGCCATGCCGTATTGCTCCGCCAGGTGGGCGGCAATAATGCGGGTGCGGTCCAGGGTGGTGACCACGGCGAACCGTGGTGCGATCAGGCTGGTCATGTGCATGGCCGCCTCGGCGATGCCGATGACCGGGCCGGCCGCAACCTCCCGGGCCGCCATGAGGCCTGGATCGCCGAAGCAGGCGATCACGTGGCCGTCCACGCCGGCCTGTTCCCCTTCGCGAACCTTCGCCAGCATGCCCGGCACGGCCATGGCTTCGTCGTAGTGCCCCTCGATGGAGGGCGGCCCGTCGGCGGGGTTCACGGCCAGGATTTCCGTGCCGGGATTGGCCACCGCGCGCGCCGCATCGCCGATGGCATCGGTCATGTGGGCACTGGTGTTCGGGTTGATGACCTGGATGCGCATGGCTGGTGTTCCCTCTCAACGAGCGTGTCGGCGGTGACCGAGATGTCGTACATGTATCTCCGGTGCCGGTCGGGTAGGCCGGTCACGGACTGTCCGCGGCCTGGATGGCCGCGGTCAAGCGCCCATGGATGGGTTCACAGCGTGTCCGTGACCGGCGTACCCGATCGGCACCTGTGGCAACGTCTCAGCTTACCCTTCCTCGGCAATCGCCTGCAGCCGCAGGCGGGCGATACGGTTCACCTGGTCCACGGCGGTGCGGAACTCCGTGTCCTGGTCATTGTTCACCCGCTGCTCGAACGCAGCCAGGATTTCCGTGCGGTGGTAGCCCTTCACGGCCATGATGAAGGGAAAGCCGAAGCGCGCGTTGTACTGCTCGTTGAGCGTCATGAACCGCTGAAATTCTTCTTCCGTGCACTCATCGAGCCCCGCGCCCGCCTGTTCACCGGTGGACTCGTCGGTGAGCTCCTTGCGCACCGCGGCCTTGCCGGCCAGCTCCGGGTGAGCGCGCAGGAGCTTGAGCTTGTCGGCGTCTGACGCCTCGTTGAGCATCTCGGCCATAGCGTCAGCGAGCCCGGCCACCGTGTCGTGGCGGTCGTCCAGGCCCCGCTGCCAGAGTGCTTGTGCGATCCAGGGCGTGTGTTCGTACACACCGGCGAAATGGTCCATGAAGGTGGCGTAGTCCAGCTCGCGCGGAGGTGTCGGAAAGCGGGTGGAGTCGATGGCCATGGGTGGTGTCCTCTGTCACGAATGGGTTTCCCAACGTATATGTATACGTAACTGTGTACATTCCATCAAGAGCGGCACTCCGCGCCGTGCGTCACTATGGGGCGTCTCGCCCCGGTGCGGTGCAGCGTCGATTGTATATTGCGATTGCATACAAACGTGGATATATTGCCAGTGTCACTTTTGCCAACGATCTCGGAGAGAACGTTATGGGACGCCTGACAACACATGTACTCGACACCGCGCACGGCGCTCCCGGCGCCAACATGCGGATCGACGTCTACCGCATCAGCGCGGGTGAGCGGCAGCACCTGAAGACGGTGACCACCAACGCCGACGGCCGCAGCGACGCCCCGGTGCTGGAGGGCGAGGCCTTCACCGCCGGGCAGTACGAGCTGGAGTTCCACGCCGGCGCCTACTTCCGTGCCCGCGGCGTGGACCTGCCCGAACCCGCATTCCTCGATGATGTCGTCGTGCGCTTCGGCATTGCCAGCCCTGGCGAGCACTACCACGTCCCGCTTCTGGTATCCCCTTACAGCTACAGCACGTACCGGGGCAGCTGATTCGCGTCCGCGCGCCGTTACCGGCTCGCCCGTCCCGGGCCGCCGGTGACGGTCCGCGGCCCCGGGTGGAGGAGAGAGAATGGAAAGCCATATTCATACCTGGCTGGAACTGCTGGTTCGCTGGGCCCACTTCATCACCGGCATCGCCTGGATCGGTGCCTCGTTCTACTTCAACTGGCTCGAGAACCACCTGGACCGGGCCGCGCAGCGCAACCGCGACAACATCGCCGGCCACCTCTGGGCCGTGCACGGTGGCGGGTTCTATTACCTGGAGAAGTTCAAGGTCGCCCCGGACAAGCTCCCCGAGACGCTGCACTGGTTCAAGTGGGAAGCCTACATGACCTGGGTCTCCGGCTTCGTGCTGCTGGTGCTGGTCTACTACATGGGCGCCGAGTCCTATCTCATCGACAGCCGGGTGGCCGACCTGAGCGTGCCTGTGGCCATCGGCATCGGCATCGGTACGCTGGTGTTGTCCTGGATTGTCTACGACCTGCTGTGCAAGTCGCCGCTGGGGGACCGGCCGGCGCTGCTGGCGGGCGTGATCGCCGTGCTGCTGGTGCTGCTCAGCTTCGCCATGACGCAGATCTACGGCGGCCG
>SLBZ01000144.1 GCA_007126095.1 Aquisalimonas sp.
GGTTGATGCTGGCGAACTTGCCACCGCTCTCGGCGTCCCAGGTCCAGACTTTCGGCGGGGTGTACACGGCGTCGTTACTGGCCATTCAGACTCTCCCGGCTGCATGAGAAAAACAGACCTGCTGCCACCGCATGCGGCAGCAGCAGGTCCGCGTCATGGCTGAACAATGGAAGCGAACCGCCCGAAGTTCAAGCGCGACGCGCAGGTCACAGTCGCCGCCCGGCCACGGCATCCAGTTTACGGACGATGTCCGGGTCGCGGTGTTCCGGCGCAGTGACAATGGCAACGTCCAGCGCCCGATCGGCTTCCGGACATGGCGGGTGCTCCGAGGGGAACGTTCTGCCCAATCGACGGATGACGCGCTTCGCCTGCTCGGTGTTCCGCTTCATCACCGCCAGCACCCCGGCCACGTCGACAGCGTCGTGGGTGTCGTGCCAACAGTCGTAGTCGGTGACCATGGCCACGGTCGCGTAAGCCAGCTCGGCCTCGCGTGCCAGCTTCGCCTCCGGCATGTTGGTCATGCCGATCACGTCACAGCCCCAGGACCGGTACAGCCGCGACTCCGCCCGGGACGAGAACTGCGGCCCGTCGATGACAACGTAAGTCCCGGATTCCGAGGCGTCGACCTGCTCTTGTGCCATCGCCTCCCGGAGAAGCGGGACCAGGGTGGGGCTGACCGGATCGGCCATGGAGACATGGGCCACACAACCGGCGCCAAAGAAGCTCCGCTCGCGGTCACGGGTCTGGTCGATGAACTGGTCCACCAGCACGAACCGCCCTGGCGGATAGTCCTCACGCAGGGAACCGCACGCGGAGAACGAGACGAGATCGGTGACACCCGCCCGTTTCAGGGCGTCGATGTTGGCGCGGTAGTTGATATCGCCGGGCGCCAGACGATGGCCGCGTCCGTGGCGCGGCAGGAATCTGACCGGCAGGCCGTCGATCTCCGCGAACAGGATCTCGTCCGACGCCTCGCCCCACGGGCTTTCGATGCGTTCCCAGCGCGCATTGTCGAGGCCAGGCAGATCATAGAGTCCGCTCCCGCCAATAATCCCGAGCACCGCCTGTTTCCGCCCGGCTTCGTTTTCATCCGTGTCCGTCGTCATACTGCCCCCGATCCAGTCGTATACGTAGTACTGCGAGTGGCTGCGTATCGCGCCTGCATGGTATCGAATCGCAACAGGCATCGCTCTCGCAACACTCGGGCGGGGCACTGTCCCATTTCCGTTTCAGGAGGCGTAATGTGTTGATGAACAGCCGTGACGCGGGTGCCCCGAGGAGCGACACATGACTACCGATGAACGCCATCAGGTGATTCTGATCCGCGACTGGGATGTGCAGGTGTCCGGGTCGGGCTGCTGCGGCCGGCTTTCGGGCGGGGACAGCGTGCTGGCCGACAGCAAGACATTCGCGGAAGCCCGCTCGGGCATGCAGGCGATGGGCGAGGTCTATCGCGCGCTGTCCAGCGCATACGGTGAGCGCGTGGAAATCACGGTGATCGACGCCCGCAACTTTGTCGCGCTGCTCGTCCTGCTCACGCGGCACGCGTGGCAGCGCGGCGGTTGGCGCCAGGCGCTGCGTACCTGGCGCCACGGCATGTCGCACGTTGGTGTGGTCTGTGACGGCGAAGTCCTATTCGCCGACCGCATCCCGGCGCCGGACGAGGCGGTCACCGCGGTGGGCCGCGTGCTGGAGAAGCCCGCCTAGCTGCCTGAATACTGCGCAAACACCTCGGCGCCGGTGAGCGCCTTGGTCTTCTCGGCGAACGAGTAGAACGCGGGCTTGTGATCGATGAAGATCTCCTCGGCCAGCGTCCACGCCCCGTCGCCGTCGAACAGCCCGACGGGAATGGCGTAGAAGCCATCCTCCTTCAGGCGGTAGAACAGGTGTGTGCCACAGACCCGGCAGAAGCCGCGCTCCGCCCATTCCGAGGAGCTGAACGTGGCAATCTGATCCTCGCCCTGGAACGTCACCGCATTTCCGCACTCGACCGCCATGAGCGGCCCACCACCCCACTTCCGGCACATGACGCAGTGGCACACGCCCATGTGATCGCTTTTCACCGTGGCAACGACGCTGACGGCGCCGCAGAGGCAAGCACCGCGGTGTTCGGCTGCAGAATCCATGTCTTTCTCCCTCCGTATTCAGCGGCCGGCAACGGGCCGCACGAACGACTCCCGTGCGTGGGGGGCAGCGCCGCGAATCACGCAATCCTCGGCATGGTCATTGATCAGCCCCATGGCCTGCATGAAAGCGTAGACGGTTGTGGGGCCGACGAACCTCCAGCCGAGTTCCTTGAGATCACGGGACAAAACGGCCGACTCCGCTGAAGTCGATACCGTCTGCGGCGCGGCAACCGGCGCCCCGTCCGCCGCCGGGGTCTCCTTGGTCATGGTCGATGCCTCTCAAAGTGACGCGCAATCCACAACATACACGCGGCGCCCGATCACCGCATGCCGACCGGAGCCACAGCGCCCGCCATCAGAATGCGAACCAGCCCCGGGGCGTCCACACCGCATCGAGGGTCTGGGTCTCAGGGTCGAAGCGGTAGACGTTGATGCCGCCCTTGGGGCGGCGCTGGCCGGTGACCAGCACGTTCGACGCCGGGGCGGCATCGATCGACGGGATGTGCCGGTCCGTCCCCGGGTACGGGCTCTGCCCCAGGTCCAGGAACGCCGTGTGGAACGGGTCGTCGATGTGGTGGAGCGCCACGAAGTGACTCCGCCGCTCCACACGCACGAACCA
>SLBZ01000063.1 GCA_007126095.1 Aquisalimonas sp.
CCTCCGCATTAGTCCACGGCTCCCTGCCCCTGGAGAATGGTCAGCCCCTTCAGAAGGTTGAGCGCCTCGTAGATGGCGTAGTCGTCACGGGCGATCTCGCGGCGACGCTCGCGGGCGTCTTCATCCGGGTCGCGCTCGACGCCTTCCTCGAGTTGCTGCTCCAGCGCCTCATCGGCCTCGTCGCCGTCGTCGTGGGCGACGCGCAGTCCGTCATCAACAATGACATCGGGGGTAATGCCGTCCTCCTCAATGGAACGGCCCGACGGCGTATAGTAACGCGCGGTGGTGAGCTTCACGGCGGATCCGCCCTCGAGCGGCAGCACACTCTGCACCGAGCCCTTGCCGAAGGTGTTGGCGCCCATGAGCACGGCGCGCCGGTGGTCCTGCAGGGCGCCGGCGACGATCTCGGAAGCGGAGGCCGAGCCGCTGTTCACCAGCACGACGATGGGCGCGCCACCGAGCACGTCGTTGGGGGTGGCGTCGAACTCCATCATCGCCCGGTCACGACGGCCTTCCGTGTAGACGATGCGGCCCTCGCGCAGGAACGCGTCGGCCACGGCCACGGACGCCTGAAGAACGCCACCCGGGTTGTTGCGCAGGTCCAGGACCAGACCCTGCAGCGGCGCCTTCCCTTCCCCGTTGAGTTCATCCAGTGCCTCCAGCAGCTGTGGCCCGGTGCGCGACTGGAACTGGCTGATGCGCACGTAACCGAAGCCGTCCTCGAGCATGCGCGCCCGCACGCTGGTCACCCGGATGATGTCCCGCTCGATGGTCACGGTCACGGGGCCGTCCTCGCCCTCGCGAACCACGGTCAGTTCGATCTCCGTACCCGGCTCGCCGCGCATCTGGCGCACGGCGTCGTTGAGGCTCATGCCCTTGGTGGACTCGCCGTCGATGCGGATGATCATGTCGCCTGCCTGCATACCGGCACGCTGGGCGGGGGTGTCATCGATGGGGGCGATGACCTTGACGAAGCCATCCTCACGCCCGACCTCCAGTCCCAGACCACCGAACTCGCCGCGGGTACCGGACTGCAGCTCCTCGAATTCGTCGGGCTTCATGTAGCTGGAGTGCGGGTCGAGCCCCTCCAGCATGCCGCGGATGGCGTCCTCGATGAGTTCACCCGCGGAGATCTCGTCCACATAATCCGAGCGGATGCGCGAGAACACCTCGCTGAACGTGCGCAGCTGCTCCAACGGCAGGTCGACGGACGCACCGGAGCGATCCGCAACCACGCTGGTGGCCAGTGTCCCGGTGACACCGAGAATGACCCCCGCGGCCACCGCGAGCAGCGTTTTCCTGACATGCATGGCGTTCTCCCGCCTGTTGGCTTCGGCCCGTTCCGACTGCAGCGCTAGGGGCTGTTTCCGTCGAGCCACTGCAAGGGATCCTCCGGCTGACCCTGGACGCGGAGCTCGAAATAGAGCCCCGCGTTATCCCGCCCGCCGGTATCACCGACCCGGGCGACAACGTCGCCGGCATCCACCCAGTCGCCCACGTCCTTGTAGAGGCTCTCGTTGTAGCCGTAAAGCGTCATGTAGCCATCGCCGTGATCGATGATCAATAGTAACCCGAGACCGCGCAGCCAGTCTGCGAACACGATCCGGCCATGAGACACCGCCTCCACCGGCGTGCCACGATCGGCGCGCACGAGCAGGCCGCGCCATTCGCCGCCGCCGTTGCGGCTGTCGCCGTAGCGGGCCGCGAGGCTGCCGCCGGCAGGCCAGGGCAGCGCACCGTGCTGATCCTGGAAAGGGGTGCGGTCCAGGTCCTCGTCCGTGATATCGGTCAGGGCGTCCTGGAGGTCATCCACCAGCGCCTGCAGCTCCTCTTCGTCCTCGGCCAGGCGCTCCAGGCGCTCCTGATCATCACCAATGGCCGCCTCCACCTGTTGCAACACCGCCTCACGGTCCTGGCGCTGCTGGGCCAGCTCCCGGCGCTCCACCTCCTGCTCGTGGCGAACCGCCTCAAGGCGGTCGACCTCGGTCTGCAGCTCCGCGCGCATCTCGCGATAGTCCTCCATGGCCGCCATGGCCGTCCGGATTCGGTCCGAGCGCGCACGACCGATGTAGTCGAAATAGATCAGCAGACGGTCCAGGGCCGCCGGATCCTCCTGGTTCAGAATGAGTTTCAGGTACTCCTGACGCCCGCTGGCATAGGCATCACGGATCTCCTCGCGCAGCACGTCGCGGTGGCTGGCGACGGCCTGGCGCTCGGCCTCGACGGCGTCCCGCAGCTCATCCACACGCGCCTCCCTCTCGGCGAGCTGGTCGTCCAGCTCGTCCAGTCGGCGGACGGCCGCGCCGATGGCCTGTTCCAGCGAGCGCAGGTCGGCAACCACGGCATCCCGCTGCTCCTGGCGCTCGGCGAGGCCGGATTCAATGGCGGCGATGCGCTCCCGCAGGGCTTCGAGCTCCTCGGCGCGCTGCTGGTAATCGTCTGCCGAGGCAGTACCGGTGATCGCAGCGAGCAGGGCCGGCAGAACAATCCGTTGCAGTCTGGGAATGGGCAAGGGCACACCTGGTCGAGGGCATTCGGACACTGCACGGGAACCGGGGTCGCCACGGGGCGATTCACGGAACCGGAGGCGCCTGTATAATACGGCGTTTTCGGGTTGGGCGGCCAGCGCACTGACGACGCCGATTGGCAGCCCGGCGCCAAGCCGCTACCCTGACGCGCTGGTCCACGGTCACGGGAACCGTGGCCGGCTCCGCTTTCTCCAGAGACTCACCAGGACAACTACCGTATGGATCGCCTGCTCGAATTCGTCGTCAACAACTGGGTGATTTTCCTCGCACTGCTGCTGGTAGTGGTGTGGATCATCTCCACCGAAGTCGCGCGCATGACGCGTGGCGTCAAGCCCTTGGATACAAATGAAGCCACCCGGCTCTATAATCGCGAGGACGCGCTGTTCGTCGATGTGCGCAGCGAAGCGGATTTCGCCAAGGGCCACCTGCCCGGGGCGATCAACGTGCCCAACGGCAACGTGGACCAGCGCCACAAGCGCCTGCAGAAACACAAGAGCAAGCCGGTCATCGTCTATTGTGCCCAGGGCATGCAGTCGGCCAAGGCGGGCAAGCAGCTCAAGGAGGCCGGGTTCGAGCAGGTCCACCAGCTCCGGGGGGGGTACCTGAGCTGGCAGGACGCCAACCTGCCCATTCACACCAAATCCTGAAGTCGGCATTACGGGAGTCGTTACCATGGCAGAAGATCAGGCCGCAGGAGCAGGCCAGCAGCAGGAGAACAAGCAGCAGTTCGGCATCCGCAAGATCTACGTCCGCGACATGTCGTTCGAGGTGCCCAACGCCCCGGCGGTGTTCAGCGGCGAGTGGAAGCCCGAGGTCAGCGTTGACCTGGACACGCGCAATACGCAGATCGCCGAGAACACGTACGAGACCGTGGTGCGCGTCACCGTCACCGCGAAACAGGGTGACAAGACGGCATACCTCTGCGAAGTGGAGCAGGGCGGCATCTTCGTGCTCTCCGGATTCGACGAGAAGACCCTGGATGCGCTGCTCGGCAGCTACTGTCCGGCACAGCTCTTCCCCTACGCCCGGGAAGCGGTATCCGATATGGTCACCAAGGGCGGTTTCCCGCAGATGGTGCTGGCCCCGGTGAACTTCGAGGCCCTCCATATGCAGCGCCGCCGCAAGCAGCAGGAACAGCAGCAGGGCGCCAGTGGTCAGAGCGGTGACGGTCAGGCCGGGAACTGAGACACCATGACGACGCAGCTGCCAATTGCCGTTCTCGGGGCCGGGTCGTGGGGCACGGCCCTCGCCCTGGTTCTGGCGCACAACGGTGTCCCGGTCCGCCTCTGGGGTCACGACCCGGCGCACATGGCCGAACTGGCAAAGGCGCGCTGCAATGCCCGCCACCTCCCGGACGCACCGTTCCCGGAGATGCTGACGCCCACGGACTCCCTGACAGGCGCCATCGACGGCGCGGGCGATCTGCTACTCGTCGTGCCAAGCCACGGGTTCCGGTCGCTGGTGGAGGCACTTGCACCGACCCTGGGTGAAGGCGTCCGCATCGCCTGGGCCACCAAGGGCCTGGAGGCGGAATCCGGGGGGCTGCTGCACCAGGTGGTGGAATCCCTGCTGCCGGGCCGGCCAACGGCGGTCCTGTCCGGTCCCAGCTTCGCCCGAGAAGTGGCCGCCGGTTTGCCCACGGCGGTAACCATCGCCTCCCGGGACGACGGCTTCGCGGCCGATCTGGCAGCCGCCTTCCATGGTGACCAGTTCCGTCCCTACACGAGCCGCGACATTATCGGTGTGGAGTTGGGCGGCGCCGTCAAGAACGTCCTCGCGGTGGCCACGGGCATCGCCGATGGGCTGGGGCTCGGCGCCAATACCCGGGCCGGTCTGATCACCCGCGGCCTGGCCGAAGTGGTACGGCTTGGCGAGGCCATGGGTGCGGAGTCCCGCACCTTCATGGGGCTGTCCGGCGTGGGCGACCTGATCCTAACATCCACCGACGATCAGTCCCGCAACCGACGGCTCGGTCTGGCGCTGGGTCGAGGGCAATCGGTCTCGGACGCTGTCGCGGAGATCGGCCAGACGGTGGAGAGCGTGCGTACGGCCGCAGAAGTGCATGCCCTGGCCAGGGCGCAGGGCGTGGAAATGCCCATCTGCGAGCAGGTGCATGCGGTAGTGAACGAGCAGCGCCCGGCCCGGGAGGCGCTGGAACAGCTCATGGCGCGGGCGCGCAAGTCGGAGTTCTGACCCCGCCGCTCACTCCCCGCCCGGAAACCCCAGCTGTCGCCACGCTTCGAAGACCGTTACGGCCACGGCGTTGGAGAGGTTGATGCTGCGGCTGCCCGGCTGCATCGGCAGGCGCAGCCGGTCCCGCTCCGGAAAACGCGCCAGGACGTCGTCCGGCAATCCAGCGGTTTCCCGTCCGAACAGCAGCGCATCCCCGGCCGCAAATGCGGTGTCGAACACGCGCCCCGTGCCTCGAGTGGTGAGTGCATAGCACCGTGGCGGTGCAACCGCCGCCAGACACGTATCCAGATCCGGGTGCAGGTGGATGCGCGACCATTCGGCGTAGTCCAGTCCCGCGCGCCGCATGCGGGCATCATCCAGGGTAAACCCCAGCGGCTCCACCAGGTGCAGCGCCATACCGGTGTTGGCGCACAGGCGTATGGCGTTGCCGGTGTTCGGGGGGATTTCGGGCGAGAGCAGGATCACGTGCAGCATGGCGGGATTCTCGCCCCCGGCGGAGCGGCTGTCCATATCACGATGCCGGGATTCCGGGCTATGCTCACAGGACGGGGTGTGGGGTGGAGATCAACCGTAACTAAAGGGGTTGCCAGCACCGGGTTACAGACCCGACCATGCCTCTAGGGGCCGCATACCCGGAAAGGCCAGCGGATGGGCTCCGGGATCGTGGCCGCGCTCAGGCTTTACTGCTCAATAGAATCGATAAAACCGAAACCGAGAGGAGTTGGATCATGATGCGACGTCTGGATAATCAGGTTGCCATCGTCACCGGCGGGTCCCGCGGGATTGGACGGGCCATCGCGCTGGAGCTGGCCTCCCTGGGAGCGAAAGTGGCAATCAACTACCGCGGCGGCCAGAAGGAGGCCGAGAAGGTCGCCGAGGAGATCCGCGAGCACGGCACGGAAGCGCTGGTGCTGCAGGCGGATGTCAGCAAGAAAGACCAGGCGCGGGGTCTGGTCACCCAGACGATTGATCACTGGGGACGTCTGGACATTCTGGTCAACAACGCCGGGATCACCAAAGACAAAACCATGAAAAAGCTCACCGATGACGACTGGGAAGACGTCATCAACACCAACCTGAACAGCGTCTACTACACCGTCAGCGCGGCGCTGCCCACAATGCAGGACCAGCAGTACGGACGCATCATCAACATCAGTTCGTTCGTGGGCCAGGCGGGCAACTTCGGCCAAAGCAACTACTCGGCCAGCAAGGGCGGCATCATCGCCTTCACGAAGAGCGCCGCCCAGGAAGTGGCGAAGAACAACATCACCATCAACGCCATCGCCCCCGGCTTCACGCTGACGGAGATGCTGGCCCAGGTGCCCGAGAACATCCAGGAGAAGATTCTCGCCAAGATCCCCATGGGCCGTTTCGGTCAGCCCCAGGAGATCGCGCGTGCCGTGGTTTTCCTGGCAGCGGACGGTGATTACATCACCGGCCAGCAAATCAACGTCAACGGTGGCGTCTACATGTAAGCCACGCATCCGGGGCCGGCGGAAACCCGTCGGCCCCGGCGCTCAGAATCCCATGTCCAGTTCCTTGATCTTGCGGGTCAGGGTGTTGCGCCCCCAGCCAAGCAGGCGCGCCGCCTCCTGCCGTCGACCGCCGGTGGCGCGGATCGCCACTTCGATCATGATGCGCTCGAATCGCGGTGTCGCATGATCGAGAATGTGCTCCTCGCCCCGCGCCAGCGCCCGCTCGGCCCAGACGGCCAGTGATTCCTCCCAGTCGTCGGCGCTGCTCTCCACCATCTTGTCCTGGCGCAGTTCCGGTGGCAGATCCTCCATGTGGATCTCCTTGCCGTTGGCCATCACGGTCAACCAGCGGCAGGTGTTCTCCAGTTGGCGCACGTTGCCCGCCCAGGTGAGCCCCATGAGGAACCGCTCCACCTCGGGTCGCAGCTGCTTCGCCTCGACGTTGAGATCCTCGGCCGCCCCCTGGAGGAAGAAGCGCGCCAGCTTGGGGATGTCCTCGCGCCGCTCGCGCAGGGCGGGCAGATGGATGCGGATGACGTTGAGCCGGTGGAACAGGTCCTCACGGAAGGTGCCCTCGGCGACACGCGACTCGAGATCCTGGTGTGTCGCGGCAATGATGCGCACATCCACCGTGCGGGGCGTGTGCCCGCCAACGCGATAGAACTCGCCATCAGCCAGCACTCGCAACAGACGGGTCTGTAGCTCCGCCGGCATATCGCCGATCTCGTCGAGGAACAGCGTGCCGCCGTCCGCCTGCTCGAAGCGCCCCTGACGGGTCTGCTGCGCACCGGTAAAGGCACCCTTCTCGTGGCCGAACAGCTCGGATTCCATGAGGTCACGCGGGATGGCAGCCATGTTCAGCGCCACGAACGGCCTGTCGCGGCGGGGGCTGTGGCGGTGAAGCGCCTGGGCCACCAGCTCCTTGCCGGTACCCGACTCGCCGTTGATCAGCACGGTGATGTTGGACGAGGACAAGCGACCGATGGCACGGAAGACCTCCTGCATGGCCGGCGCTTCACCGATGATCTCCGGGGTCTCTTCGCCCGCGTGCAACCCCCCGGCAGCCGTCTCGTGGGCGCTCTGCAAGGCCTTGCGCACCAGGTCCACCGCTTCGTCCACGTCGAAGGGCTTGGGCAGATACTCGAAAGCGCCGCCCTTGTAGGCGGATACGGCGGCATCCAGGTCGGAGTGCGCCGTGATGACGATCACCGGCAGATCGGGCCAGCGCTGTTGGACGCGCTCCAGCAAGGCGAGACCATCAATTCCCGGCATGCGGATATCCGTGACCAGGACTCCGGGTCGCTGCTCGGCGAGCGCGCCCAGCGCGGCATCCCCGGTCTCGAAGCTGCGCGCCTGCAGGCCAGCCTGGCGCAGGGCCTTGTCCAGCACCCAGCGGATTGACCGGTCGTCATCGACGAGCCAAACGTCATCCTTCGTTGTCATCGTCCGCCTCCAGAGGCAACCACAAGGTAAATTCCGTGTGTCCGGGCTCGCTCCAGCACTCGATCAGGCCACCGTGCTGGTGGATCAGGGTCTGGGCGATGGAGAGGCCAAGCCCTGTGCCCTCGGCCCGTCCCGTGACCATGGGATAGAAGATGCGGTCCTGGAGATCTTTGGGAATGCCGGGCCCGGTGTCGATGATGTCCACGCGCACCACCAGCCGGTGGGGGACATCCGCAATGGTGAACTGCCGCTGCGTGCGGGTACGCAGCGTGATGCTCCCGGTGCCGTCCAGCGACTGCAAGGCGTTGCGCGCGATGTTCAGCGTTGCCTGAATGAGCTGATTGGGCTCAGCCAGGAGGGTCGGGATGCTCGGGTCGTAGTCCCGGTGGATGGTGACCCCCTCAGGGGCCTCCGCAACCACCAGGCCACGGACGCGCTCCAGCACCTCGTGGATGTTGGTCTCCTGCTTCTCCACATGCTTGCTGGGGCCAAGCAGGCCGTTCACCAGGGTACGCAGCCGATCGGCCTCCTCGATGATGATCTGGGTGTACTCCCGCAGTTCCGGCGCTTGCAGCTCGCGGTGGAGCAGCTGCGCGGCACCGCGCAGCCCGCCCAGCGGATTCTTCACCTCGTGGGCCAGGCCGCGCAGCAGATGGCGGGTGGCGTGATTCTGGTTGATCAGATTCTGCTCGCGGGTAATGCGCAGCCTGCGGTCCAGCTCACTCACCTCGAGCAACACTTCGTCGTGGCTCACCGGTGTAACGGTGAGGTCCACGGTCATGCGCCGGTCGGGAGAGACCTCCAGCGATAGCTCCCGGTTGGTGAACGGCTCACCGGTTTCGATGGCGTTGCGGGCCGCGGATTCGAGCGCACGCACGCAGGGGGTGGTGTGCGATGGCAGCCGCTGGCCCGTGACCTGACGGGCACTGACGGCAAACATCACCTGCGCGGCACCGTTGATGTAACGCACGCAATTGTCTGCGCCCATGAGGAGCACGGCATTGCTCATGTGCTCCAGTGCGCGCTCGGCGGGTGTGGACTGTGGCGGCATGGTCATGTCCATAGGAAAGCAAAAAGCAAACCACAATGGCCCTGAACCGCGTTACGCGATGAGTGGGAGAGGGAAAAGCCCGCCAGTTCAGTGCCTTGTGGGGCAAGGCTCGGCATTGGTGCGAATGGCGTCGCGCCGTAGCGGCGCGTCTGCACCATCACCGTGCCCCATTATGGTGCATCCACGATCGGGGTCAATCAGGGGCGCGACGGCTCAGGGGTTCGGGCCCGGACCCTGCCGGCCCGGCAGCAGACGTGACGCCTGGTGCATGTAGAAGGTCACCGGTTCGGTTTCGGCGATGACCGCGCCGGCTTCGTTGAGCACCCGCGCCGCCACCTGATGCTCACCCCGATGCACTTCCGTGAGGCGGGCCTCGAGGGATCGGGACGGCTCTCCCTGCGGTTCGCCGTTGAAGAGAAACTGCACGCGGTGCTCCGCCCGCAATGCGGGGCTGAGCTCGAGCTGCACGTCCACGAGCCCCTGGTTGTCCCGCACGGTTCCCTCGTCCGTGGGGTGGACGATGCGCACATGGTCGTAGCGGGATCCGTTATCGCCGTTATCGCCGGAAGCGGAGGGGTCGCCGGAGGGTCGCCGCGGCGTCTCGAAGCGGTAGGACGAATCCGGGGCGGTGCGCTCCAGGCGTTCCGCGCCTTCGCGTGGCTCGTCGGAGTAAACGACATTGCCATCCTCATCCACCCACTTGTAGATGTCCGCAGTGGCCACCAGGGGCAGGAAGAGGCCGATGAGGGCGATCACGATCCGTGTTCTCATACCACGGAATGTAGCACGCGGGGCAGCGGGCCGGGAGGGGGCGACAGCCCAACGAAAAAGCCCCGGCCACAAGGGCCGGGGCCAGTGCCGGATCGGCTCGGGAAGCCGAATCAGACGCTGAAGTACATGTCGAACTCCACCGGGTGGGTGGTCATGCGCAGACGCTGAACTTCCTCTTCCTTCAGCTCAAGGTAGGCGTCGATGGTGTCATCGGTGAACACGCCACCCTGCTTCAGGAACTCGCGGTCGTTGTCCAGGGCTTCCAGGGCCTCTTCCAGCGAGAAGGCGACCTTGGGGATCTCCTTCTCTTCTTCCGGCGGCAGATCGTAGAGATCCTTGTCCATGGCATCGCCCGGGTGGATCTTGTTCTGCACACCGTCCAGGCCGGCCATCAGCATGGCGGCGAAGGCCAGGTACGGGTTGCCGGTGGGGTCGGGGAACCGGACCTCGATGCGGCGCGCCTTCGGGTTCGAGATCCACGGCACACGGATGGAAGCGGAGCGGTTACGGGCGGAGTACGCCAGCAGCACCGGCGCCTCGAAACCGGGCACAAGCCGCTTGTAGCTGTTGGTGGAGGCGTTGGCGAAGGCGTTGATGGCCTTGGCGTGCTTGATGATGCCGCCGATGTAGTACAGGGCGGTCTCGCTCAGGCCACCATACTGGTCGCCCTGGAACTGGTTCTTGCCGTCCTTGGAGAAGGACATGTGCACGTGCATGCCGCTGCCGTTGTCGCCAACCAGAGGCTTGGGCATGAACGTGGCGGTCTTGCCGTAGGCGGCGGCCACGTTGTGCACGGCGTACTTGAGCTTCTGCACCTCGTCGGCCTTCTTGACCATGGTGTTGAACTCGACACCGATTTCGCACTGACCGGCAGTGGCCACCTCATGGTGGTGCACTTCAACACTCAGGCCGAGCTCTTCCATGGCCAGGCACATGGAGGTACGGATGTCATGCAGGCTGTCCACCGGCGGGACGGGGAAGTAGCCACCCTTGACCTTCGGGCGGTGGCCCATGTTGCCGTCGGAGTAGACGCGCTCGGAGTTCCAGCCGGCTTCCTCGGAGTCGATGCGGTAGAAACTGCCG
>SLBZ01000113.1 GCA_007126095.1 Aquisalimonas sp.
CGAAAAAACCGGGCGGGGGCCCGGTTCGTCGTAGAGATCATTGTCAGCTCAAACGCACATGCACCGGACCCTCAGGCGGACTGCCACCTGGGTATGAATACCATCTTGGTTGTGCGCATGGTGTAGGGCATCTGCGTGTGCACCAAAGAAAACGACTGTGTATGCGGACAAGGTAAACTGAGCTACAGCCCGTCGCAAGGCTTTGAGCTGGACCGGGGAACGGGGAAGAACCCGTCGCGATCTGTATTGTCAGTAATTGGACTTCATCCGGTGTCATGGACACTCCGACGCTATGATTCGAGCATAGGAGGAAGTCCCATGAGCGCACATCGTGCATCGTCGACAGTGGTTCGGTTTGGCTAGTAGCTCGTCTCCCGGAGTTCGACGACCGCCGTAATCCGCTGACCATCCCAGCGATACTCGAAGTGCTTCCCCTGGCGGGTCGAGCCAAGTGCCGGAGGGCGGAAAACGGCGGCACAATGGCCGCCCTCCTGATCTCTGACGCTGGGGTAGACCAGTCCGTAATGATCCTGCATGCGGGCAACCGCGCCGAGCCGTTGGCTGTTGGCATAGTTGTCGGGGTCCAGGTACGAGGTGGCCAAGTTGGTATCACCGCGCAGGTCGAGCAAGTCGGCGTCGAGTTCCGCGATGTAGACGCGCATCTCCACCGCCATGGGTGGCTCATTGGATTCGGCCAGAAAGCGCTCGCGGTGGTATCGCGTCTCAGCGACGGCCGTGCGCTCTTTGTCAGCGCAGTAGTACACGCCGAAGCTGCCATCGGTGAACCGGCTGGGCCGCGAATAACACAGGGCGGCCATGATCGGTGACCATCCCGGCCCGTAACGCCGATCCTCCTGCTTGATCAGGTGGATTTCGCCCGCCTCTTCGCGTAAGCGGTTCGATGTCAGGCCTTCGAGTTCGTTCAATGCATCGAGATCGGCGGGATCACCGGCGATGCCCTCAAACAGGGCGATTGGGGGGAAGCGAGCGGGGACGATGCGGTACGACCGCGGCCAGCGGACCGGGGAAACAGGGAACAGGTTGCACTCGTCAGCCACGGGCACCGTCCAGATGCTGTCGCACCGCCACGAGATCGCCCACCTGGCCTCCCAGCATGCGCTCCAGCGGGGTGTGCCCCCCGAACAACGGATTCGTGTTCCGGCGTCGCACCCAGCTGTCCGCAGCGTCCTCGCGCGGGAGCAGGATGTGCAGATTCTTGTAGATCCCCAGGATCAACGACAGCCGCTCCAGGTGGTTCACATCGAGATTGGCGCGCTCAGGGTTGCGCTTCCACCGCCGGTAGGTGCTTGCCGGGGTGCCGAGCAGTTGTGCGGCCTGGGATTCAGTCAGCTCCCATGCGCGGGCAATGTTGGGGTAGGCGCGGAGGCCTGCGGCACCGAGCTGGTGCTGCTTTTGAGCGGTCATCTGTTGCATGGCGTATACCCGAGATTTCGGTCAGTGCTCCTGTAGTGTACAGCCAAATGAGCTTAGTCGGAAAAATATCGCTCATATGGTCGAGGCTCGTTTGGACTGTCCGTGTCCGATGACGTCAAACGGCCGGGGGGGCGACGCCAGCCCTCCGGCAGCGTATGTGAACCTCACTCGCGAGCGCGGTGAGTAATGTCGCGCAGTAAGCAGCGAGCCCGGCGTGGGAGAGTGCCCCGCGGCCATCGAGATCGCCACGGCGCGGCGCGTCGGCCCACGCCAGCGCGGTGCGGTAGGAAGCTTCGTGGCGCAGTAGCGCAGTGGCGACAGCCCAATGAGTGCTGCAGTGCAGGCCCGCAGCCTGGAGCCGCGCTTCGAGGTCGAGCCGCGCCAGTCGGCCGTTGCCATCCCGGAAGGGGTGGATGTAGAGCAGGCGGTGGTGGGCGCACAAGGCATCGAGGACCCGCGCCGTTTGCGACCCGGCCGGGCGCCCGTAAAGATGTTGCCAGGCATCCATTAAAGCGGGCACCTGCGCCGCGGATGGTGCCTTGTGGCGGGCGACCATCACGTCCTGGTTACGCAGTTCCCCGGCAGACTTACCGTGGACAACTCCGTGGTCGGTAAGCCGGCCATGTGCGTGGCACAGCGCAGCCTTCCGGTCCAGCGGGTCGGTTCCGGTCAGTGCCTTCCGGGCTGCCAGGAGGGCGTTGAAGGCGACAGGGCCCGACCAACCCTCAATCCGATTGGAGGCCAGGATGGCAACCGTTGCGAGCCTTCTGGTCCGCGCAGGCTTCGCTGGGACAGCAGAGGCGAGTACGGAATCGGCTGCGATCAGCACCTCGCATTGCTGCAGGAGCTCTGCCCGCTGTCGTGAGTCGGCCGTTGGCCGAGGCGGTGTCAGTCCGTGAATCATGGGCTGCCTCTTGGAGCGGTGTCATCGGGTTGCGGGCGTCTACGAGCGCCACTCCGGGCTGGCCAAAAGTGAACTGTAACGGGTAGGCGACAATCCGCGTGCGCCCCAACCCGTAGAGCCGGTGTCCTGCCGTCTACGATCGGCAGGTGTCCAACTCGACTCACCGTAACGGGCTCGGGCCCGCGCTGCCAGATTCCGGGGCTGATAGTCGATCAGATCATTAAGTTCCATGAGCGTGATCACGCACTGGTAGCCCCAAGCGTCCAGAGCGTTCAAATCCAGCTCCAGGTTCCGCACCGAGGGGTGCCGGCTCCCTGGGCCGATCTTCCCCACGCACGGTGTCGTGCCGATCACTCCGCCCCCAGGCGGGTCCACCCCGGCGCCGCCGACAGGCCGA
>SLBZ01000044.1 GCA_007126095.1 Aquisalimonas sp.
AACGGCCCGGCGATGGCGCCCAGGGCGAAGATACTCCACTGCACCGAGGCGAAGCCCATGCCCAGGCCCTGCTCGCGGGCGAGAAAATCCACCCAGAACAGCGTATGGGGCACGTAGCCCACGGACTGCAGCCCGTAGCCCACCACCACCAGCATCACCGCCAGGGGCAGTGCGGCGCGTGCCGATGACGCGGCCTGGGTGGCCTGCGCCGGAGATGCGCCGGCGGCCGTGCTCACGCCGCGCCACGCGCCCCAGGTGGCCGCCGTGAGCAGAAGGCACAGCACCCCCAGCGAGACCCACGCCCAGCTGATCGAGACCGTGGTCAGCCAGGGCACCACGTTGGCGGAGAAGAGAATGCCCACGCCCACGCCGCTGAACACGATGGCTCCCGCCAGCGGCCGTTTCGACGGCGGCGTGGTGGTCAGCACCGTGGAGGCGGCCACCACCATCAACACGCCGCCCGCCCAGCCGGAGATGAACCGCCAGATGAAAAACCACGCGAAGGGCGCCGCCCAACTCAGCACCAGAAAGCTCACGGCGATCAGCAGCAGCCCCAGGCGGATGGCCGCCGCGGCACCGACCCGGCCGGCGAAACGGGACGCGGTGAGTGCGCCGAGCAGGTAACCCAGCAGGTTGGCGGCGCCCAGATACCCCGCCGCGGCGGCGGTGAACCAGTCGGCATCCACCATGCCCGGCACCAGCGGCGGATAGCCGAAGCGTGCCAGCCCCAGTCCCACAAGAATGGCCACCGAGCCGGCCAGGACCCGGTCCATGCGCATCTGCTCTGTCGTCATTGTTGTTCTCAGCCGTCGATGTCCTGCAGGTACTGGTGCAGCCGGGCGCCCGAGACCTCGCCCATGTGCGCGTCCACGAGCTGGCCCTGGCTGTTGAAGAACAGCGTCACCGGCATGCCGTGGGCGCCGAAGTGATCCGCGACCCGGCTGGCCTGATCCAGCACCACGTTCTCCAGGCCCAGGCCTTCCTCGTCCAGATAGGCGGCCACGTCGTCCGGCGACTCGCCCTGATTGGCAAACACGAAGTGGATGTCGTCTCGCTGGGACTGGGCCGACTCCAGCACCGGCATCTCCCGGCGGCAGGGCGGGCACCAGGTAGCCCAGAGGTTCACCACCACCGGCTTGCCGGTGAAGCTGTTCAGCGCCAGTGGCTGGTCGTCCAGATCGTAGACCACGATATCCGGAATGGGGTGCTCGGACGTGTCGCTGAACTGCGCCGCGCCCAGATTGAGGCCGAACCACAGCACCGCGCCGGTGAGCAGCGGCGCCAGCAGGTGGCGCTGCGGTGCCCGGCGCCATACGCCCAGCAGCACGGCGGCCACCAGGGCTATTGCGATGCCTGCGGCGGCCGAGTAGCCCTCCTGCCACAGGTAGAGCATCTCCACGGGCGCATCGCGGTAGTAGCTCCAGTGCTGCACCACGTAAACGGCGCGGCCGCCCAGAAAGCCTGCCACCACGGCGGCCGTCAGCGGCGCGGTCAGGGCCACGTCACGGCGCCGCTCCCACCAGGAGGCAACCACGAACGTGGCGACAACGGAGAGGATCAGGAACAGACGCGGCAGCGAGATGACCAGTGGCCCAAGTGTGACGGATTCCATTGCGACCTTCGATTCTGCGGGAATGGGATACCGACCGCACTATACAGTACCCGCTGCAATCGGGACTGCTTCACAGTCTCGCTATTCCGCGGTCCCCGGCGGCCGGGGGGCGTGCTAGCGTCGATCGGCAATGCAGGGCAACAAGTAAAAAAGGTGCGTGTATGTCGATTGTGAGTCAGGTGCTTGGGCTGTTGAAGAAGAATTCCAACGTTGCACGGCAGGCGGCGCGCCAGGTGGACAGAGCGCGCCGTTCCACGGCCGGCGTGACGGCGAAAGAGGCGCTGGAGCGCAGCGTGTCTGCGGTGACCACGTCGCAGACGGCGCGAGCGCTGTCGCAGCTGAACCTGAAATGGTCCGACGCCAGCCGCTATCACGACCGCGGCGATGGCCGCGTGCTGAACAACGAGCAGCACGGGCTCACGGAGGAGTTCGTGGACCTGTACCTGAGCTGGGAACCGCAGGATATCGGCTTCGTGCGCTACCACGTGGTGGTGGGCTGGAAGGGGTGGCCGGACCGCGTCATCGACCCGGCCGACGACCTCTTCAATCCGGACTACCTGGACGCCCTCTGGGAGAACGAGCTCAACACCGTGCGCCGGGTGCCGTTTGAGGCCGGCGACGTGCCGGATCGCTGCGTGCGGTTTCCCGCCAGCGAGGAGCGCAACGCCTTCGCCCATGTCAAACTCATCGGTGAGGCCGCCGACGGCGCGCTGCACGACATCCGTGGCGTGGTGTTCGCCAGCGAGGGCAAGCGCGCACGGGAGGAGCACCTCCCCGCAGTGGACGCCCATGCCATGCCGGACATCACTGTGCCCGGCGGCCCCGAAAAGAACGCCCGCGAGGAAGCCCTGACCGCCTGAGGGTACCCGTGCGGTGGACCTCGTTCCGGTAGACCTGAAGGTCTACCCTACGGACTGACGGTGCCCGTAGGGTGGACCTCGTTCCGGTAGACCTGAAGGTCTACCCTACGGCCTGAGGGTACCCGTGCGGTGGACCTCGTTCTGGTAGACCTGAAGGTCTACCCTACGGACTGACGGTGCCCGTAGGGTGGACCTTCAGGTCCACCGGAAAGGCCTCGATACGCACGCAGGGCGAAGGCGTAGACGTAGGGTGGA
>SLBZ01000072.1 GCA_007126095.1 Aquisalimonas sp.
CACCGGACCATCGGACCATCGGACCACCGGACCACCGGACCACCGGACCGTCGTAGGGTGGACCTTCAGGTCCACCAAACCAACGACCCTAACGCGGCTCGATGGAGGCCAGGTGGCGCCCCACGGCGATCCACGACCCGGCCAGGCCAAGACCGATGCCCACGGCCCAGACGGCGACAATGCCCTGGAACCCCAGGCCGCTCAACAGCGGCCCGGTCTGGTAGAGCTCTGCCAGCCGGTGCAGCGGCCCGCTCAGCATCAGCCGGCCGCCCTCCACCAGGATCGTGGCCAGCAACCCGCCAATCACGCCGTACCACGCCCCCTCGTAGAGAAAGGGCCGCCGGATGAAGGCGTTGGTGCCGCCAATGAGCTTGGTGATCACGATCTCCTCGCGGCGGTTCTCGATGGCGAGGCGAATGGTGTTGCCGACCACCATGATCACGGCCAGCCCCAGCAGCCCCGCCACGATCCACGCGGCACGCCGCAGCAGCTCCATGATGGCCTGCAGGCGCTGCACCCACTCCAGATCAAGGCGGGCCCGATCGACGGCGCCGTGGTCGCTCAGCTCGTTGGTCAGCGTCTCGAGGCTGGTGGCATCGGTGCCGCGCCGCGGATGGATGACAATGACGGGCGGCAGCGGGTTGTCATCGAGCATAGCCAGCGCGGCATCCATGCCAGAGAGCTCCTGAAATTCGGTCAACGCCTCGTCCGGGGTGACCACCTCGGCGCGCTCGATGCTGTGGCGGCCCGCAAGCTCATCGGCGAGCTCGCGGTGGGCGGATTCCCCGATGTCCATTTGCAGAAACAAGGAGATCTGCGCCCCGTCGTCCCAGTCCCCGGCGTGCCGTTCGACATTGTCCAGCAACAGCAGAAAGGCCGCCGGCAGTGCCAGAGCGATGCCGAGCACGCCCGCGGTCATGCCGCTGGCCAGGCGCGTGCGCGCGAGCCGCCCCAGGGCACCCACGGCCGCGCGGGCGTGGTCGGCACCCCATGCCTGAAGCCGGCCGATGGGGCCAATGCCCGTGCTGGCGCGGTTGCTGCGCTGTTCGCTGCGCTCCGCCATCGCCCTAGCCTCCCCGGCCCGTGCGCCCGCTGTCGGCGGTAAGCTGGCCATCCCCCAGGCTCAGGTAGCGATGCCCGAGGCGGCGGATGAGGTCCAGATCGTGGCTGGCGATGAGTACCGTGACACCCACGCGGTTGAAGGCCTCGAACAGGCCCATGATCTCCTCGGAGAGCTCCGGGTCCAGGTTACCCGTGGGCTCGTCGGCGAGCAGAATCGGCGGCCGGGTCACCACCGCCCGGGCGATTCCCACGCGCTGCTGCTCCCCGCCGGAGAGGGTCACGGGATAGGCCGTCTCGCGGTGGAGCAGACTGACCTTGTCCAGCGCCGCGCGCACACGCCGGCCGATGTCGCGATGGGGCACGCCGGCGATGACCAGTGGCAGGGCCACGTTGTGGTAGACCGTGCGGTCGTGGAGCAGCCGGTGGTCCTGGAAGATCATGCCCACTCGCCGGCGCAGGTAGGGAATGCGGCGCGAGGACAGGCGATTCAGATTGATGCCGTTGATCACGATCTGCCCGCGACTGGGGCGTTCCAGCACCGGGATCAGCTTGAGCAGGGTGCTCTTGCCGGCCCCGGAATGGCCGGTAAGAAAGACCATCTCGCCGCGATCCACCTGGAACGACAGGCTGCGCAGTGCCTCGTGGCCGCCCGGGTACTGTTTACTGACGCTATCGAAGAAAATCATCGCCAGCGGCTACTGCACATCCATGGCATCGCCAAGCAGCGCATCCACGAACTCTTCGGCGTGGAACGGCCGCAGATCGTCGGGGCGCTCGCCCACGCCGATGTAGCGAATAGGCAGGCCAAGACGCTGGGCGATGGCGAAAATCACGCCCCCCTTGGCCGTACCGTCGAGCTTGGTGACGATCAACCCGGAGACACCCACGGCCTTGTGGAACTGCTCCGCCTGGGAGAGCGCGTTCTGCCCGGTGCTGGCGTCCAGCACCAGCAACACCTCGTGGGGCGCGGTTTCGTCCAGCCGCCCCAGCACGCGCCGGACCTTGCGCAGCTCGTCCATGAGATTGTCCTGGGTATGAAGACGCCCGGCGGTGTCGGCGATGAGCACGTCGACCCCGCGCGCCTTGGCGGCCTGCTGAGCGTCGTAGATCACGGAAGCGGAATCGGCCCCCGTGTGCTGGGCGATCACGGGAATGCCCGTGCGCTCGCCCCACTGCTGCAACTGCTCCACGGCCGCCGCGCGGAAGGTATCTCCGGCGGCCAGCAGCACCGATCGCCCCTCACCGCGATAGCGGCTGGCGAGCTTGCCGATGGTGGTGGTCTTGCCCACACCGTTGACGCCGACGGTCAGTACCACGAACGGCCCGTCCGCGTTCTCCGGCACAAGGGCTTCTTCACAGGGCGCGAGCAGCTCGATCATGTCGGCGCGCAGGGCCTGCATGAGTGCGTTGATGTCGCCCAGCTCCTTGCGCCGCACACGCTCGGTCATGCGCTCGATGATCCGCGTGGTCGCCTCGACACCGACATCGGCCATGAGCAGCCGGGTCTCCAGCTCCTCGAGCAGTTCGTCGTCAATGGTCTTGCGGCCGAGAAACGCCGTCGCCAGACCCTCGGTGAGCCCCGAGCGGGTCCGCCCCAGCCGCTCCTTCAGCCGCCCGAACAGACCGGGGCGCTGGGCGCCGTCATCCGGCGTTTCGGAGGTGGACGGCGTCTCGTCCTGTTTCCCTTTTCTGAACCCGAACATGTCTTTGGTGGTCACTCTCTGGTGAGCGGTTTGCGTATCCTAGCACTGTCGGCGCAACCTGCTCAGGGGGAATCCGGTCGCAACGCGCGATCACAGCCGGACCATAACAACGCTGCCACGACATACACACGCACCAGAGAGCGATAATCACCATGATGCGATCATGTCTCGCCCTGTTCGCCAGCCTGCTCCTGTCGGCTGGCACCGCAGCCGCCGCCACTGCGGACATCCACAGCTTCGAACTGGACAACGGCATGACGGTTATCGTCAAGCCGGACGAACGCGCCCCGGTGGTGATCAACCAGCTCTGGTTCCCGGTGGGCTCCAGTCACGAACAGCCCGGCACCACCGGCATCGCCCACATGCTGGAGCACATGATGTTCAAGGGCACGGAGACCCGGGAGACCGGCACCTTCTCCCGCACCATCTCCGAGGAAGGCGGCCGGCTCAACGCGTTCACCGGGCGGGATTTCACCGGCTACTACGAGGAACTCGGCGCCGACCGCCTGGAGATTGCCCTGGAGCTGGGCGCCGACCGCCTGGACAACATCGTCTTCGATCAGGACGAGTTCGACCGGGAGCTCGAGGTGGTCAAGGAGGAGCGCCGTCTGCGGGTGGACGACAACCCCGTCGGCGTTCTGCACGAGCGCTTCAACGCCGTCGCCTGGCACAGCAGCCCCTACGGCCAGCCCATCATTGGCTGGGAGCGGGACATCGAGCAGTTCACCCTGCAGGACGTCGAGGACTGGTACGACGACTGGTACGGGGTGAACAACGCCATCCTGGTGGTAGTCGGCGACGTGGACCCCGACGCCGTCCGCGATCTGGTCGACGAGTACTTCGGCCACATGGAGCCGCGGGACGCCCCGGAGCAGAAGGTGCGCGAAGAAGTGGAGCCCATGGGCGAGCGCCGCCTCACGGTACACCACGAGAACGCCAACCCGTACCTCATGATGGGGTATCAGGTGCCCTCTCTCGCCACCGCCGAATCGAGCCGCGACGCATACGCGCTCAGCGTGCTCTCGCAGGTGCTCGATGGTGGTGACAGCGCGCGCCTGCCCAGCCGGCTGGTGCGCGGCGAGGAAGTTGCAGCGGGGGTGAGCGCACGCTACAGCAGCATCGCGCGGCTGGACACGCACTTCACGCTGCAGGGCCGTCCCACCGGCGAGACGGACCTGGACGACGTGGAGGCCGCGCTGCGGGAGCAGATCCGCGATGTGCGCGAGGACGGCATCACCGACGAGGAGCTGCAGCGGGCCAAAGTGCAGCTTCGCGCCGACTACGTCTATCGCCTGGACTCCCTCTCCGGTCAGGCGATGGAAATCGGTCTGCTCGAGACCGCCGGCATCGGCCACGAGGCCATGCGCGACTTCGAGACGGAGCTGGAAGCGGTGACAAAGGAAGACGTCCACGACGTGGCGCAACGCTACCTGATCGATGACCGTCTGACCGTCGGCCACCTGAAGCCCGAGAACGGCGACGACCCCTCGCTGCCGGGCAGCATACCCGGCGCGGCGCCCACCGACGACACAACCGGATACTGAGGAGCGATCATGCGCAGCCTTTCCACGCACTTCCGCAACCTCCTTGCCGTCGCGGTGACGCTGGGCGCGCTGGCGCTGGCCGCGCCGGCCCACGCCGCGCTGGACATCCAGCACTGGACCTCCGATGACGGCCTGGATGTCTACTTCGTGCAGAGCGAAACACTGCCGATGGTGGACCTGCGGCTCACCTTTGACGCGGGCTCGGCGCGCGACGGCGATCAACCCGGACTGGCCAGCCTCACCAGCAACCTGCTGAGCGAGGGTGCCGGCGGCCTGGATGCCGGCGAGATCGCCCGCCGCTTCGAGGACCAGGGGGCGCGCTTCTCCACCAGCAGTGGGCGCGATTCCGCAAGCGTCAGCCTGCGGACCCTGAATGAACCGGACACCATGAGCGCCGCGGTCGAGGCACTCACGACGGTCGTGCGGGAGCCCGACTTTCCCGAGGCGGCGGTGGACCGCGAGCGGCGGCGCATGCTGGTCAGCCTGCGCAACAGCCGCAACGATCCTGGGTCCATCGCCAGGGAAGCGTTCTGGGAGGCCATCTACGGCGATCACCCCTACGCCAGCAACCCCGGCGGCACCGAAGACAGCCTGGGCGAGCTGAACCGGGACGCCGTCAGCGCCTTTTTCGAGCGCTACTACGTTGCGGAGACTGCCTCGCTGGCAATCGTCGGCGACATCAGCCGCGCCGAAGCGGAGACCATCGCCGATCACCTCGGCGGCAGCCTGCGACAGGGCGAGCGCCCCGACCCGATCCCCGAGCCCGAACCCACGGACAAGGCCGGTGAGACCATCCATATCCCGTTCAGCACCAACCAGAGCCACGTGCTGAAAGGGCAGATCGGCTACCAGCGGGGCGACGACGACCACTTCCCCCTGTACGTGGGCAACCACATCCTCGGGGGCAGCGGGCTGGTCAGCCGGCTCGCGGAGGAGATGCGCGAAGAGCGCGGGCTGTCGTACAGCGTCGGCAGCCGGTTCCAGCCCATGACCCGCTCCGGGCCGTTTTTCGTGAACACCCAGATCCGGGCCGACCGGACCGAGGAGGCGCTGGAGGTGCTCGACACCACCGTCCGGTCGCTGCGCGACGACGGCCCCGGGGAGGACGAGCTGCGCCGGTCGGTCCGCAACATCACCGGCAGCTTCCCCCTGCAGCTCGACAGCAACCGCGGCATGCTCGGCTACGTCGCCGTCATCGGCTTCCACGGCCTGCCGCTGGACTACCTGGACACGTTCCAGGACAACGTCGAGGCCGTCTCCGCGGATGACATCCGCGATGCACTGCAGCGCCGGCTCGACCCGGACCGTTTCACGACGGTCATCGTCGGCCCCCAGGACGAGGACGGCGAGGAGCCCGAGGAGGACTGACGCCGTAACCCGGCCGTGGCATTCATGACCGGCTGGCGGTACATTGCGTGGCCATGGCGAAACGGGCACGCAATGAACTGCGGATCATCGGTGGCGAGTGGCGCGGCCGGCGGCTGCGCTTCGCCGGCGGAGCCGGGCTGCGCCCCACGGCGGACCGCAACCGCGAGACCCTGTTCAACTGGCTCCAGCCCGTCCTCCCCGGCAGCCGCTGCCTGGATGTGTTCGCCGGCAGCGGCGCCCTGGGGTTCGAGGCGGCATCCCGTGGCGCGGCAGAGGTGGTCCTTGTCGAGCGTGATCGCCGGGCGCTCGCCGCCCTGCGGGAGAATGTCCGGCTGCTGGCAGCCGACGACCGGGTCAGCGTCCACGGTGGCGACGCCCTGTCGCTGCTTTCAGGCGGTACCGCCCGCCCCTTCGACATCATCTTTCTGGATCCGCCATTCCGCGAGGCACTGTTGCAGCCCGCCTGCCAGGCGCTGGCAACCGGCAACTGGAGTCACGCCGACACCCGCATCTACATGGAACATGCGCGACAACAGGCCCCGGCACTGCCGCCCCACTGGCAGGTCCTGCGGGAGCGAACAGCCGGGGACGTACGCTTCGTGCTGCTGCAGGCGAACGGGAATTGATCCCGGGCGCGGCGGATGGTTTGATGAGAGGCCATTTTTCCGGCGATCGAGTTTTTCAGGACAAAGGGCGAGCGCATGACCATTACAGCCATCTATCCGGGTACCTTCGACCCCATCACCAACGGTCACATCGACCTGGTGGAGCGGGGGTCCAAGCTGTTCGACCGCCTGATCATCGGCGTCGCCGCATTTCCCAGCCCCAGCAAGAAGCCAGCGTTCTCCAACGATGAGCGGCTGGAACTGGCCCGGATTGCCCTGGATCATGTGCCGAACATCGAGGTCAAGGCGTTTGATACGCTGCTCGCCCACTTCGTCGCCGCCGAGAACGCGCAGGTCATCCTGCGCGGCCTGCGCGCCGTGTCGGACTTCGAGTACGAATTCCAGCTGGCGAGCATGAACCGCCAGCTGATCCAGGACGTGGAGACGGTCTTCCTGACGCCCGCGGAACAGTACGCCTACATCTCGTCCAGCCTGGTCCGCGAAGTGGCCGCGCTGGGCGGCGACATCGAGAAGTTCGTGCATCCCAAGGTCGCCGAAGCGCTGATCGCCCGACTGCGGCGCTGAATTTCACAACCCCAGGAGTGACTGCATGGTACGCGCCAGACTGGCCGGGATCATTGCCACTGCCGCACTGTTTTTCACCAGCGCACAGGCGTTCGCCGCCACGCCGCCGGGGGCAGCGGTGGCAACGGCGCACCCGCTCGCCACGCAGGCGGCAGTGGAGATACTCGACCAGGGCGGCAATGCTTTTGACGCCGCAGTGGCCGCGACGGCGGCCCTCGCCGTGGTGGAACCCTACGGCTCGGGGATCGGTGGCGGCGGCTTCTGGCTCCTGCACCGGGAAGCGGACGATTTCCAGACCATGGTGGATGGCCGTGAAACCGCGCCGGGCCGGGCGACACGGGACATGTACCTGGACGAATCCGGCGAGGTGCGCGGCCGCGACTCCCTGGACGGTCCGCTGGCCGCGGGCATCCCAGGCACCCCGGCCGCACTGGTGCACATCACCGACGACTACGGCGAGCTGGACCTGGCCACCAACCTGGAGCCCGCCATCCGCTACGCGCGTGACGGCTTCGAGGTGGGCGAGCACTACCGGCGCATGATGCGGTTCCGCCTGGATGCCGTGCGTGACTCCCCCGCCGCAGCCGCGGTCCTGCTGGACGACGGCGAGGTCCCGGAGGAAGGCCACACCATCGTGCAGACCGATCTGGCGCTGACACTGGAGCGGATCGCGCGCGACGGGCTGGAGGGGTTCTACCAGGGAGACGTGGCCGAGCGGCTGGTCCGGGGGACCAACGAGGCGGGCGGCATCTGGAGCATGGACGACCTGGCGGACTACGCGGTGGTCGAGCGGGAGCCGATCCAAGGCACATACCAGGGCCTGCGCATCACGGCCGCCGCGCCGCCATCCGCCGGCGGCATCAGCCTCATGACCATGCTCAACATCCTCTCCCAGCACGAGCTGCGCAACAAACCGGAAGCCGAGCGCATCCACCTGAAGGTGGAGGCCATGCGCCGCGCCTACCGTGACCGACAGCTCTTCCTCGGGGATCCGGATTTCGTCGACATTCCCGTTGCCCGCCTGACCAGCATGGCCCATGCGGAGGCGATCGGAGCCGATCTGCAACTGGACAAGGCCACGCCCAGCGAGGACCTGCCCGACCCGGACCGCGAAGGGGAGGACACGACCCACTTCTCCATCATTGACGGCGAGGGCAACCGCGTCGGTGCCACCCTGTCGATCAACTACCCGTTCGGCTCCGGCTTCATGCCGCCGGGGTCCGGGGTGCTGCTGAACAACGAGATGGACGATTTCGCCAGCCAGCCCGGCAAGCCCAACGCCTACGGCCTGGTCGGCGGTGAGGCGAACGCCATCGAGCCGGGGAAGCGCCCGCTGTCGAGCATGACGCCAACCTTCGTCGAGTCGGACGACCGGGTTGCGGTCATCGGCAGTCCTGGCGGCAGCCGTATCATCACGCAGGTGCTGCTGGGAGTGATCAGCTTCGCGGACCGCCTGGAGCCGGAGCAGTGGGTCGCCCGCCCCCGCTTCCACCACCAGTACCTGCCGGACAAGATTGAGCACGAGCCCGGCGCCATTTCCGTGCAGACCCGTCGCGCCCTGACCGCCAAGGGCCATACCGTGCGGCCCATGCTGCGTCGGTACGGAGACATGCAGGTGGTCTTCTGGAATCGTGTGGACGGCGTCATGGACGCAGCCAGCGATCCCCGCGGCGGCGGCGAAGCGCGGGTCACCGGGGAGTAAGCCAGGACTCGTCAGGCGTAGGTGTCAATGTGATCGCCACCCTGGCGATCATCGTCTCCGCCGCCGGACGCGTCCGGCGGCGCGTCATCATCGACCACGTCGCCACGTGACAACGATTTCCGTGTCGCACGATTCCATTCTTCAATGGCCTCACGCCCGGGCGTCCGGTCCCGGGGCAGTACGCCGTCATCCGCGTAGCGCAGGGTCTGCTGCACCTGCCCCAGCTGGCGCGGCGGCGAGAGATTCGGCCCGCGCGGGTAGTAAACGTAAACATCGAGCATAATGAGGCACCTGACAGCCTTTCCGGATCCAGTATAGACCGGCATGGGCGATGGCGAAAATCAACCGCCCTCGCCTCCGGCCACCGCCCAACGGAGTCACCGATGCAACACGGACCCCTGTTCAAGCCGCTGATCGTTCTGCTCATTGTCCTATGGCCCGCCATCGCGGTGACCAAGTCCCCGGAATCCGTTGTCGAAGAGACGTTCCGCGCCTCGCTCAACAGCCTGCTCGAGCACCATGAGGCCATCGCCGAGGATCCATCGGTGGGCGAGGCCCTCATCGACGAGGTGCTCTCCCCGCGGGTGCATTTCGAGCTGATGAGCCGGTTGATACTCGGGCGGCACTGGCGCGACGCGGACGAACAACAGCAGGAGCGGTTCGTCGCCGCTTTCCAGGAGCACGTGGTCCGCACGTACTCGCGGATGCTCGCGGACAATATCGATGAAGCCCTGGACATGGTGGACGGACGCGGCGCTGGCGACATCCTGCGCATCGATCGGGTATCGGAGCCGGATCAGCACGGGCGCGTCACTGTGCGGACCACGCTGCGATTCGACGGTACGTCCGTGCCCGTCCACTACCGCATGATCGAGACGGAGGCGCACGGCTGGCTCGTCTACGACGTGGTGATCGAGAACATCAGTTTTGTCACGAACTACCGGCAGGAGTACGGCAGTGCCATCCGCCGGGACGGTGTCGAGGGGCTGGTCAGCCGGCTCGAGGCACGAAACGAGCGACGCCGGTAGGGCCTCATGCGTGCAGCCGCTCTGGTCGCTACCGTCACGCTCCTGCTTGCCGGCTGCGGCACCACACCCCCGGACCGCACGGACAACCTGTGCCATATCTTCGACCATCAGCCGCGCTGGTATGACTATGCGCGCGAGTCGGAAGAGCGCTGGGGGCTGCCTATCGCCACGCAGATGGCCTTTATCCGGCAGGAGTCGTCGTTCCGGCACGATGCCCGGCCGCCACGGACCCGGTTGCTGGGCTTCATCCCCTGGCGCCGCCCGAGCACCGCCTACGGCTTCGCTCAGGCGCAGAACCCCGTCTGGGGCGAGTATCAGGAGGAGCGGGGCACGCTGTTCTCGCGCCGCACGAACATGAGGCACGCTCTCGACTTCGTCGGCTGGTATAACCAGAACACCCAGGACCGGCTCGGCATCAGCAAGAACAACCCCCGCCACCTCTACCTCGCCTACCACGAGGGTCACGCCGGTTACCGCCGCCGGAACTGGGAACACAACGACACCCTGGACCGCGCGGCCAATCGCGTTGAACGCACGGCGATCCAGTACGAGCAGCAGTTGCAGGCCTGCGAAGAGCGCTTCCAGTGCCGGCGGTTCTGGGAGATCGGACCGTTCTGCGATCCGTGAACGGATACGCCATCGCCCGCGCCGATTATTGGTGGACCTGAAGGTCCACCCTACACGTACCCCCCTCGTGATAGGCGTGGATCGACGTTTCACGCCCCTCACAAGGCGTAGGTGGACGTTTACGTCCACCATCAAACGCGGGCAGGTCACATTCATTCACGGATCACAGCTGGTGATCGCGGACAAAAAAAACCCCCGTCGAGAGACGGGGGCAAGGTTCACGCGTCAGGGTGGGCAGACGCGCTGCCTGGTGACCAACGGTGATGGGTGCGCGGGACACCGAAGGTCACAAAGTCGTCGTGGTAGCAGGGCATACACTGAGGCGGGCCACGACGACCAGGCGATGGCACTTACCTGGTAAGCACATCGCGTGCCAGAAAAAAAAGACACTCAAAAACAGATACTTGAATAGCGGCAGACAGGAGGGTATGGCCCGGAGTGTCAAGTATTGGCAACACATTTCCGGGCCAGTGGCATATCTAGCTGTTTCTATTGTTTATTTTACTGTCTCCAAACGGAGACATGTCGGCTCGGCTGACGGACAGACTGTCACAGCATTTCAGTCGAAATCGGGTTGCGCACCCCGCTGGGCAATCTGGAGTCGCTGCAGATAGCGCTGCAGCAGGGTGCTGCCGTTGGTCGAGAGGTTGCGAAAGGCCAGCCCGACACGGCGACCGACCGTGCCGTCACGGAACATGTGTCGCGAAATGTTTCGCACTTCCAGATCCATGACCAGCGGGCTGCTCCCGGGAATCTCCACTTCGCACTGACCGAAGACATCGCGCATGCTCAGCGACAGATCCATTGAAGCATCAATGATGCCAACCCCCCCGAGACTGAGGTCCATGGCGCGGAACGTGTGTGTCTCGCCATCCGGAGCCGGAATCCGGCAGGTCACAGGCTTCGCCACGGCGGTGGGCACGCGGAAATACTCCCGGCGCTGCAGACGATAGAGGCTGTCCGGTAGCGCCGCGCGGAAGACCGTGCCATCCCGCCCTTCCTTCTCCCGCACGGCATTGAGCCGGAACCGCACGCTGACGTTGTTCTCCCGCGCCATGCAGACCAGTGTGCCCGCCGCGAGCGCACGCCGGTTCACTGCGGGCTCCGGACCGGGATCCAGATCAATCTCGCCCCGATCGGCGTCGACGCGGACCACAGCGGTATTGAAACTCTCCTTGCCCTGATTGAAACAGGCCGTAATCAGCTCCGGCCGGCGCGCCAACTGACGCAATACAGCGACAATGTCCGGCTGCTCCGTGAGCGTGAACCGATCACTGTCCTCGGATGCGCTGCCCTCTTCAATCATTTCCTGTGCCCCCTATCTCGTGATGCATCCCGCCGTGCAATGCCTGGCGCGCTTCGATGGCGCATCCGGCGGCGCGTCTGGCCCTTTATCGTCAGCAGACGCAGAACCTATACTTGAAAAACCAGTTTAAGCGCTTCAGCGCGTGTATTCTGGTGGCTTGAACGATACATTTCCGTGAAGTCCGCCCGGCAATGATAAACGAACCAGACCACGCAACAGGAGAGGGCATGCACACTTACACTCCCCCCAGACTGGCTCAGCAAGGACTGGGCTCACTCGCGCTCGCGGCAATCGTCGCTGGTGCCGGTCTCCAGTCGGCATCCGCCGACAGTGCACGCTACGAGATCTGGGCCCTGGACCAGGGGACCCACAAGGCGCACATCTACGATCAGGACCTCAAGGAAGTGGCTCGCATCAACTTCGGCGCCCACGGCATGGAAGTGCCGCACATGATCGACTTCAGCTCCGACTACCGGTACGCGACGGTCGCCAACGTGGCCACCGGCAACATCGCCGTGATCCGGACGGAAGACTACCGCGTTGTCGACATTATCGAAACCGGGCCGCGCAGCCACATGGCCGGTTTCCTCCCCGACGACAGCGCCATTCTCGTGGACGTCATCGGCTCACCGGACGTGGAGCGCGACGGAAAGGTGGTCGAGGTTTCCTCTGATCTGGACAATGAACGCTTCGCCATCGAGCGCGAACTGGTCATCGCCGACGACCCGACTTTTCAGGAACGCGAGGGCGATTTCAACGACGTCGCCGCCATCTGCCACGACACCACGGCCGACGGCTCACGGGCATTCATCACTCTGGGCCCGGACCTGGACAACGGCGGCCTGGTGGTCATGGACACCGAGAGCATGACCCTGGACGCGGTGTTCTCGCCGAACGAACTCCAGGTCAACTGCGGCACCATGCTTACACCGGACGAGCAGCACATGATCGTCAACGGGGGAGGCGCCGCAACCGGCCTGTGGTATGCGCTTGATGTGGACACGCTGGAGGTGGCCGCCTCGAACGTGAGCCAGGGCATCGACGCCCACGGCGTGCGCAACGTGCCAAACGGCGACGCCATCTGGATGGTCAACCGGGCGAGCTCCGACGGTATCGTGATCGATGCGGACACGCTGGAGATTCGGGACACCATCCCCGACACGGGCGAGACGCCGGACATCCTGGACTTCTCCCCGGACTCGCGGTACGCGTTCATCACCCTGCGCGGCCCCAACCCCGTGTCCATGCCACATATCGCCAAAGGCTCGACCCCTGGCTTCTCCATCCTGGACGTGGAGACCCTTGAAATCGTTGATATCATCCAGCCCGCCGAGGGCAATGAGGACAGCGACTTCCACGGCATCGGCGTACGAGTCATCGACTGACTACGCCAACCGGACGCGGGGTGCCGCTGACCGGCATCCCGCGCCTGCATCAGGCAACCGCCAAGAGTGGACATGAGCCGCCATCGCCCACCACAGCACCGCAAGTCCCCCTACATCACCCGCGAAGGCTGGCGCGAACTGGAGCGGGAACTGAACTGGCTCTGGCGCGTACGTCGCCCGGAGGTAACCCGGGCCGTGCAGGAAGCAGCCGCCATGGGAGATCGTTCAGAAAACGCGGAGTACATCTACGGCAAGAAGCAGCTCCGCGAGATCGATCGTCGCGTGCGCTATCTCAGCAAGCGCCTGGACGAGCTCACGGTGGTGCAGGAGACGCCAGCCAGCCCGTCACGGATCCACTTCGGTGCCTGGATCACCCTTGAGGATGACGACGGCGAGCGTGTTCGTTACCGCATCGTCGGCCCGGATGAATTCAATGCGGATGCCGGCTACATCAGCGTCGATGCGCCAGTGGCACGAGCAGTGCTTGGGAAAACCGTCGATGACGAGGTCACCGTGCCGTTGCCGGACGGCGAAGCGCACTACCTCATCGTCGACGTGCAGTACTCCCCATAGCAACTACCCGGGCAGCGGCCTGCGGCCCGGGCACTGTCAGCCAAGTCCTTACTCGCGGCGGAAATCGCCCGATGCGCGCTCTTCGGGCTGGAATCGCGACGCCTCGTAATTGCTGGACGCCGGCTGGTTCGCCGCATCGGTACTGAACCCGCCACCGCTGGTGGTCTGGGCTTCCGGCTGCACGTCGAGATTCTGGTAGGTGCCCCAGGCCATGTACCCACGGGCATTGGCGGTCACCGGATCGCTTACCATCACGCTCTGGGGGACCTGCGGACGCAGATAACGCTCCAGCACGTGGGCACCACCGCCGGTCAGCAGCACGGCATCGTACTCGGTCAGCTGCCACAGGGACTGCAGTTCCACCATCAGCTTGGTGGCCACTTCACCGAGGATCTGATCGCGCAGGTCGGTGATATCCACCCGACGGCCGGAGACATTCACTTCGCCATCGATCACCGCCTGGTCCAGCGTGTAAGGCTCGCGTTCCAGGCCGTACTGCGTGGCCAGGGAGGCGGCGAGCGTGTCATACCCGGTGGAGATGCCCAGCGGCACGGTCCGGCTCCAGGCCGGCGCGTACTCGCCTTCGACGATGGTGGCGAAGTCCGTGGTGCGGAAGCCGACGTCGATGATGCCGACGCGGCCGCGCAGGAGATTGGAATCACCACGCAGCTGTCCGCGGCTGTCCAGCACTTCGGACCAGAACGTGCCCAGCGGCTGGGGCACCACTTCCACCTGGTCGAGGCGGATACTGAGATCCTGACGGTTGCGGCCCACGTGACGGGTGACGGTGTGGTCGCCGCGCAACTGCGAGACCAGGTCGTCGGCCAGATGCATGCGCCCTGGCGGCAGACCGGTGACCACCTGGAAGTCGTTCATTGACTCCCGGCAGAACATACTCAGCGCACCCAGGAACAGGATGCGCAGGTCGTCTCCTTCGGCACGCGTCGCGGACAGTCCGCGGTGGGCGATGCGCGAATGGCGGATGGCCAGATCCCCCAGGAAGAAGCTCTTGCCACCCACGGTGATCCGGAGATCGCTGGTCGGATCCGGCTTCTGGAAACCCAGTGACATGGGCCCCCCGCCACCGGCATGGCCGACCACACTGGGGAAACGGACTCCATCGCGGCCATCGTTGGCCTTGATGAACCCGTAACCCATATCGAGTCCAATTACACGTTCCACAGCGTCACCCCCGATTGTCTGCTTCCGTTTGGCCTGCGGTTCCATTCAGCGACGTTTGCGCGTCGGACGAACCGTCACAGGCCCCGGCCCCCCCGATCCTAAACTTCAAACGACGTTATCGCCACCGCCGTTCACCCTGAGCGACCCAGTCACGCCCCTGGCGCGGGTCGTCCCGATCCTGGGCGCGGCCGGGCTCGGCACCGTCATCGGCGCCTGGCTGCCGGTCTTCATCCCCCAGGGCCGGGCCGATATCCGGCTCTGCCGCGTGCTCACTTTCCGGGACCGCGGCGGCCACGTCCGGCTCGGGCTCCGGTGAAATATCCACCGGCGGCTCCGGTTCCGGGTCGGGCTCCGGTCCGGGCGCAACCACGTCCGCCCGCTCCTCCGATGCCGACGCGCCGCTCTTCTGTTTCCAGTGACTCAGCGCAGCAACCGCCTCCTGATCCGTGGAACGGCTTTCGCCCAGGAACTGACCGCCGGGCTCGATCACGAAGGCGCGGCTGGAGACTTCACCGAGCACTTTGCCCTGCTCGACGATTTCGAGGCTGTCACACTCGATACGGCCGCGGGCGAAGCCGCTGACCACCATGCGGTGAGACTGAATGTCGCCCTCGAAGCTGCCATCCGAACCAATGGAGACGTCGTACTCCGAGCGGATATTGCCCTCGATACGGCCATCAATGTGCAGGTTGCCTTCCGGTTTCAGCTCCCCGACGAGGGTTGTCCCGGTGGCAATGATTGTCGTCCCGCCGCCGCGGCGTTTGGTCTCTTTGCCGCTCTTGCCGAAAAGCCCCATGGCACGCTGGCTCCTCACTCGTCTCTATGCTTAAGCGGTCGCGTCGACGATCGCATCCGATTATCCAGACTCGTCAGCCTACGCTTATCGTCCGGTCGGGAATGTGGCATGGATCACAGCGGCCCGGGTTATCGGGCCAATCATTCGCGGTTTGCGACACATGCACCCTCGATCGCAACGTCAACGCTGACAGACCGGACAGTAACATGTGCTCCGCTGGCCGACCCGCATCAACCGTAACACCGTCCCGCAGGCAGGGCATGGCTCCCCGGCCCGACCGTAGACCGACAGTGACTGCCGGAAGTAACCGGGATTGCCGCCACTGCCCACGAAATCGCGCAGGGTCGTGCCGCCGGCCTCGATGGCGTCACCGAGAACGGCACGGATGGCGTCGGCAAGTCGGTGGTAACGGGCACGCCCCACGCGACCCGCCGCCCGCGCCGGGTGGATCCCCGCGCGAAAAAGCGCCTCAGCCGCGTAGATGTTCCCTACGCCGACTACGGTCGCTGCATCCATGATGAACGCTTTCACCGCCTGCCGACGGCCGCGGGAGCGGGCGTAGAGCCAGGCGCCGGTGAATGCGTCACCCAGCGGTTCGGGCCCGAGGCGGGCCAGCAATGGATGGGCCGCCCCATCCCCCGGCGCCAGAAGCAGGCTGCCGAACCGGCGCGGGTCGACGTAGCGCAGCACCTGGCCGGAATCCAGCAGCACATCCACATGGGCATGCGGCTCGGCCGGGGTGCCCGCCTCCACGACCCGCAGGCTTCCGGACATGCCAAGATGCAGGATGAGCGTGTCCGGCGCGGCGCGAAAGAGCAGGTACTTGGCGCGCCGATCGACGCGCCGGACCACCCGCCCGCGCAGGGCGTCGGGCAGATCGGCCGCCACCGGCCAGCGCAGCCGCGGGTCGCGCACGACCACATCGGTAATGGTGCGGCCGGTAACGTGGGGCTCGACGCCGCGGCGGGTGGTTTCAACCTCGGGCAGTTCCGGCATGCGTCTACTCGCGACCGTCCAGGAGGTAACCGCGGACGTGCTCGGGCAGCACGTAGGCGACGCGGGAATCCATGTCGACCAGGCGGATCTCGCCCGATTCCTCCGTGGCGACGAACCGCCGCTCTCTGCCCTCATCGAGGCACAGGCGCACGTCCGGGGCATCGACGTCCGGCGGATCGTCCAGGGGCCGCGCCACAAGGGCTTCGGCTTCGCTCCAGGCGGCGGCCAGTTCGGCGAGTTCGTCGGCGTCCAGATCGCCACGATCCACTTGCCAATCGTCATCCCCCGTTCGCCCGGCCAGCGCCGGGGTCTCCAGCGCGGTTACGGTGGCACCGCGCGGCAGCAGGTGGCGATCAAGGAAATTCCACCACGGCCCGTCCAGCAGTGGCATGAGCCCATCCGGGATCAGGTGGACCCGGTCGTCCACCACCGCGTAGCGCAGCCCGTCCATCGGCTCGGTATCGCCGAGGCCGATGCCGGTGCCGTTGAACGCCACCTTGATCTGCGGCGGAATGAGCCCGAGTTCGCGGGCGTCCACGTCATCCAGCGGGTAACGGCGTTCACTGGGCGCCCGGCCGAGCTCCAGCAGCTGCTCGACGTGAAACTGGCTGGCAGGCGCCTCCACCGGTTCCGTGATCAGCCACCCCTCCCCGCTGCGTTCCATGCGCAGCGTCTCGCCGTCGGCGTCCTGGATGCGCACCACGCGAACCTCGTCCGGGCTCAGCCCCGTGAGCCGCGGGGACTGGTCTCCGCGCTCCAGGTCCAGCCACGCCACCGCGGCCAGCAGGCCGGCCAGGGCCACCACCGCGAGATTGATCAGCAGCCGGCGCCTCATGCTAGCCCCGCACCCGGCGCCACCAGGCCCAGCCAGCGCCGAGCAGCCAGAGTCCCGGAAGCACCAGCAGGAGGCCGACGCCGATGGCGATGGTGTGCGTACGGGTCAGCTCCAGGGTCTGATCGGGCGCCGCACGCCCGGGCATGGCGCCGGCGCCACTGCCGTCGGTGAGCCAGTCCACCAGTTGCATGCCGAGCTGCAGGTTGTCGCCGTTGCCCACATAGGCGTTGGAGAGAAAATCCGCATCGCCCACCACGGCTACGCGCTGTTCGGCGTCATTGGCGCCGGTCCGGCTCAGTGTCAGCGCCACGCTCAGGGGGCCGCGCCGTTCTCCGGCCGCGGCGTCGAACGACGGGTTGTCCGGGTCCTGCAGCTCGATCCAGTGGCGTTCATCACTCCGCAGCAACTGGCTGACCTGCCACTGCTCGTGAGCGGTATCGCCCAGCTCCAGGGCGCGGGCGCCGACGAACAGCGCCATGCCGTCGAGGCGGTCCAGCGCCGGATGCCGAGGGTAATCGGCGAGCAACAGCAGCCGCGGATCGTCCACGCCCAGCAACGCCTCGGCCTGGGGTTCGATGATGATTCCGGGGAGAATGGCGATGCCGAGCGCCTCCGCGAGGAAGTCCAGCCGTTCGCGGTCGTCTTCATCCACCAGCCACAGCAGGTTGCCGCCCGCATCCACCCAGTCGGTCACCGCGTCGCGCAGGGGCGGAGCCCAGTCACTGCGGGGCCCGGCCACCACCAGCAACGAGGCGTCATCGGGCACACCATCGCCGGCATTGAGGGCTGACAGCTCGTGACCACGCTCATCCAGGTAGCCACCGAAACTGCCCAGGTCGTGGTTGGCATCACCGGCGAGGTCACGCTCGCCGTGCTCCACGGGATAGACCACGGGCCGCCCGTCTGCATGCGCGAGGCGGCCAATCGCTGCGCTCAGGCGCTGCTCGCTGGGTGCGGCGACCTGCTCCTGACGCCCCCGGTACTCGACCACCATCTCGCCCTGCCCCTCGACACCGAACTGGCGCACCAGCTCCGGCCGGGCATCCGGGTTGATGGCACGAAAACGCAGATCGGGGTGGTGGCGCTGGTACCGCTCGACCAGGCGCTCGATGTGACCGGCCAGGAAGTCGTCCGGGCGAACGAAGGCAACCACCTCCAGCGGTTCATCCATGCCTTCCAGCAGCTCGACGCTGCTGTCCGACAACTCGCCGCCGCCAGTGGTGGACCATTCCACGGCGACGGTGTAGCGCGTACTCAGCCATGCCGCGAGAACAAGCACGGCGAGGAAGCCTATGCCCATGACGAAGCTGTTGAGGCGCAGCCAGCGCAGCGTTCGACGATCAATCCGCATGTATCAGTCCCAGTTCACGTCCTGCCACGGCGGCAGACTCAGCCCGCATGGAGCCGCAGGCCATCCAGGCGCTTGATGGTAAAGCCGAGGAAGCCGGTGATCAGCAGCAGAAAGTAGATCACGTCCGTGGACACGACCCGTCCCTGCACGAGCGTCTCGTAGTGCGGCAGCAGTGCCACGTACCGTGTGACCGCATCGCCGGTGTCCAGCGCCGCATCCAGCCCCACCAGGGCCAGAATAATTCCGGCCGTCAGCGCCACTGCCACGGCCGGCTGCGTGGCGAGACTGGACGCAAACAGCGCGACCCCGGCAAACGCCGCGCCAAGCAGCGCAAGCGCCAGGCCGGCGGCGGCAAGGCGGCCGAGATCCAGCTCCGTCCCCGCAAGGAGGGTCAGCGGCATGGCCAGCCAACTGAGCACCAGCAGCAGTAGAAACCCCACGGCAGCCAGATATTTGCCCAGCACCAGCTCAGTAACGCTCAGCGGCGCTGCGTAAAGCAGGTGCAAGCCACCACTGCGCCGCTCCTCCGCAATCAGCCGCATGGCAAGCAGCGCCGCGGCAAGTAGCAGCAGCCCCAGAACGACCACGCTGCCGAAGAACGGCATCAGCACCAGATCCGTGACCCCCATGGGGCTGTTGGTGCGCACCAGCATGGGCTGATAGGTGCTCTGGAACTGCTCAACCAGCGACAGAAACCACCAGGCCGCAACCACCTGGCATACAGCGAGCAGGATCCACGGCAACGGCGAGCAGAACAGCAGCCGCAGTTCGCGCGCGGCAATGCGCAGGACCATCATGCAGCCTCCTCCCCGCCACACCGGGTCAGCTCCAGGAACACGTCTTCCAGGGTGTGCTGCTCGCGCCGCAGTTCACGCAGCCGCCAGCCGCGCGCGACGGACGCGGCAACCAGCCCGTCCAGGGCGTGCTCGCCGTCGAGTTCCAGCAGCACGCCGTCGCCGCCCGCGGCATCGACGCTGCTGACGCCCCTGATGGCCGTCAGCAACGATAAATCCGGTCGCTCCGCGAACCGCGCCACGAACCGCAGCGGCCCCGGCGCATCACCTCTGGCCGGCCCGGAATGAATGACACGCCCCTCGTGGAGAATGGTGACTCGGTCGGAAACGGCCTGGACTTCCGCGAGAATGTGGCTGGAGAAGATCACGCCGTGGGCCTGCCTCAGGTCCTGAATCAGGGCACGGATGGCCTGCACCTGGCGGGGGTCGAGGCCAACCGTTGGCTCGTCGAGCACGATCAACTGCGGGTCGTGCACGATGGCCTGTGCGATGCCGACACGCTGCTGATAACCCTTGGAAAGGTTACGGATGATCCGGCCGGCAACCTCTTCGAGGCCACAGCGCTCCAGAGCCGTGTCGGCTGCCGCCGCGCAGGCGGCCCGCGTGGGCACACGCCGCAGGCGCGCCGTCCAGCGCAGATAGCCACGCACCGTGGCATCGGGCTGCAGAGGGGGCACCTCCGGGAGATAGCCCAGATGGCGCTTGGCCGCCCGCGGGGACTCCAGCAGATCCACTCCGGCGACGCGGATGCCGCCCGCACTCGGTGCGAGTACGCCGCACAGCATCTCCAGCGTGGTGGACTTGCCAGCGCCGTTAAGGCCCAGAAGGCCGAGAACCTCGCCCCGCTCCAGGGTCAGGTCGATGCCAGCCACCGCCGCGCGCTGGCCAAAGCGCCGCTCCAGTGCGGTGGCGACGAGCAATGGTTCGGTGGTCATGCTGCTCCGTCCTTAAGAGTCGATGTCCTGTGCGACTGCACTCAGTCCGGATACTGGTGCTGAAAGGCATCCCGTGACCATGCAATGGCATCCAGGTACGCCTGGATGACCTGAGCCGCAGGATAGCCGCTGAGTTCCAGCCAGTCCCAGTCGCCGGTCTCGTAGTGGAGGACGCAGTCAAGCACCTTGCCGCCGGTGCCCTTGCGACGCAACAGGGCATCGCGCAGATCGCGGCTCAGGGGCAGCGCCTTCAATACGTCCTTGAGTGGCGCCTCAAGCACCACATCGAGGCCGGAGAACAGCCCGATGGTGAAATAAGTGTCGCTGTCGCCATTATGAAACTGCGTTCCCAGCAACTCGCACATGCGCGCCCGCACGGTGAGCATGGAAATGAGTTCGGGCGGTTTGTCGTCCATCGCGGAAATGGCCATCAGCGACGCCCAACGCCGCATTTCCTGGGTGCCGAGATAGAGCACCGCCTGGCGGATGGAGTCCATGGGGCGCTGGAGCTGGTAGTAGGCGGAGTTCATGTAGCGGAGCAGACGGTAGCTCAACCCCACATCGGTGGCGATGATGCGCTCCAAGTCGGCGACATCGAGCTGTGGCCGCTGGATAGCCGCAAGCAGACGCACCGTCGGCAATCGGTGCACGGGCACCGACGAGCCCCGCACCATGCGCGGCCGACTGAGAAAATACCCCTGGAAATAGTGGAAGCCGAGCGCCAGGCACTCCTGGAAACGCTGCCGGTTCTCGATCTTCTCGGCCAGCATCCGCAGCCCGGGGCGCTCCACCGTCTCGACCAGCGCCGCGAGTTCCTCCTGCGTCCGGCCCTCCACCTCGAGTTTGACGATGTCCGCGTGGTCAAGTAGCGGCAGGGTCTCCGATGACGGCACGAAATCGTCGAGGCACAGGGTGAATCCGGCCGCGCGCAGTGCGTCCATGGCCTCCAGGACCTGGGGCTCGGCAGTAATACTCTCGAGCAGTTCCAGCACGATACGCCGGGCCGGCAGCGTACGCTCCCGCGCTTCGCGGACGAGAAAGTCACGGCTGACGTTCACCAGCGCCGGGTAGCGCCCAACCACCTCCTGCAGGCCGATTGCGGTGAACGTATTGAGCAGAACACTGCTGGTGGCGAGATCATCGTCGATCACCTCGGCGCGCTGCACGCCCTCCGCCGCCCGGAACAGAAGCTCGTAGCCATACAGGCGGAGATCGCGGGTGAAGACGGGCTGCCGGGCGACGAAGACAGTGCTCATGGGCGCGGGAGCCTCCTCCCGGCCTCTGCGACAGAACGATGGTGCGGTGCCTGGGTCATCCTGATGACTCTGCTCAACCGGCCGTTTTAGCGTAGGTATCAGAAGCCGACACTACCACTGACGGGCCCAGTTCTCAGCCCGAACCATCATGGCCATCGCAAACCGCAGACACACAGCGGGCCCGCATCCCGGAGAATGCGGGCCCGCTGTGTGTCAGGAGGCGTCCGGCGAACCGGATTACTTGATCTTCGCTTCCTTGTACATCACGTGCTTGCGGACGACCGGGTCGTACTTCTTCATTTCAAGCTTCCCGGGGGTGTTCCGCTTGTTCTTGTCGGTCGTGTAGAAGTGACCGGTTCCGGCACTGGAGACCATCCGAATCTTGTCGCGCATACCGACCTCCTCAGACCTTTTCGCCGCGCGAGCGCAGCTCGGAGAGCACCGTATCGATGCCCTTCTTGTCGATGGTCCGCAGACCCTTCGTCGAGACCCGCAGCCGCACCCAGCGCTGCTCGCTTTCCACCCAGAACCGATGGTACTGGAGGTTCGGCATGAACCGACGGCGGGTCTTGTTGTTCGCGTGGGACACATTGTTCCCAACGGCCGGGCGCTTGCCCGTGACCTGACATACCTTGGACATGGTGTCCGCCTCCTGAATTCGTTCGTGCCGTCCTCGGGGACGGAGAGCCGCGTTTTATACCAGTAACGCCGCCGCCAATCAAGGCATCCGTTACCCATCGGCCCATTCCGGTCACCCCTTGAAAGCCCGGATAATGCCCCTATGTCTATTCCGGAAAGGCGCCATTAGGCGCGAAATCAACCGTTTGTCACTCCCGCCGAAGCCGGCGCACGAACCGGCCTTCCGGGAATGCGTGGAAGGTGATACAGGGCGTATGGAGTACAAGGACTACTACAAGACGCTCGGCGTTGACCGGGACGCCAGCCAGGCCGACATCAAGAAGGCCTACCGGCGTCTTGCGCGCAAGTATCACCCGGACGTGAGCGAGGAGAAAGACGCCGAGGCCCGCTTCAAGGAGCTCAGCGAAGCGTATGAAGTGCTCGGCGACAAGGACAAGCGCGCCACCTACGACCAGCTCGGCAGCGGCTGGCACCAGGGCGACGATTTCCGGCCGCCGCCCGGCTGGGACTTTGGCGGTGGCCGCGCCGGCAACGGCGGATTCGGCGGCGCGGATTCGGCGTTCAGCGACTTCTTTGAATCGATCTTCGGCGGTGGAGACCCCTTCGCAGGGGGCGGCTTCCGCGGTGCTCGGGGTTATCAGGCACGCGGCCGCGGCTTTCGCGCGCGAGGGGAGGACCAGAGCGCGAAAATCACCATTACCCTGGAGGACGCCTATCACGGCGCGTCGCGCAACCTGAATCTGCAGACCCGTCACGACGACGGACGGGTGGAGCCGCGGCAGGTCCGCGTGAAAATCCCCGCGGGCATCACCCACGGCCGGCAGATCCGGCTCAGCGGGCAGGGTCAGCCCGGCATGGGCGGCGGCGAGCGCGGCGACCTCTACTTGGAGGTCAACATCGCCCCCCATCGCCAGTACCGCCTGAACGGCAAGGACGTGGAGCTGGATCTGCCCATTACCCCGTGGGAGGCCGCCCTGGGCGCCAAGCTGCAGGTGCCGACACTTGGCGGCTGGATCGACATGAAGATTCCGGCGGGGTCGAGCAGCGGCAAGCGCTTCCGTCTCAAGGGGCGGGGACTGCCGGGCAAGCCGCCGGGCGACCAGTACGTGGTGCTCAGCATTGTTGCGCCGAAACCGGAGACGGACGCGGCACGGGAGCTCTACGAGCGGATGCGCGAGGAAATGCCGGTGAATCCGCGCGAGAAACTGTCGGTATGACGACTCGCTGACTGAACAGGGCGTGCGCGGTTGGTGCGGCCGCCGCGCACGGGGTGCCCGAGGCCGGGCCGCACCAACGTGAGAACGCGACCGATGAAAGCACTGCGGTGGTTCGCCGCTTCGATGCTGTTTGCTGCAACAACCTGCACCTGGGCGCAACTCCCCGCCGCAGTGGACGGGGAGCCCCTGCCGTCGCTCGCCCCCATGCTGGAGAAGACCACGCCTGCCGTGGTGAACATCGCCACCACCGGCCGGGCGCTGGTGGCAGAGAACCCGCTGCTGCAGGACCCCTTCTTCCGCCGCTTTTTTGACCTCCCGCCCGAACAGCCAAGGGAACGCCGCACCCAGAGCCTGGGCTCCGGCGTCATCGTCGATGCGGAAGCCGGCTACATCCTGACCAACCACCACGTCATCCGGCGCGCGGACCAGATCACGGTCACGCTCGCCGACGGTCGGGAACTGGCCGCCACGGTGGTGGGCAGCGACTCCGAGACGGACGTAGCCGTGATCCAGGTGCCGGCGGACGACCTCCAGGCACTGACCCTCGCCGACTCGGACAACCTCCGCGTGGGCGACTTCGTGGTCGCCATCGGCAATCCATTCGGGCTCGGGCAGACGGTCACGTCCGGCATCGTCAGCGCGCTGGGGCGCTCGGGGCTGCGGCTCACCAGCTATCAGGATTTCATCCAGACGGACGCCTCCATCAATCCCGGCAACTCCGGCGGTGCCCTAGTCAACCTGCGCGGTGAGCTGGTGGGCGTGAACACGGCCATTCTCAGCCCCGCCGGCGGCAACGTGGGGATTGGTTTCGCAATCCCGTCCAACATGGCCCGCTCGGTCATGGACCAGCTCATCGCCCACGGCGAAGTCCAGCGCGGGCGCCTGGGCGTGAGCGCCCAGGACCTGACGCCGGAGCTGGCCGACGCCTTCGGCCTGAGCCAGCGCTCGGGGGTGGTCATTACCCAGATCGAAAGCGGCTCGGCCGCCGCGGAAGCGGGTCTCGAGACCGGCGACATCATTCTCTCGGTGAACGGCCGCTCCGTGCAGCAAGTGACCGACCTGCGCAACGCCATCGGTCTGCTGCGGGTGGGCGAGACAGTGATCCTTCGCATCCGCCGCGACGGCGAAGTGCAGGAACTGGAGGTGCGCATCGCCGAACCGGAGCTGGTGATACTGGAGGGCGAGCGCGTCAGCGAACGGCTCAGCGGCGCCCAGTTCAGCGTCAGCGAGCAGCGGGAGGGGCGCGAGAGCCAGCAGCGCGTGGTGATCCAGTCCGTGGAGCCGGTCAGCCCGGCACACCGGGCGGGGCTACGCGATGGCGACGTCATCCTGTCGGTGAATCGCCAGGCGGTCAGCACGCTGGCGGAGTTCCGCGATCGGGCGAGCGGTCAGCGGGAGTTGCTGCTGCACATCCAGCGCGGGAGCGGGGCGTTGTTCCTGGTATTGCGGTGACCGGGAGGTTTCCGCCTGTCCTGGGGTGGTGGACCTGAAGGTCCACCCTACGGCCTAAGGCGGATGCGGCGCATCAGGCGTAGGGCGGACCTTCAGGTCCGCCACCCCCCGACACGAGCGGCGCGACCGGCGGCTCAACGGCTGAAGCGCACCGGGAGTTCGAACTCGTGGCGCTCGCCGGGGAGGTCGTCCGGCACGGCGGGCAGCGGTGAGGCGCGGCGCAGGAGGTCTTCCACTTCGCTGTCCAGCAGGTCGTGGCCCGAGGACGCGATAATTTCGTACTCCTCCACCGTGCCGTCCCGGTTGACCACGAACCGCACGATCACCTCCCCCTCCTGACGGCGCATCTGCGCCTGACGGGGATAGTTCTTGCGGCGATCCAGGTAGGTGCGTAGCTCGTCACCGTAGGAGGCGATGGCCTCGGGGTCGCCCTCGACGGCCGACTGATCCTCGGTTTCGTCGGCTTCGAGCTCCGCCTCCTCGAGCCCCTCGGGCACTTCCTGCGGTTCCGGTTCGGGCTCCGGTTCGGGCTCCGGTTCGGGCTCCGGTTCGGGCTCGGGTTCGGGCTCGGGTTCGGGCTCGGGTTCGGGCTCGGGTTCGGGCTCGGGTTCGGGCTCGGGTTCCGGTTCGGGTTCCGGTTCGGGTTCCGGTTCGGGTTCCGGTTCGGGTTCCGGTTCGGGTTCCGGTTCGGGTTCCGGTTCGGGTTCCACGTCCTCCGCGCCGTCCGGCTCACCGGCCGTGGGTGTCAGCGTGATCTCGATACCCGGTGCGCGCTGGTCCTCGGGCTCCGCCTCGTCGTCGCGGAACAGCCCCAGCACCGCCAGATGCAGCACCAGCGCCAGAACCAGCGCAATCAGCCAGTGGTGCCAACGCAAGCCGCCCATGACTCAGTCACCACCCTCCGTGGTCAGGAGCAGCAGTCGCTCCAGACCGGCGTCACGCAATCGATCCATGAGGTCCAGCAGGCGGCTGGAGCCGACAGCGCCATCCGCCTTCAGGCGCAGCTCGAATTCGGGTTCCTCCTCCAGCCGCTGCTCCAGCACGCGGATCAGGGCGTCGTCGCCCTCGAGTTCCTCGCCTTCAAAGGCCAACTGTCCGTCGGCGCCAAGGAGCAGCACCCCTTCGCCGTCGTCGGCTTCCTGACCCGCACGGGATTCGGGCGGATCCACGTCGAACGGGTCCGGTGTCGTGAAGGTACCGGCCAGCATGAAGAAGATCAGCAGCAGAAAGACGATGTTGATCAGCGGGATGACCGGCTCGCCGAATTCGCGGCGATTGGGTGCAGGCAGGCGCATGTCAGTCCTCCCGCTGCAGGCTGATGCGCACGCCGTCGACCTGGTTGAGGCGCTCCATGACGGTCACCAGCCGCTGCAGCGGCACGTCGCCCTCGGGGCGTACAACCACCACCCGCTCGGGGTCCGAGCTGATGGCGTCCGCGATTGCGTCAGCCACGGCGGACAGCGCCATGCCGTCACCGTCCAGGGAGACACTGTCGTCACCCACACGCACCACCAGCGGCGGTGCCTCCTCTTCGGAGGGGGCAGTGGCCTCCGCCGGAACGTTCAGCTCCAGTGATCGCCACTCGGTAAACGTCGACGCCAGCATGAAGAACACCAGCAGAATGAAGACCACGTCGATGAGTGGTGTCAGCGACGGTTTGCGGCGGCGCGGGCGGTCTGTGTACTCAATGTGCATCAGCGGCGCGTTTGGACTGCAGGCTGGCCACGCTCTGGTCCTGCGCATCCGGTGCGTGGCCGGCACGCAGGCCCTGGGTGAAGACCTGGGTGACCGCATCTTCCATGCGATGCCGGAAGCGGTCGACCCGCCCTTCGAACCAGTTGAGCAGGATGACCGCCGGGATTGCCACGGCCAGGCCGACGGCGGTGGTCAGCAACGCCTCCCATATACCGCCGGAGAGCAGCGCCGGATCCACCTGACTGCCGGCACCCTCGAGCTGCCGAAAAGCGTCGATCATGCCCAGCACTGTGCCCAGAAGGCCGATCAACGGCGCCAGGGAGCCGATCACCTCCAGCCCGCGCAGGTAGCTGCGCAGGGCGTCCAGGTAACCGGTGGCCACGCGCGTGACCTCTTCGCGGACCAGGTCCATGGGTACGTCCGGGTCACGGCGGCCGCGGATTGCGGTTTCCATGACCCGTGCGGCGGGATTGCGCTCATCGGCCAGACGCGCCAGCACGGCGTCGTCACGCCCCTGACGCAGCTCGTCCAGGCAGCCGTTCACGAACCCCAGGCGCGTGATGCGCAGGCGCTGGAACTGCCACAGTTTCAGCAGGCCGATGGCAATGCCCACCACGGACATCAGAAGCAGGACAGCGACGACCGGCCCACCGAGATCAAGCAGAACGCCCAGTCGATCCGATAGCGCCGTCATCGCGGCCGGGTCTGCCATGGAAAGCCACCTCGAAACAACGCGGAATCCCTTGCGGAATTCGATGGATGAAGAGGGTCAAAAGGCTATTCTAATTGCGAATCATTTGCAACTGGGCCGCCCGGATGCACACGCCCACGACACCCTTCAACTGCTTGCCGGGCCGGGGAAATCTGCTTAGGATTCCCGTGCCTGAAGCGTAGACTACTATGATAACGCACAGCGGATGCCCGGGCGGGCGCAGCACAACATGCGCGCCGCCCACCCCGACGACGGCCAAGACACAGCGGAGATGGCGATGAGCGAGATGAACCTGGAACAGGCCCGCTTCAACATGGTGGAACAGCAGATCCGCACCTGGGACGTGCTGGACCCGCGGGTCCTGGAGGTGCTGGAGACCATGCCGCGGGAGCGCTTCGTCCCGGATCACCTGCGCAATCTGGCGTTCTCCGACATGAACCTGCCCATCGGCCACGACGAGGTCATGCTCTCCCCCAAGCAGGAGGGCCGGCTGCTGCAGGCCGCGGAGATCTACCCATCCGAGCAGGTGCTGGAGATTGGCACCGGAAGTGGCTACCTCACCGCCTGCATCGCCCACATGGCCGATCACGTCACCAGCGTTGACTACTATCAGGACTTCATCGACACGGCGGGCGACCGGCTGCAGCGCGAGGCCATCCGCAACGTGACCCTGAAGCAGGGTGACGCGGCCGCCGGCTGGGACGACGGCAAGCGCTACGACTCCATCATCGTCAGCGGCGGCCTGCCGGAGCTGCACACGGGCTTCCACCACTCGCTGACCATCGGCGGCCGACTGGTGCTGATCGTCGGCGAGGCGCCGATCATGGAAGGGCTGCTGATCACGCGCGTAGCCGAGGACCAGTGGTCCACGGAGAGCCTGTTCGATACCTGGCTGCCAACGCTGGTGAACGCCCCGCGCACCCGCGCATTCGACTTCTAGCACGGCTGAATCGCCATGACGGACGATGCGGACGTCATCATCATCGGCGGTGGCATGGTTGGTGCCACCCTGGCCGGGCTGCTCGCCCGGGACGGGATCAAAGTCACCGTGGTCGAAAGCCAGCCCGCTCCGCACGTAGACGCGCAGGCGCCGCTGGATCTGCGCGTGTCGTCCGTGAACATCGCCAACGCGGAACTCTTCAAGCGCATCGGCGCGTGGGAGTTCATGACCAACGTGCGCGTGTGCCCGTTCCGACGGCTGCGGGTGTGGGATCAGGGCGGCGGCGAGACCCGTTTCGATGCCCGCGAGACGGGTCATGACTGGTTCGGCTGGTTTGTCGAGAACAGCGTCATCCAGGCGGGGCTTTACCAGGCACTGGCCGAACAGCCCAACGTCCACTGGCTGGCCCCGGAGACGCCGGAAGCGATCACCAACGACGGTGACGCCGTCACGGTGCGGCTGGCATCAGGCACGACGCTGCGCGGGCGGCTGCTGGTGGGCGCCGACGGCGCCCGCTCCATGGTGCGGGAGCACGCGGGCATTGCCGTGCACCACACCGACTACGACCAGCGCGCGCTCATCATCAACGTGGCCACGGAGCTGCCGCAGCAGGATCAGACCTGGCAACGATTCACCCCGGATGGCCCGCAGGCGTTTCTGCCCCTGACCGGCAACCGGGCGTCGCTGGTGTGGTACGGGCGACCCGACGCGATCCGCATCCTGGAATCCCTGGACGACGACATGCTCGCCCAGGAGATCGTCGACACTTTCCCGGAAGACCTGGGCGGCATTACCGCCGTACTCGGCCGCGCCAGCTTCCCCATCCGCCGCCAGCACGCGGCCTGTTACACGGCAAGCCGCCTGGCACTGGTGGGCGACGCCGCCCACGCCATCCACCCTCTGGTGGGCCAGGGTCTGAACCTGGGCCTGCAGGGGGTGGAGACGCTGGCGCAGGTGATCCACACCGCCCATGCGGGCGGGCGGGATCCCGGCGCGGCGGCGGTGCTGGCTGAATACGAGCATCGCCACCGCGCGCGGGCGCTGACCATGATGGTTGCCACCGATGCGTTCCATCGCCTGTTCACCCGCGAGCCGGGCATGCTGACGCGCATCGGCAATGGCGTGC
>SLBZ01000040.1 GCA_007126095.1 Aquisalimonas sp.
CTGGGCCTTCATCTCCGTCTGCAGCGTGCCCTCGCGCTCGGGGATGAACAGCTCGGGCTTCAGGTCGCCCGGGGTGGTCTCGTAACCGCTCCAGACCAGGGTTTCGGCAAGAGCCGCCGGGCCGCACTGGAGCGCCTCCTGGGGGAAGTAGGGCACATTGATGAGCTCCACACCCCGCGGGGGGTCGCTGAAGGCGTCATCCGGGTCGATGGCCGTCAAGCTGGCGCAACCGCCGAGCAGCGCGGCTGCGAGGGCGGCGGCCGCCAGCAGGGGGCGGCCGCCGATGCGCGATGGCACCGGAGCGCTCAAGCGCTTACTCCGTCTGATCGCCATCCGGGAAGTCGTCGTTCTCCGGCGTCTCGATCTCCTCCATGTCGGCGAGATCATCCACTTCGTCCTCGGCGCGCTGGGCCAGGAAAAAATTGACGTCGTCGATGGTGGAGCCGTCGATGGCGGAGCCCACGGCCACCTGCAGCTGCAGGTAGTTGAGCAGGTAGTTGTAGCGCGCTTCGGCCAGATCCCGTTGGGTGGAGAAGCGGTCGCGCTGGACGTTGAGCACGTCCAGGGTGGTGCGCAGCCCCACTTCCAGCCCGCGCCGGGTGGACCGTTCCGTACTCAGCACGGACTGCAGCGCCTGTTCGAAGGCGCTGATCTGGCGCAGGTTGGAGACCAGGTTCAGGTAGGCCGACTCCGCTTCCAGGCTGGCCTGTCGGCGGGCGTCGATGGACTCCTCGAAGAAGGCGTCCCGCTCCGCCTGCGCCTCACGGGCCTGGGAGGTGGGGCCGCCGCCGGCGTAGAGCGGCATGGTCAGGCGGATGCCGACCGATGTCTGTTCCGCGTCCAGTTCACCGTCCACTCCGGGGACCGGTTGTCCGCCCGGCCCGAGACTGTCGCTCTGGTAATTCCGCGAGTAATTGGCCACCAGATCGACTCTGGGATACCGCTGCCCCTGCACCCGCTCCACTTCCGTGCGCGAGCGCCGGAACTCGCCCTCGGACAGGCGCACGTTCAGGTTGTTGCGCTCGGCTCGCTCGGCCCAGACTTCCGGTGCGTCGGGGGAGGGAGGCTGGGCGGAGAAGTCGTCCCGCAGGCCCGCCAGTTCCCGCGGGGGCTGGCCGATGACGCTGCGAAGGTTCTCCCGTGCCACCTGCAGGTCGTTCTGGGCGCGCAGACGCTGCGCTTCCACCTGGTCGAAGCGGGCGCGCGCCTCGTCCCGGTCGGTGACGGTGCCGCTGCCGACTTCCAGGGCACGTTCGGCGCGGCGCAGCTCCGACTGCACCGCTTCCAGCTCCGCCTCGGTGAGGCGCAGGTTGTCCTGGGCCAGCAGCATGTCGAAGTACGCTTCGCTTACCCGCAGGAGGATGTCCTGCTGGCTGGTGGCGTACTGCAGGCTGGCCTGGTCCTGAAGAATGCCCGCCTGGTCCGCCAGGGCGAAGCTCTCGCGGCGGAACAGGGGCTGCGTCAGGGTCACGCCAGCGGACCAGCCATGGTAGTCCACACTGCCCCGGTCCTGGTCACCGAACTGGGAGTTCTCCCAGTTCTGGTTGGCGCCCGCCTCCAGGTTGATCTCCGGCAGGAACAGGGCGCGGGCCTGGGGCTGGAGCTCCTCGCTGGCGCGCAGCCGCGCCTGGGCGGCGCGCAGCCTGGGGTCCTGCTCCACGGCCAGTCGATAGGCTTCGCTGAGGTCCATGCGTTCGTTGGCGGCGAGGCTCTGACCACTGACGAGCAGGGCGCCACCAAGACCAACGGCGACACCAAGCCTCCAGATGAGTGCACGCATTGGGTGGTTGCTCTCCATGGGCGATTGGGGGTGAACGGCTCGGAGCGCCAGTCCCTTCACGGCGTTAACCGTCAACAATAAGCCGGATGGCGGTCAGGGGCAAGCCGACCGCACGGTCAGTGACGGTGCCGGTGATCAGCCGTTGATGCGGGGGGCGTCGCGGCACGCCGGGCAGAGGCCGTTGATCTCGATGGTCTGGGAGTTGACCTGAAAGCCCAGTTCTTCCGCCTTGCTGGTCAGCACCTGGTAGACGTCGCTGTCGTTGAGTTCCGCCACCGCGTTGCAGTGCTGGCAGATCAGGAACTGGCCCACGTGCGGGCGATGGGGGTCGCCACAGCCCACGTAGGCGTTGAGGCTCTCGATGCGGTGGATCAGCCCTTCCTCGAGAAGGAAGTCCAGGGCGCGGTAGACCGTGGGCGGCGCCGCGCTGCGACGCTCCGCCCGCAGCATGTCCAGCAGGTCGTACGCCTTCATGGGCTCGTGGCGCCGCCAGATCAGCTCCAGCACGCGCCGACGGATGGCGGTGAGGCGGACCCCGTTCTTCGTGCACTGCTGTTCCGCGCGCGCCAGTGCATCGTCCACGCAGTGGTCGTGGTCGTGATCGGCGTGTTTGAACGGTGTGACGACATTGGTACCCATGCGGCGTCCCTCGCTGACAACTTGCAACACTATAACATGTGTCGGACTGGAGAGCAGTGTGGCCGCGCACGTGTCGTGCACGATGCCGGAGCGTGCCGTACAGGCGACATGGTGCGTACTTTCTGTACAATACACTGGTGTCGTGTCCTGGAAGCGGGGGCGACACCGGTGGGCCGTTGCTCCGGTCTTGCATTACCCGCGGCGGCGGGGGCAATTTGACACTGATCAGACCCTTATCTATGCTCACCGGGCTTAAACGAAACAGGGTTTCGCATAGCGGAATTTTGATGCCGCTGCCGGGCACAGATGACGGACGGTTCGACCCGGCGGCCGCTTACACCCATTGCTCGCCAAGCGCACAACGCAGAACGGAGATGTTATGAAGATTCTGGTGCCTGTGAAGCGCGTGGTTGACTACAACGTGAAAGTCCGCGTCAAGGCGGATGGCAGCGGCGTAGAAACCGCCAACGTCAAGATGTCCATGAACCCCTTCGACGAGATCGCCGTCGAAGAGGCGGTGCGGCTCAAGGAGAAGGGCGTCGCGGAAGAGGTTGTCGTGGTGTCCATGGGCGTGAGCCAGTGCCAGGAGACCATTCGCACGGCGCTTGCCATGGGCGGGGACCGCGGCATTCTCGTGGAAGCCGATGACGCGCTGGAGCCGCTGGCGGTCGCCAAGCTGCTGAAGGCCCTGGCCGAGAAGGAAAGCCCGGACATGGTCATCCTCGGCAAGCAGGCCATCGACGACGACGCCAACCAGACCGGCCAGATGTTCGCCGCGCTCATGGGCTGGGGCCAGGGCACGTTCGCCTCCGAAGTGGAGCTGCAGGACGGCAAGGTACAGGTGACCCGCGAGATCGACGGCGGCGCCGAAACCGTCTCCCTGAAGCTGCCTGCGGTGGTCACCACCGACCTGCGCCTCAACGAGCCGCGTTACGCCAAGCTGCCCAACATCATGAAGGCCAAGAAGAAGCAGCTGGACACGCTGTCTCCCGCCGACCTGGGTGTGGACACCACGCCGCGGCTGAAGACGGTGAAAGTGTCCGAGCCGCCGAAGCGCCAGGGTGGCGTCAAGGTCGCGGATGTGGCCGAGCTGGTGGACAAGCTCAAGAACGAAGCGAAGGTGATCTAAATGACCATTCTCGTCGTAGCAGAACATGACAACGCGCATCTGGCATCGTCGACGCTGGGCACCGTGAGCGCGGCCAAAGCCATCGGCAGCGACGTGCACGTGCTGGTCGCCGGCAAGGACTGCAGCGCGGTTGGTGAGGCCGCTGCCAAGGTCGACGGCGTGAGCAAGGTCCGTGTTGCCGACGCCGCGCATTACGAGCACGGCCTGGCCGAGGATCTCTCCAGCCTGGTGGCGCACATCGCCGGCGATTACGGCCACGTGCTGGCCCCGGCCACCACCTTCGGCAAGAACTTCATGCCGCGGGTCGCCGCGCTGCTGGATGTGGCCCAGGTGTCCGACATCACCGCCGTGGAGTCGGAAGACACCTTTACCCGGCCCATCTACGCCGGTAACGCCATGGCGACGGTGCAGGCCACCGACGGCACCAAGGTGATCACCGTGCGGCCGACGGCGTTCGAGCCGGCTGCCGCCGAGGGTGGCTCCGCCAGTGTCGAGCAGGTGGACGTGCTGGATCACAGCGCCGTGGCCGATTTCGTCAGCCAGGAGCTCACCAAGTCCGACCGTCCGGAGCTGACCTCCGCCAAGATCGTGGTCTCCGGTGGCCGTGGCATGGGTAGTGGCGAGAACTTCAAGATCCTCGAAGAGGTCGCCGACAAGCTCAACGCCGCCCTGGGCGCCTCCCGCGCTGCGGTGGATGCCGGCTTCGTGCCCAACGACTACCAGGTCGGCCAGACCGGCAAGATCGTGGCCCCGGACCTCTACATCGCCGTGGGCATCTCCGGTGCCATCCAGCACCTGGCCGGCATGGAAGGTTCCAAGGTGATCGTTGCCATCAACAAGGACGAGGAGGCTCCGATCTTCGAGGTGGCCGACTACGGTCTGGTGGCGGATCTGTTCGAGGCCGTGCCGGAGTTCTCCAAGGCGCTCGACTGAGCCCCTGTCGGAACCTGAGGCATGCTGTCAGCGGGGCGCCCATGGGTGCCCCGCTTCTGGTTAGATGTAGGGTGGACCTTCAGGTCCACCAAGCCGGAGTCCGGCCTCGAGCCATCGTAGGGTGGACCTTCAGGTCCACCATGTCGGCATCTCAACCCCCGCCACCCGGGAGCCCCGCCATGCCCGCCGTTCTCGACCACGTCCGCGTACTGGATCTCAGCCGCATCCTCGCCGGCCCCTGGGCCGGGCAGCTGTTCGCCGATCTGGGTGCCGAGGTCATCAAGGTCGAGCGCCCCGGGCGGGGTGACGACACCCGTGGCTGGGGGCCACCCTACCAGCATGACACCGACGGCAACCCGGCCGAATCCGCCTACTATCTCTCGGCCAACCGCGGCAAGCAGTCCGTGGCCATCGACATCACCCGTCCGGAGGGCCAGGCGCTGGTGCGGGAGCTGGCGGCGCGCAGCGATATCCTGCTGGAGAACTACAAGGTGGGCGGCCTGGCCCGGTACGGGCTGGATTACGCCAGCCTGCAGGCGGTGAACCCCGGCCTGATCTACTGCTCCATTACCGGCTTCGGCCAGACCGGCCCCTACAGCGAGCGGGCCGGATACGATTTCCTGCTCCAGGCCATGGGCGGGCTCATGAGCATCACCGGCGCCCCGGATGCTGACGGGGGCGAGCCCACCAAGGTGGGGGTGGCGCTGACCGACATTCTTACCGGCATGTACGCCACCGTGGCCAGTCTTGGCGCCCTGGCACACCGGGAGCGCACCGGCGAAGGGCAGCACATCGATCTGGCGCTGCTGGACGTGCAGGTGGCGACCCTCGCCAACCAGGCCATGAACTACCTGGTGGGCGGCCAGATGCCCGGGCGCATGGGCAACGCCCACCCCAACATCGTGCCCTACCAGACCTTCCCCACCCGGGATGGCTACCTGGTGCTCACCGTGGGCAACGACGACCAGTTCCGGCGGCTGTGCGACGTCATGGGTCGGCCCGATCTGCCGGCGGATGCCGCCTATGCGACCAATGCCGCGCGCGTGGCCCATCGCCAGGTGCTGATTCCGGAACTGGCCGCCGTGTTCCGCACCCGGACCACCGACGACTGGCTGGCCGAACTGGAGGCCGCCGGTGTCCCCAGCGGCCCCGTGAACACCATCGACCGCGTTTTCGCCGACCCGCAGATCCAGGCCCGGGGCATGCAGACGGCCACGGAGCACCCGGAACTGGGCCGCGTGCCGGCCGTGGCCAACCCCATCCGCTATTCCGCGACGCCCCTGGACAGCAGCCGCCCGGCACCCCGGCTCGGCGAACAGACTGACGCCATTCTCCGTGACGTGCTGCAATACTCCGGGGAGGCCATTGCGGTGCTCCGGGAGAAGGGCGTGATCGGCTGAAGATGCCCCCCGGGTTTTGACCGCGCTGCGTGGTTGCGGTCAGATGGTGCAATAACACCATTACGACGCACGAGGGGGAGAGACCATGAACGGGGCCGAGACGCTGTTGCGCACCCTGATGAACGCCGGGGTGGATACCTGTTTCGCCAATCCGGGCACGTCCGAGATGCACTTTGTCGCCGCTCTGGACCGGGTGCGCGGGATGCGCCCGGTGCTGGGCCTGTTCGAGGGTGTCGTGGCCGGCGCCGCCGACGGCTATGCGCGCATGGCCGACAAGCCGGCCGCGACGCTGTTCCATCTGGGGCCGGGGCTTGGCAACGGGCTCTCCCAGCTCCATAACGCCATGCGCGCACGCACACCCGTCGTCAACGTGGTGGGCGAACACGCCACCTGGCACCGTCAGTACGAAACCCCGCTTGCCTCCGATGTGGAAGCCTACGCACGTCCGGTATCCGGCTGGCTGCGGACCTGCGCCTCGCCGCGCCTGCTGGCGGCGGATACCCGGGCCGCGGTCAAGGCCGCTTACGGCCCGCCGGGGCAGATCGCCAGCCTGATCCTGCCGGCCGACTGCAGCTGGGGGGAGGCGGACGACCCCGCACCGCCGGTGCAGCGCCCGCGGCGGCCCTCCGTGGACCCGGCCGCCCTGGAGGCCGTGGCGCGGGTGCTGGGATCCGGCGAACCCGTGGTCATGCTCATGAACGGCGCTGCGGTGCGGGCCGACGGCCTGCACGCCGCGAGCCGGATCGCCGCCACCACCGGCGCCACGGTGCTGGCCGATACCTTTACCGCCCGGCTCGAGCGGGGTGCCGGGCGGAGTCCGATTCAGCGGTTTCCACGCTATCCCGACCAGGGGGCGGCGCTGCTCCGGGAGGCCCGGCACCTGGTGCTGGTAGAGACGGTGCCGCCGGTGGGGTTTTTCGCCTATCCGGACCAGCCGAGCTGGCTGACTCCGGAGAGCTGCGCCATTCACACCCTGGCCGCTCCGGGGGACGACGCCGTGGCCGCCCTGGAGGCGCTCTGCGATATGCTTGGCGCCCGCGAGGACAGCGCCTCGATTCAGCCTCTTGCCGTCCCGGAGCCGGCCACTGGGGAGCTGAGCCCGGAGAGTGTGGGCCAGAGCGTCGCCGCGTTGCTGCCGGAGCACGCCATCGTCGCCGACGAGGCGGTGACCTCCCGCGGCGGACTCCCGGAGGCCACCGCCGGCTGCCCGCCCCACGACTGGCTGTCCCTCACCGGCGGCGCCCTGGGGGGCGGGCTGCCCATGGCCATCGGCGCGGCGGTGGCGTGCCCGGACCGCCAGGTGCTGTGTCTGCAGGCCGATGGTGCGGGCATGTACAACGTCCAGTCCCTGTGGACCATGGCGCGGGAGCGGCTGGATACCACTGTGGTGGTCTACGCCAACCGCAGCTACCGTATCCTGCACAACGAGTTCCAGCGCCTTGGGCTGGGTGAGGTGGGGGAGAGCGCCCGCCAGCTCATGAACATTGGAGACCCGGACCTGGACTGGGTCTCACTGGCAACGGGCATGGGCGTCGAGGCGCACCGCATCGAGACTATCGAGGCGTTCAATACACACTTTGCCGCGGCCATGCGCGAGCCCGGTCCGCGTTTGCTGGAGGTGGTGCTGTGATTGATCTGGATCGTGATGGCCCCGTGGCCATCGTCACCATGAACCGGCCGGCTCAGCGCAATGCGCTGTCCACCGGGCTGACCGTGGCCCTGGACGAGGCGTTTGCATCCCTGGAGTACGATCCGGAGGTGCGTGCCATCGTGCTCACCGGCGCACCGCCGGGGTTCTGTGCCGGCAGTGATCTCAAGGAGATGGGGCGCTGTGACTCGCAGGAGCTGGCCGAGCACCAGCGCCTGCCCGGTGCCATGACGCGGCGGATCGGGCTCATGGATACGCCGGTGATCGCCGCCGTGGAAGGGCACGCCTTCGGCGGCGGTTTCGTGCTCGCCGTGTGCTGCGACTTGGTGGTGACCGCCGAGGACACCATCTGGAACCTGGCCGAGGTGCCCAACGGATTCCTGCCGCCCTGGGGGCTGACCACCCTGGCGGCCCGGGTCGGTCCGGTGACCGCCCGGCGGCTGACCTGGGGGTTCGAGCGCTTCCTGGGCGCCGATGCCCTGCGGCTGGGTGTGGCCGACTACCGGGTGCCGTCCGGCGAGACCCTGTCCAACGCCATGGACATCGCCGGCGAGCTGGCCGCCCTGCCGGCTGGACCTGTGGCCGCCACCAAGCGCTTCTTCCAGCCCATGATCCAGGACGGCGCGGAACCGGGCGACGCCACCGCCCGCCGGGTCTTCGTGGAACAGAGCCAGCACGAGGAGGCCCGGGCCGTACTGGACCGTTACGCCGGCAAGGAGGGATGACCGCCTGATTCAATCCGCGGTCCGGGCGGTGACGTACACTGGAACCACGGCCGCTGCCGGACGCGGCGATATCGGAAGGGGAAACGCGGCGTGAGCGGGCAGGTGGACTACATCATCGTCGGCGGTGGATCGGCGGGCTGCGTGCTGGCCAACCGCCTGAGTGCGGATCCCGACGTGCGCGTGTGTCTGCTGGAGGCGGGGCCGTCGGACTGGCATCCGCTGATCCGTGTGCCCATGGGCATCACAGGCATGATGCGCAGCCGCCGTTTCAACTGGGCCTACTACACCGTGCCGCAGGCGCGCCTCGACGGTCGCCGCCTGTTCTGGCCCCGGGGCCGGACCCTGGGCGGCAGCAGCGCCATCAACGCCATGTGCTACACCCGGGGCCAGCCGGCGGATTACGACGCCTGGGAGGCGGACGGCGCCGACGGCTGGAACTGGTCGACACTGCTGCCCTGGTTCCGGGCCTCCGAGCGCTTCGCCGACGGCGCAGACGCCTGGCACGGCGCTGACGGGCCGCTGTCGGTCGAGCCGCTATGCTGCGTCAACCCGCTCAGTCAGGCGTTCATCGAGGCTGCGGTGAACGCCGGCCATCCAGCCAATACCGATTTCAACGGCGCGGAGCAGGCCGGGGTCGGGCTGTACCACGTGATGCAGGAGGATGGCCGCCGCTGCAGCAACGCCTGGGCGTACCTGCGGCCGGCCCTGGAGCGGCCCAACCTGCAGGTGATCACCGGCGCCCACGTGCAGAGCCTGGAGCTGCAGGGGCATCGCGTCACCGGCGTGCGTTACCGTCGCCGCGGCCGGGAGCGCACCCTGCGGGCGCATGGCGAGGTGGTGCTGGCCGCCGGCGCCGTGAACACCCCGCAGATCCTGCAGCTCTCCGGCATCGGCGACCCGGTCGAACTGGAGCGCGCCGGTGTTGCCGTGCGCCATCCCCTGTCCGGCGTCGGCGCCAATCTGCAGGACCACCTGGACGTGAGCGTCATCTGGCGCAGCCGCGATCGCCGCGGTCTGTCGTTCCACCCGTCCTATCTCCCGCGTGGTGTGCGGGCGGTGTGGGAGTACGTTCGCCACCGCCGGGGCGAGTTGTGCTCGAACGTTGCCGAGGCGGGCGGGTTTCTGGCCAGTCGTCCGGACTGCGCGACGCCCGACCTGCAGATGCATTTCATCCCGGCCATCGAGGACAACCACGGACTCTCTCTGTGGCGGACCATGACCGGCTACGGCTACACCCTGCGCACCTGCCATCTGCGCCCGGCCAGTCGCGGGCGGGTGGGGTTGTCCTCATCCGATCCGGCCGCGCCACCGCGGATCGATCCCGACTACCTGGCAGCCCCGGACGACCTGGAGCGGCTGGTGGACGGCCTGGAGCATGCACGGGAGATTCTCGCCGCCGCGCCCCTGCGGGAGATCGGCCAGATGGAGCTGGATCCGGGGCCCGGCGTTCAGGGGCGGGCCGCGCTGCGGCGATACGTGGCGGCCCATGCCGAGACCATCTACCACCCGGTGGGGACATGCCGCATGGGGCGTGACAGCGACAGCGTGGTGGACCCGGCGCTGCGCGTGCACGGCCTGGAGGGGCTGCGGGTCGTGGATGCCTCGGTGTTTCCGCGGCTGGTCAGTGGCAATACCAACGCGCCCGTGACCGCCGTGGCGGAGCGGGCCGCGGAACTGATACGCAATGGCGAGGCGTCCGGCGCGCCGGCCCGGCGGCTGGCCTCCATTGCCTGAACGGGAGTCCTCCATGACTGCGGCAACCCATCCGACGGTTGACGAGAAGGTGACGCAAGCCCCGCCCGGGGCGTCGGCCATGGCGGCGTGTCTGGAGAGGCAGCGGGCGGCCTTCCAGGCGGCGCCCTATCCGGACGCCGCGACACGGCGGGATGCACTGCAGCGGTTGCGGCGTGCGGTGAAAGCCCACGAGCAGGCGCTCACTGAAGCCGTCTCCGCCGACTTCGGCGGCCGGTCACCCCACGAGACGGCCACGGCGGATATCGTCCCGACACTCACCGGCCTCCGCCACGCCATCCGGCATGTGCGCCGCTGGATGCGGCCCCAGCGCTGCTGGCCCCATCCGCTGATGCAGCCGGCCCGGGCGCAGGTGGTGCCTCAGCCCCTGGGCGTGGTGGGCATCATGGTGCCGTGGAACTACCCGATCTTTCTCGCGCTGGCTCCGCTGACCGGTGCCCTGGCCGCCGGCAACCGAGCCATGCTCAAGCTCTCCGAGTTCACGCCCGCCACCAACGCGGTCCTGCGTGAGCTGCTCGCCGCCGCCTTCAGCGCGGACGAGGTGGCAGTGTTCGAGGGTGAGGTGCTGGCGAGTCAGGCCTTTGCCGCATTGCCGTTCGACCACCTGCTGTTCACCGGGTCCACGGCCGTGGGGCGCCAGGTCATGGCCGCGGCAGCGCCCAATCTCACGCCCGTGACGCTGGAACTCGGCGGCAAGTCGCCGGTGATCGTCGACGATGACGCGGATGTCGCCGCGGTGGCCAGCCGGCTGGTCTTCGGCAAGCTGGTCAACGCCGGGCAGACCTGCATCGCGCCGGATTACGTGCTCTGCACTCCCGCCCGGCGTGATGCGCTGCTGGCGGCCATCCGCACCACGGTCGCCCGCCGCTACCCCCGGCTTGGCGACAACCCCGACTACACCAGCATCGTCAATGACCGCCAGCATGATCGCCTGCTGGAGCTGCTGGATGACGCCCGGCAGAGAGGGGCGCGCATCGAGGCGATCACTCCGGCCGGGGAGAGCCTCCCGGACGGGCGCCGGTTTGCGCCTCACCTGGTGCTGGATGCGCCGGACGGTGCCCGGGTGCTGAAGGAGGAGCTGTTCGGGCCGATTCTGCCCATCGTCACGGTGCCGGATCTGGGCGCCGCGATCGCCCATGTCGCCCGAAGGCCCAGGCCCCTGGCGCTCTACTATTTCGGCCATGACCGGAGCCGGCAGCAGCGCGTGCTGCGGGAGACCCACTCCGGCGGCGTGTGCCTGAATGACACCCTGCTGCACGTGGCCCAGGACAACCTGCCGTTCGGCGGTGTCGGAGCATCCGGTATGGGGCGCTATCACGGCCATTACGGATTCGCCACGTTCTCCCATGAGAAAGCGGTGTTCGCCAAGGGCCGCATCAACAGTGCCGCCCTTATGTACCCGCCTTACGGCGGAGTGATCCAGCGGCTGGTCCACCGGTTCATGGCGCGGTAGCCAGACGGCCGTCATTCCCCGTTTATGCCCTGTAATCGGGCGCTTGCACCATTCCGGAGCGGCGGCATGCGGCGGTTGACGGGGGCTCGGCCCTGCAATACTGTCGTGAAATATTGTTAATCCGGGAGAAACTTTGTGGCCGATTACTGCTATCGTCTGACCCTGTCCTGTCCTGACCAGGTCGGCATCATCGCCGCGGTCACCGACGCGCTGGCAGGGCACGGTGGCTGGATCACCGAAGCGCACCAGTACGCCGATGCAGAGAGTGGCTGGTTCTTCATGCGCTACGAAATCCGGGCGAGCAGCCTGCCCTTCGACCTGGACGGCCTGCGGGCGCTCATCGCGCCGCTGGCGGAGCGCTTCGGCATGGACTGGCGGCTCACGGACAGCCAGGTGCCCAAGCGCGTCATGCTCATGGTCAGCCGGCAGAGCCACTGCCTGGCCGACCTGCTGTACCGGTGGCGCAGCGGTGAGCTGCCCTTCGAGATTCCTTGCGTGGTCTCCAACCACGAGGATCTGCGCGGTTTCGTCGAGTGGCACGGCATCCCGTATCACCACGTGCCGGTGAAGCCCGATGATCGCGACAACGCCTTTGCCACGCTGGATGAACTGATCCGGGACACCGCCGCCGACACCGTGGTGCTGGCGCGCTACATGCAGATCCTGCCGGAGCGCCTGTGCGAGCGTTATCCGGGGCGCATCATCAACATCCACCATAGTTTCCTGCCGTCCTTCGCCGGGGCCCGCCCCTATCACCAGGCGGCGCAGCGCGGCGTGAAGCTGATCGGCGCCACCTGCCATTACGCCACCGCGGAGCTCGATGCCGGGCCGATCATCGAGCAGGACGTGGTGCGCGTGAACCACCACAACACCACCGAGGACATGGTTCGTCTGGGCCGGGACGTGGAGAAGATGGTGCTGGCGCGTGGCCTGCGCTTCCATCTGGAGGACCGCGTGCTCCTCCACGGCAACAAGACCATCGTCTTCGGGTAGGAGCCGCCCATGCCGCTGCGACTGCTGAAACAGGGCCTGTTGGGAGGGGAGCGCGAACCGCGCTTCTTCCCGGAGCAGGGCGAACTGCGCGACCGCTACGACGTGGTCATCATCGGCGGCGGTGGCCACGGCCTGGCCTGCGCCCATTACCTGGCGAAAGAGCACGGCATCACCAACGTGGCGGTGCTGGAACAGGGGTATCTCGGTGGCGGCAACACCGGTCGCAACACGACCATCATCCGCTCCAACTACCTCACCCCCGAGGGGGTCCGCTTCTACGACGCCAGTCTGCAACTGTTCAAGGGGCTGTCGGAGGAGCTGGACATCAACCTGTTCTACTCCACCCGCGGCCACTACACCCTGGCCCACTCCGATGAGGCTCTGCGCACCATGCGCTGGCGCGCCGAGGTGAACCGACACCACGGCGTCGACAGCCGGGTCGTGGGCCCGGAGGCGGTGGCGGCGGACGTGCCCGGCATCGATCTGGAATGCGGTGGCAACCACCCGGTGATGGGCGCGCTCTACCACGCGCCCGGTGCGGTGGCGCGGCACGACGCGGTGGCCTGGGGCTATGGCCGGGCGGCGGCGAGCCGCGGGGTGGAGATCCATCAGCAGACGCGCGTCACCGGTATTCGCACCGCCGGCGGGCGGGTCACCGGAGTGAACACCGACCGTGGTGCCGTCGACTGCGACGCGGTGGTCTCCATGGTGGCCGGCTCCACGCCGCGGATCACCGCCATGGTGGACCTGCCCACACCCATCGAGATCTACCCGCTGCAGGCGTGCGTCACCGAACCGGTGAAGCCGTTCCTCGACACCATCGTGGTCTCCGGCAGCCTGCACGTGTACGTGAGCCAGTCGTCCCGCGGCGAGCTGGTCATGGGTGCGGCGGTGGACCCGTACTCCCTGCACAGCACGCGCTCGTCGTTCGAGTTCGTCGAGGGGCTGGCGGACCGGCTCATCGATCTGCTGCCGTTCACCGCCCGTCTGCGGGTCAACCGGCAGTGGGCGGGCATGAGCGATCTCACCCCCGACTTCGCCCCGATCATGGGGACGACGCCACTGGATGGCTTCTACCTGGATGCGGGCTGGGGAACCTGGGGCTTCAAGGCCACACCCATCAGCGGCCAGACCATGGCCGCCACCGTGGCCGCCGGGCGCAACCATGAACTCATCGAACCGTTCCGCTTCGACCGCTTCGCCGACTTCCAGTTGGTGGGCGAGAAGGGTGCGGCATCCGTGGGGCACTGACCATGAAAGTGATTGATTGTCCCGTTATCGGCACACGGCCCCTGAGCGAGTTCGTCTACGGCGGCGAGGTGCGCCGGCCGCCCATGGACGCGGCGGAGCTGTCGGCCGTGGCCGATCACGCCTTCAACCGCAGCGGCGCACCGACGCTGCTGCGGGAGTGGTGGTTCCACCGGCCCACGTCGCGCTGGTTCGTGCTGGAGCGCGACACCCTCAGCGATCGCATCGAGCGCGTGGTCCCGCCGGAGGAGGTGGCCTATGCCATTCCGACGCTCTGAGGCGGGGCCGCGGGAGTGGATCGACCGCTCGCGGACGCTGTCCTTCACCTTCGAGGGACGCCCTTGCACGGCGCACCCTGGGGATACCATTACCTCGGCGCTGCTGGCCAGCGGTGTCTCGCTGCTGGGGCGCAGTTTCAAGTACCACCGCCCGCGCGGTGCGGTGTCCCTGGCCAACCACGATGTCAACGCGCTGTTCGCCACCGACGCGGACACCAACGTGCGCGGCGACGTCACCCCCGTCACTGACGGCATGGTCGCGGACCCGGTGAATGTGCGCGGCAGCCTTGAGAAGGACGCCGACCGGCACATGGACCGGTTCGGCCGCTTCCTGCCGGTGGGTTTCTACTACAAGGCGTTCCACCGCCCGCGCGCGCTGTTCCCGTTCTGGGAGCGCATTATCCGCCGGCGCGCCGGACTGGGTCGGGTGGATACCGCCTGGACGCCGCGGCGCCGCGCCAAGCGCTACGGCTACTGCGATGTGCTGGTGATCGGCGCCGGGCCCGCCGGGCTGCGGGCTGCCCTCGACGCCGCCGACGCCGGCTTCGACGTGCTGCTGGCGGACGAGAACCCGCGTATCGGCGGCAGCCTGGACTACCAGTGGCTGGGTGACGCCATTGCCGACACGCAGAGGGACGACCTGGTGGCGCGGGTGCTGGGGCATCCGGGTGTCACCGTCCAGACCAGCACCGTGGCCCTGGGGAGCTACACGGATCACTGGATACCGCTGGCGGCGCCGGAGGGGATCATCAAGGTACGGGCCCGCGGTGTGGTGCTCGCCACCGGCGTGCTCGAGCAGCCGGCGGTGTTCCACAACAACGACCTGCCGGGGGTCATGCTCGCCTCGGGCGCGCAGCGACTGTTGCATCGATTCGGTGTGCTGCCCTTTGAGCGCGCCGTGGTGCAGGCCGCCAACGGCGAGGGCCTGGTGGCCGCGGAACAGATGGCCGCGGCGGGTGTCACCGTCGCCGCGGTGGTGGCGCACGGCCCGGGTGTGACCGAGGCCGACGCCCGCCGCCTCACCGACGCCGGCATCCCCGTCTACCGGGGCTGGACGGTCTACGCCGCCCACGGCAGCGACGCGGTTTCCGGTGTGACCATCGCTCCCGTGGATGAGGCCGGGAACTGCGACGCCGACTCCGGTGAGACCATTCACTGCGACGGCGTACTCATGAGCGTGGGCTGGGCGCCGGCCGGGCATCTGCTGTACCAGTCGGGCGGGACGTTCCGCTACGACGACACCCTGGCCATGCCGGTGCCGGCCGACTGGCCGTCGACAGTGGTTCCCGCCGGGCGCGTCAACGGGGCGTTCACGCTCGGTCAGCAGCTCGCCGACGCCGGGGACGCGGTGCGCCGGCTCACGGCGGCGCTGCGCGGGGAGCCGGTGCCGCCGGTGGTGCCGCAGCGGGATACCGTGCCCCACGGCTCGCAGTGGCCCATCGTGCCCCACCCGAAGGACCGGAATTTCGTCGACTTCGACGAAGACCTGCAGTTGAAGGATCTGGAGCAGGCGGCCCGCGAGGGGTTCGACAACATCGAGCTGCTCAAGCGCTTCTCCACCGTGGGCATGGGGCCGAGCCAGGGCAAGCACGCCAACCTCAACGCCATCCGCATTCTCGCGCGTCTGCGGGATCAGGGCATCGACGCCACCGGCACCACCACGGCCCGACCCATGTACTACCCCGTGCGCCTGGAGGACCTGGCCGGCCGGCGCATGCGTCCGGAGCGGGAAACCCCGATGCAGGACTGGCACCGGGAGCGGGGTGCGACCTTCATGGAGGCGGGTGAATGGCGCCGGCCCGCTTACTACGGCGCGGACGCCGCGTCGGCCATCGCGGACGAGGTTGCCATGGTGCGCAACGGCGTCGGTCTCATCGACGTTTCAACCCTGGGCAAGCTCGAGGTCTTCGGGCCGGATGCCGCCACACTGCTGGACGGCGCGTACACCATGCGCAAGGGCAACATCCGGCTGGGGCTCACCCGCTACGCGCTGATGGTCGATGACGCCGGCATCATCGTGGACGATGGCGTGGCCGGGCGTCTCGCCGACGACCACTTCTACCTCTCCGCCACCTCCGGCCACGCTGAGGCGACCTACCAGACGCTCACCCGCAAGGCGCTGGAGTGGGGGCTGGACGTGCACGTGGTGAACCGGACCGGGCAGCTGGGGGCCCTGAACGTGGTCGGCCCCATGAGCCGCCGGGTGCTGGAGCCGCTGGTGGACATGGACCTGAGCGAGGCGTCGCTGCCTCGGCTCGGCATCTGCGACACGCGCGTCTGCGGCCACTGGGCGCGGCTGGTGCGCGTGGGGTTTGTCGGCGAGCTGGGCTACGAGATTCACGCCACGCCCGCGGCGCTGACCACCATCTGGCACGCCCTGCTGGATGCGGGGGCTGCCCACGGCATTCGCCCGTTCGGTGTCGAGGCGCAGCGCGTGCTGCGCCTGGAGAAGGGCCACATCATCGTCGGCCAGGATACCGACGGCCTCACCAACCCGTTCGAGGCGGCCATGCCCTGGGCGGTGCACCTGAAGAAACCCTTTTTCATCGGCCGCCCGGCGCTGGCCCATCTCAAGGGTCAGGAGCAGCGGCGACTGGTGCGTTTCGTGCTCCCGCCGGACCACGCCGGCCCGCTGCCCCGGGAGTGTCACCTGGTCATCCGCAACGGTGACATAGCCGGGCGCGTGACCAGCATCGCCCGGAGCCCCACGCGCGGTCAGCCCATCGGACTGGCCATGGTGGACCGGGCACTGGCCGACAGCGACGAGCCGCTAACCATTCGCGCCGATGACGATGTGCTGGTGCGCGGCGAGATGATCGCCGAGACCTTCTACGACCCGGATGGCGTTCGCCAGGACGCCGACAACCCGGAGGCGACGCCATGAACGACCTGACGCTGGAGGCCGATGTGCGGTTCGCGGTGTGCGAACTGGTGGGCAGCGGCGCCCCGGATGTCCTGCGGGACGCGGGTCTGCCGGTGCCGGAGACCGAGCAGACGGCACTCCCGTGCGGTGCCGGTCTCGTTGCCTTTACGGGCCGCAACGACTACTTGGTGGTGACGGCCGATCCATGGACGCCGCCGGCCGCGACACCGCCGTGGTGTCTGACGCGCAGCGATCGCGTGCTGTGCCTCTCGGGGGGGGGCTGGGCGCACGCCATGCGCCAGCTCTGCCCGCACGATCTCCGCCAGCTTCCCGAAGGGGGGTGGCTGGCCGCGGCCGTCGCCGGTGTGACGGCCTGGCTGTACCGCCATCCGGACCGCCCGGACGGCATCCTGCTGGGCTGCGATCCCAGTTACGGCGCGTACCTGGACGCCATGTTGACGGCCGTGGTCCGCGACCATGACCGCCTGGCAGAAGACTAACGATACCTAACGGGGAGGCCCGCCATGCTGCAAAGTGATGCCGAGAAGCTGCTTGCCGACAACAACGTCCGATTCGTACTCGCCCAGTTCGTGGATATCCACGGGGTGGCCAAGACCAAGTCCGTGCCTGCGCACTGTCTGTCCAACGTGCTCGAGGATGGCGCCGGCTTCGCCGGGTTCGCCGTTTCCGGGCTGGGCATGGAGCCGCACGAGTCCGATTTCATGGCCCGCGGCGACCTCAACAGCCTGAGCCTGGTGCCGTGGCAGCCGGGTTACGCCCGTATCGCCTGCACCGGCTTTGTTGATGACAAGCCCTATCCGCTGGACTCGCGCCATGTGCTGCAGCGCCAGCTGGAGCGGCTGCAGGAGCGGGGCTGGACCTTCAGTACTGGCCTGGAGCCGGAGTTCTGCCTGTTTCAGCGCAACGGCAATGGCGAACTCCACCCGGTGGACGAGAGCGACACCCTGGACAAGCCCTGCTACGACTACAAGGGGCTGTCGCGCTCGCGGGCCTTTCTCGAGGAGCTGGTGGGCAGCCTCCAGCAGGTCGGTTTCGACGTTTACCAGATCGACCACGAAGACGCCAACGCCCAGTTCGAGATCAACTACACTCACAGCGATGCGCTCACCTCGGCGGACCGCTTCGTGTTCCTGCGCATGGCCGCCGGCGAGATCGCGCACCAGATGGACATGATCTGTTCGTTCATGCCCAAGCCCATTTCCAGCCGTACCGGCAACGGCATGCACTACCACATGTCGGTGGTGGACGCGTCCGGCACCAACCTGTTCCACGACGACAGCGACAAACGCGGCCTGGGGCTGTCGGACCTGGGCTACCACTTCCTGGGCGGGCTGCTGCACCATGCCCACGCCCTGTGCGCCCTGGCCGCGCCCACGGTGAACTCCTACAAACGGCTGGTGGTAGGTGGTTCCGCCTCGGGCGCCACGTGGGCGCCGGTGTACGTCACCTACGGCGACAACAACCGCTCGGCCATGGTGCGGGTGCCCTACGGCCGACTGGAGTACCGCCTGCCGGACGCGGGCTGCAATCCGTATCTGGTCACCGCGGGGCTGATCGCTGCTGGCCTGGATGGCATCGACCGCAAGCTGGAGCCGGGCGAGCCCCAGAACGTCAACCTGTACAACTACACCGCCGCCGACTGTCGGGAGCAGGGCATCGGCATCCTGCCCCAGACGCTCAATCAGGCGCTCAACGAGCTGGAGGCCGACCCCCTGTTCCGCGAAACCCTCGGCCAGGGGATTGTTGACGAGTTCATCCGGCTCAAGCGCAACGAGTGGATCGAGTACAACCGCCACGTCTCCGCCTGGGAGGTGGAGCGTTACGCGGAGTTCTTCTGACACGCGGCGGCCGAACCAGAGAGGAGTGCTGTCATGTGCGGCATTGTTGGACTGTATCTGAAGAACGAGGCGCTGCAGCCCCGGCTGGGCGAGCTGTTCCAGCCCATGCTGCTGTCCATGGGCGACCGCGGCCCGGACAGCGCCGGCTTCGCCATCTACGGCGACGACGTGGGGCACGAGCGCCTGAAGTACACGCTGCAGGCGGAGGATCCCGCCACTGACTGGGCAGGTATTGCCGAGGCGTTGCAGGCGCACCTGGGCGAGCCGGTGGAGTGGTTCCGCAACGCCACCGCGGCGGTGTTCAAGACCGGCACCGATGCCGACGCAGTGCGCGGCTGGCTGCGTGACAACGCCCCCGGCGTGCACCTGATGAGCGTCGGTCACAGCATCGAAATCCTCAAGGGCGTGGGCCATCCGCGCCTGGTGGCCGAGCGCTTCGGGCTCCAGGGTATGCAGGGCACCCACATCATCGGCCACACGCGCATGGCCACCGAGAGCGCGGTGAACATGGAGGGCAGCCACCCGTTCTCCACCGGGCACGATCTCTGCTTGGTGCACAACGGCTCGCTGTCCAATCACAACCGTCTGCGCACCCAGCTCCAGCGAGCCGGCCTGCGGTTCGAGACGGACAACGACACCGAGGTGGCGGCGGCCTATCTGACCTGGCGCATGGCCGAGGGGGACAGCCTCACCGCGGCCCTGGAGCGCGCCGTTGACGATCTTGACGGCTTCTACACCTTCACCGTGGGCACCCGCAACGGCTTCGCCGTGCTGCGCGACCCCATCGCCTGCAAGCCGGCGGTGATGGCCGAGACGGCGGACTACGTGGCCATGGCCTCGGAGTACCGGGCGCTGACCACGCTGCCCGGTATCCAGAACGCCCGGGTCTGGGAGCCCGCGCCCAAGCGGGTCTACGTCTGGGAGGGCGGACCGCTGACCAGCCAGGAGACCGGTACATGAAGACCATCAGCCTCGCGGAACACAGCGTGCGGGAGGTGAACCAGCTGCTCCACGACCAGGCGCGCGAACTCACCGAGCCCCATTGGCGGATCACCGACCACGACGGCCGCCACGCCCTGGCCTGTGGCCTGGATCAGGCCATTGCCGTCGACATCGACGGCCATGCCGGCTATTACTGCGCCGGCATGAACCAGCAGGCCACGGTCAACGTGCACGGCACCGTCGGCGTGGGCGTGGCCGAGAACATGATGTCCGGCCGCGTGCACGTGCACGGCAACGCCTCCCAGTCCGCCGGCGCCACCGCCCATGGTGGGCTGCTGGTGATCGATGGCGACGCCGCCGCCCGCTGCGGCATTTCCATGAAGGGCGTGGATATCGTGGTCGGCGGCAGCGTCGGCCACATGAGTGCATTCATGGGCCAGGCCGGCCGTCTGGTGGTCTGCGGTGATGCCGGCGAAGCCCTGGGCGACTCGCTCTACGAGGCGCGGCTGTATGTACGCGGCTCGGTGGAGTCCCTGGGGGCCGACTGCATCGAGAAGGAGATGCGTGACGAGCACTGGGCCGAGCTGCGCGAGCTGCTGGCGCAGGCGGGGTTCGAGGCCGATCCGGCGGATTTTCGCCGTTACGGCTCCGCACGCCAGCTCTACAACTTCCACGTGGACAACGCCGACGGCGGCTGAGGAGGGTCCGATGGACGACCACACCGATAACTGGGGGCTGCGTGAGTCGGCGACCTTCGACCGCAACTCCATTCGCGAGATCCAGCGCGCGGCCGACACCGGCATCTACGACATCCGCGGCTTCGGCGCCAAGCGCAAGGTGCCGCACTTCGACGACCTGGTGTTCCTGGGCGCCAGCATGTCGCGCTACCCGCTGGAGGGCTACCGGGAGCGCTGCGGCACGGACGTGGTCCTGGGCGACCGCTTCGCCAGCAAGCCGCTGCACCTGGACATTCCCGTCACCATCGCCGGCATGAGCTTCGGCTCGCTGTCCGCCAACGCCAAGGAGGCGCTGGGGCGCGGCGCCTCGGCCGTGGGCACCAGCACCACCACCGGCGACGGCGGCATGACGGATGAAGAGCGCGGCCAGTCGCGTACGCTGGTCTACCAGTATCTGCCGTCGCGCTACGGCATGAACCCCAAGCACCTGCGCATGGCGGACGCCATCGAGGTGGTGCTGGGCCAGGGCGCCAAACCCGGTGGCGGCGGCATGCTCATGGGCCAGAAGATCAGCGACCGCGTCGCCGAGATGCGCACCCTGCCCAAGGGCGTGGACCAGCGTAGCGCCTGCCGCCACCCGGACTGGACCGGCCCGGACGACCTGGCCATCAAGATCGAGGAGCTACGCGAGATCACCGACTGGGAAAAGCCGGTGTTCATCAAGATCGGCGCCAGCCGCACCTATTTCGACGTCAAGCTGGCGGTGAAGGCCGGGGCCGACGTGGTGGTGCTGGACGGCATGCAGGGCGGCACCGCCGCCACCCAGGAAGTGTTCATCGAGCACGTGGGCATCCCCACCCTGGCGGCCATTCCCCAGGCGGTGCAGGCGCTGCAGGAGATGGACATGCACCGCAAGGTGCAGCTGATCGTCTCCGGCGGCATCCGCAACGGCGCCGACGTGGCCAAGGCCATCGCCCTGGGCGCGGACGCGGTGAGCATCGGCACCGCCGCTCTCATCGCCCTGGGGTGCAACCACCCGCGCTGGGAAGAGGACTACAAGCGCATCGGCTCCGCAGCCGGCTTCTACGACGACTACCACGCCGGCCAGGACCCGGCGGGCATCTCCACCCAGGATCCGGAGCTTGCCGCGCGGCTGGATCCGGAACTGGCGGGCCGGCGGCTGGCCAATTACCTGCGCGTGATCACCCTGGAGGCCCAGACCATTGCCCGCGCCTGCGGCAAGTCGCACGTCCACAATCTGGAGCCCGAGGATCTCGTGGCTCTGGACATGGAGGCTGCCGCCATGGCCCGGGTACCCCTGGCGGGGACCGGCTGGATCCCCGGACAGGGCGGAGTGTGATCCGGTGAGCGAGGACAGGGACGCCTTCGTACCCAAGACCCTGGCCACCCGCCAGGCCGACAGCGAGCGCCGCATGGGGCTGGAGCAGTACATCGGCGCCGTGCTGCGCCAGCGGCGGGTGGCCCAGGATCTCACTCTGGCCGACGTGGCCGAGCTGGCGGGGCTGAGCCGCGGCATGGTGAGCAAGATCGAGAATGGCCAGGTGGCAACCAGCCTGGATTCACTGGAGCGGCTCACCTCCGCGCTGGGGCTCACGCTCTCGCAGCTGTTCCGGGATTACGACTCCCCCGAGGGTGGCGCCCAGCTGGTCAAGGCGGGGGAGGGTATGGAGGTGGTGCGCCGGGGCACGCGCCGCGGCCACACCTACCACCTGCTCGCCTACCACCGCGGCCAGCAGCGCAATTTCGAGCCCTTTCTCATTTCCATGGACGACGAGAGCGAGGCATTTCCCACTTTCCAGCACGAGGGCATGCAGTTCCTCTACATGCTGGAGGGGCGGCTCGAGTACCGTCATGGCAAGCAGGTCTACACCCTGGAGGCCGGTGACGCGTTCACCTTCGATGCCCGGGTGCCCCACGGCCCCGAACGGCTGGTAGAGGTGCCCATCCGCTTTCTCGCCGTGACGGTGTTCCAGGAGGACTGAGCCGCTGGCTCAGCTCAGGGGCAGGCGCTTGAGGTCGTAGTCGCCATCCCGGTAGCGCAGCACGCTGCCCTGCTCGAACCAGTCGCCCAGCACGATGCGCTCCGCCGGACGGCCGTCCAGCTCGAACCGGTGCCGGTCGGGGCGGTGGGTGTGGCCGTGGATGAGGCGGTGGACGCCGTGCTCCCGCATGGTGGCCGTCACCGTGTCGCCATTGACGTCCATGATGGAATCCGAGGTGTCGGCGAGCATGCTGTTGCGTGACGCGCTCTCGTCCCGGGCTTCCTTAGCCAGGGCGATCCGCTCGTCCACCGACCGGGCCAGGAACTGCGCCTGCCAGGCCGGATCGTTCACCATGGCACGGAACTGCTGGTACTCGTGATCGTCCGTGCACAGCAGATCGCCGTGCATGAGCAGGACCGGCTCATCGCCCAGGCGGACGATGGTGGGGTCGTCCAGCATGGTGGCGCCGGTGGCTTCGGCGAAGCGGTCGCCCAGTAGGAAGTCGCGATTGCCCCGCATCACGTACAGCGGTGTGCCGGTGGCCGAAAAGGCGGCCAGCGCCTGGATTACCGGGTGGTCGGCGGGCACGGCATCGTCGCCGATCCACGCCTCGAACAGGTCGCCGAGGATGTAGAGCGCATCGGTGCGCCCCGCCGTCTGCTGCAGGAACTGCATGAATAACTGCACGATCTGCGGCCGGCGCTCGTCCAGGTGCAGGTCGGCAATGAAAACCGTGGGCAGCATGATGGGCATCCTCGACTGACTTCAGGGCGAGCGAAGAGGATAACCATGCCGGCCCGCACCCTCAAATGGTTGATGCGGTTGGGCCGGGGCGGCGACTCGGCTATGATGTCGCGCCCGGGAGAGGGCAGGAGAAGAAGACGGTGACAGAGCACCAGCATGACGCCAGCCAGAAGCCGCGGACTCGGTTTGCGCCCAGTCCGACCGGGCTGCTGCATCTCGGCAATCTGCGCACGGCGCTGTTCAACGCGCTGCTGGCGCGGCGCGACGGCGGCGATTTCGTGCTGCGTATCGAGGATACCGACGTGGAGCGCTCCCGCGCCGAGTATGTCCAGGCGCTGTGCGAGGACCTGCGCTGGCTGGGGCTGGACTGGCAGGAGGGCCCGGAGGTGGAAGGCATCCACCGCCCCTATGCCCAGTCCGCGCGGCAGCCGGTGTACGAAGCCTATTACGAGCAGCTGGAAGCGGCGGATCTGGCCTATCCCTGCTTCTGCACCGAGCGGGAGCTGGAGCTTTCCCGCCGCTCCCAGCGCGCCGCCGGCAAGGCGCCGCGCTACGCGGGCACCTGCGCCCACCTGAGCACCGAGGAACGACAGGCCCGGCGCGACCGTGGCCTGGTACCGACCCTGCGTTTCCGGGTCCCGGGCGGGCGCAGCGTTACGTTCACGGATCACGTACGCGGCCCCCAGCGGTTCGATACCGACGATATCGGCGATTTCATCATCCGCCGCGCCGACGGCACACCGGCGTTTTTCTTCAGCAACGCCGTGGACGATGCCCTCATGGGCATCACCCATGTGCTGCGTGGCGAGGACCATCTCACCAATACGCCGCGGCAGTTGCTGCTGCTGGAGGCGCTCGGCCTTGGGGCGCCATCCTACGCCCACATCAGCATGATCACCGGCGACGACGGCGCGCCGCTGTCCAAGCGCAATGGCAGCCGCGCGGTGAGCGAACTGCGCGAGGCCGGCTTTCTGCCGGAGGCTGTGGTCAACCATCTGGCGCGTCTGGGGCATACCTACGAGGACAACGCCCTGCTGAGCCTGGACGGGCTTTCTGCCGGATTCGATCTGGCGCGCCTCGGGCGCGCGCCGGCGCGCTTCGATGAGAGCCAGCTCCGGCACTGGCAGCGGGAGGCGCTGCACGCCCTGCCGGACGAGCGCATGCGCCAGTGGATGCGCGATGCCGCCGGCGAGTTGCTGCCGGCGGACCGGGAGGCGGCATTCATGGCCACCGTGCGGGACAACGTGCAGTTCCCCGGGGACGTGTGCCAGTGGTGCCATATTCTGTTCGATGATGTCCCCGAGCCGGACGCCGGCGCCCTGGCCTGGCTGCAGCAGGCCGGACCAGCCTTCTTCCAGGCCGCCGCCGATGCGGGAGGTGACTGGCAGGCGATCGCCGGGGCGGTCAAGGAGGCCACAGGGGCCAAGGGCAAACAGTTGTTCATGCCGCTGCGGCTGGCGCTCACCGGGCTGAACCACGGCCCTGAGCTGCCGGACATCCACGGCCTGCTGGGCGAGGATGAAGCCCGCCGGCGCTTTCTGCAGGCGGCCCGCCGGGCGGCCGCGGAGCCGGCGCAATAACCCACGACGGAGACGGATACATGCTCGAGATCTACAACAGCCTCACGCGGTCCAAGGAGACCTTCCGCCCGATCCGGGAAGGCGAGGTCCGCATGTACGTCTGTGGCATGACCGTCTACGACTACTGCCATCTGGGCCACGCCCGGGCACTGGTGGTGTTCGATGTGGTGGCGCGCTATCTCCGCCATCTTGGTTACCGGCTGACCTACGTGCGCAACATCACCGACATCGACGACAAGATCATCAACCGCGCCAACGAGACCGGCATCGCGCCGGATCAGCTCACAGAGCGCTTCATCGAGGCCATGCACGAGGACGAGCGCGCACTCGGCGTGCTGCCGCCGGACCACGAGCCCCGGGCGACCCAGTCGGTGGATGCCATGCAGGCCCTGATTCAGCGCCTCATGGACAAGGAGCTGGCGTACCAGGGGGACAACGGCGACGTCTACTACAACGTGGCCGGCTTCCCCGGGTACGGCAAGCTCTCGGGCAAGCGCCTGGAAGACCTGCGGGCCGGGGCGCGCGTGGATGTGGAAACGGACAAGCGTCATCCGGGCGATTTCGTGCTGTGGAAGCGGGCCAAACCGGGCGAGCCGAGCTGGCCCTCCCCCTGGGGCGATGGCCGGCCCGGCTGGCACATCGAGTGCTCGGCCATGTCCGCCGAGCATCTGGGGGAGCACTTTGATATCCACGGTGGCGGACTGGATCTGCAGTTTCCCCACCACGAGAATGAAATCGCCCAGAGCGAGGGTGCCCATGACCACCCGTTCGTGAACTACTGGATGCACAACGGCCACGTGCGCGTGGACGACGAGAAGATGGCCAAGTCCCTGGGCAACTTCTTCACCGTCCGCGACATCCTGGCGCAGTACCGGCCCGAGGAGGTGCGGCACTTTCTGCTCTCCAGCCACTATCGCAGCCCGCTGAACTACACGGCGGAGGCCCTGGAGAATGCCCGGGGTGCCGCCGAGCGGTTGTATCTGGCCCTGCGTGGCGTCGAGCCGGCCGCTCCCGGCGACGCCGGCCTGTCCTTCCGTGAGCGTTTCCACGCCGCCATGGATGACGACTTCAATACCCCCGAGGCACTGGCCGTGCTCTTCGAGCTGGCACGTGAGGTCAATCGCGCCCGGGACACCGACGCCGCGGAGGCGGCCCGTCTCGCCGGGCTGCTCCGGGATCTCGGCGGTGTGCTCGGCCTGCTGCAGACCGAGCCGGACGTCTATCTCAAGGGAGGCGGCGACGAAGCGGTGGTTCCCGGCCTGACCGCCGCCGATATCGATGACCTGCTGGCCCAGCGGCAGGCCGCGCGCAAGGCGAAGGACTTCGCTACCGCCGACCGCATCCGCGACGATCTCCAGGCCCGCGGCATCGTCATCGAGGACAGCGCCGCCGGCAGCACCTGGCGTCGGGGCGGCTAAACACCTGTGCCGCCGCTCGCGTAGGGTGGACCTTCAGGTCCACCGCTTCCGCCATGACAGGTTAATGAAAGTCCCGCGATTTCGTCGGCAACTCCCCCAGCAGCGTGGAGTGGTCCTCCAGCCGCCCGGCAATGAGGTGGCAGACACCGTTCTTCCGCTCCCACTGGCCGACCACGCCCAGCAGGCGTGAGCCCAGCAGCGTGCGGCGCTGGGCCTCGGCCAGCCGGCGCCAGACCACCACGTTGATAGTGCCGGTTTCGTCTTCCAGGGTGAGGAAGGTGACGCCACCCGCCGAGCCGGGGCGCTGGCGGTTGATGACAATGCCGGCGGCCCGGGCAACCGGCGCGTTGTCCAGGGTGTTCAGATCGGCGGCGCTGCGGAAACGCCACTGTTGCAGTTGCTCCCGCAGCAGCGCCACCGGGTGGGGGCCCAGGGTCAGTCCGGTGCTGCCGTAGTCCGCGATCAGGTCGTCGCCAGTGCTCGGGCGCTCAAGGTGCGGGGTGTCGTCGCCGTGGCCGGCCCGAGCCACCAGCGGGTGGTCCCGGTCCACTCCCAGCACCTGCCACCAGGCGTTGCGGCGATGGCCGGAGAGGGGCTCCAGCGCGCCGGCGTTTGCCAGGGCCGAGAGATCCCGCTGCTCCAGTTCGGCCCTATGGGCCAGGTCTTCCACAGTGCCCAATGGAGCCGTGTCCCGGGTGGCGATCAGGCGGTCGGCGCCGTCCCTGGAGAGGCCTTTGACCATGCGCAGGCCCAGCCGCAGGGCGTGGTCGCCGGCAGTGGGCTCCAGGGTGCAGTCCCACTGGCTGGTGGTGACATCCACCGGCCGCACGCTGACCCCATGCTCACGGGCATCGCGCACCAGCTGGGCCGGTGCGTAGAAGCCCATGGGCTGGCTGTTCAGCAGGGCGCAGGTGAACGCGGCCGGATAATGGCACTTCAGCCAGGCGGAGACGCATACCAGCAGCGCGAAGCTGGCGGCGTGGGATTCCGGGAAACCGTACTCGCCGAACCCCTGGATCTGCCGGAAGATGCGGGTGGCAAAGTCATTGCTGTAGCCGTTGGCACGCATGCCGTCGTGGAGGCGCTGCTCGAAATGGCCCAGACCGCCGCGTTTGCGCCACGCGGCCATGGAGCGGCGCAGCTGATCCGCTTCGTCCGGAGTGAAGCCGGCAGCCACTTCGGCGAGTTTCATGACCTGCTCCTGGAAAATGGGCACGCCAAGGGTGCGCTCCAGGACCTCTCTGACCTCCTGGCTGGGGTAGTCCGGCTCCACGTTGCTGTTGCGACGCGCGTCACGACGCTGCAGGTAGGGATGGACCATGTCGCCCTGGATGGGGCCGGGGCGGACGATGGCGACTTCGATGACCAGGTCGTAGAAGCACTCCGGTTTGAGGCGCGGCAGCATGGCCATCTGCGCCCGGGACTCCACCTGGAAGACGCCCACGGAGTCGCCCCGCTGGAGCATGGCGAAGTACGGGTCGTTGTTGCGGGGAATGTCGGCCATGGTCCTGCTGATGCCGTAGTGGTGTTCGAGCAGGTCGAAAGCGCGCCGGATGGCGGAGAGCATGCCCAGGGCCAGCACGTCCACCTTGAGCAGGCCCAGGGATTCCAGGTCGTCCTTGTCCCACTGGATGATTGAGCGGCCCTCCATGGCGGCGTTCTCCGTGGGAACCAGCTCCGCCAGCGGCCCCTGGGAGATGACGAAACCGCCCACATGCTGGGACAGGTGGCGCGGAAATCCGAGTAGCTCGCGGCTCAGGGTGAGCACCCGGTGGATGATCGGATTGTCCGGGTCGAATCCTGCTTCGCGGATGCGGTCGGGAGCGATGTCGCTGCCGTCCCACCACTGGACGGCGCTGGCGAGTCGCTCGGTCTGGTCGGGCTTCAGCCCCAGGGCGCGTCCCACGTCGCGCAGGGCGCTGCGGGGGCGGTAGCTGATCACCGTGGCCGCCAGGGCGGCGCGGTGACGCCCGTACTTGCGGTAGATGTACTGGATCACCTCTTCGCGGCGTTCGTGCTCGAAGTCCACGTCGATGTCCGGGGGCTCGCCGCGGTCCCGGGAGATGAAACGCTCGAACAGCAACTGGCTGTCGGCCGGGTCCACTTCGGTGACGCCCAGTGCGAAGCACACGGCCGAGTTGGCCGCGGAGCCACGCCCTTGGCAGAGAATGCCGCGGCTGCGGGCGAAGGCCACCACGTCGTGTACGGTGAGAAAATAGGCCTCGTAGCGAAGCTCCGCGATCAGGGCCAGCTCCCGCTCCAGCAATGTGTTGACGTGGTCGGGGGGGCCGCCCGGCCAGCGCCGTCGCGCACCGTCGGCGACCAGTGCGCGCAGGTGCGCCGCGGGCGTGCTGCCCGGGGGGACCAGCTCCTCGGGATATTCGTAACGCAGCTCGTCCAGGCTGAAGGTGCACTGCGCGGTGATGTGACGCGTCTCGGCCAGCAGCGCGTCGGGGTAGAGCCGTTGCAGACGCCGGAGCGCACGGAGGTGGCGCTCACCGTTGGGCATGAGCGCGTAGCCCAGCTCCTGGACCGGCCGGTTGTGACGAATGGCGGCGAGCGTGTCCTGCAGGGCGCGACGGCCGCGGCGGTGCATCAGTACCCCGCCGGCGGCTACCAGCGGCAGACCGGAGCAGTCAGCCAGGCTGTCCAGCTCGGCCAGTCGGGCGGCGTCGTCGGGGCCGTTGTACAGCTGCACGGCGATCCAGCCCCGGCCGCGGAAATGGGCGCCGAACCAGGCGGTGTGTTCCGGGTCCGCGGGTGTTTCGGGGATCAGTAGTGCGAGACAGTCGGGGACGCTCTGCTCCAGGTCACTGCGATGGATCTGGTAGCTGCCCTTGGGGGCGCTGGTGCGGCCGAGGCTGATCAGGGCGCAGAGCTGTGCGTAGGCCTGCCGGTGGGGCGCGAGCAGTACTACCACGGGGCCGTCGGCCAGGTGCAACTCGCTGCCGATGATGAGCTGCAGTCCATGCTCGCGTGCGGCGCCGTGGGCGCGGACGACGCCGGCGACGGAGCACTCGTCGGTGATCGCGAGGCCGTCATAGCCGAGCTCCGCCGCTCGCGCCACCAGTTCCTCCGGGTGGGAGGCGCCGCGCAGGAAGGTGAAGTTGGTGATGCAGTGGAGTTCCGTATAAGCCATTTGATAACTGTACAAATATACAGTTATCAGGGGAACCCGCTAACCCCGTGAATCCCCCGTAGGAGCGGCTTCAGCCGCGACCAGAGCGGAGCGTTGTACCAGCCCCACCCGGGTGGCTTCGATCCGGGGGCGCCGCTCGGGTAATCCGGTCACGGACACGCTGTGAATACATCCCTGTACGCTTGCACTGGCCATCCATGGCCAGTGAC
>SLBZ01000109.1 GCA_007126095.1 Aquisalimonas sp.
GCCTGCAGCAGCACTGCCACGTCGGCGAAGTGAAGCCCGGTGGTGGGCTCGTCGAACAGGAACAGCATGCGCCCCTGGCCCTTGCGCCGGCGCGCCGCCTCGCCCAGGTGGCCGGCCAGTTTCACGCGCTGTGCCTCACCGCCGGAGAGGGTGGGTACCGGCTGGCCGAGCTTGAGGTAGCCCAGGCCCACCGCTTCCAGCGGCTCCAGCCGGTTGCGGATCTCGCGGTTGTCGCCGAAGAACCGCACCGCCTCGGTGACCGTAAGCTCCAAGGCACCGGCGATGGAGCGGGGCGCGTCGTCCACGCCCGGGGCCGGGGGCAGCTTCACCTCCAGCACGTCGTCGCGGTAACGGCGGCCATCGCAGTCCGGGCAGCGGATGTAGACGTCGGAGAGGAACTGCATCTCCACATGCTCGAAGCCGTTGCCGCCGCAGGTGGGGCAGCGGCCGGCGCCACCGTTGAAGCTGAAGGTGCCGGGCTTGTAACCGCGCTCCCTGGCCAGCGGCTCGGCGGCGTAGGCCTTGCGGATGGCCTCGAAGGCGCCCACGTAGCTGGCCGGGTTGGAGCGGGTGGTCTTGCCGATGGGGGACTGGTCCACCAGCACCACGTCATCCAGGTGCTCGTCGCCCTCCAGGGCGTCCACGTGACCGGCCGGGTTGGTGCCGTGGCCTTTGCGCCGGGCCAGGGTGTTGTAGAGCACGTCCGTGACCAGGGTGGATTTGCCGGAGCCGGAGACGCCGGTGACGCACACCAGTCGCTCCAGCGGGATGTCCGCGTCCAGGCCCTGCAGGTTGTGCTCGGTGGCGCCGCGCAGGCGCAGCCAGTGGTCGGCCGGTTCCCGGCGGACGTCCGGCCGCGCCGCGGCAACGCTGCGCCGACCGGCCAGGTAGTCGCCGGTGAGCGAGCCCTCGGTGCCGGCCACCTTGTCCGGGGTATCGAAACAGACGATCTCGCCGCCCCGCTCGCCGGGGCCGGGGCCGATATCCAGGATGCGGTTGGCGGCGTGCATGACGTCCGGGTCGTGCTCCACCACCAGCAGCGAGTTGCCGGCGTCGCGCAGGCGGTGCATCACCTCGATGATGCGGCCCATGTCGCGCGGGTGCAGGCCGATGCTGGGCTCGTCCAGCACGAACAGCGTGTTCACCAGCGATGTGCCCAGCGCCGTGGTGAGGTTGATGCGCTGCACCTCGCCGCCGGAGAGGGTGCGCGACTGGCGGTCCAGGGTGAGATAGCCCAGGCCTACCTGGGTGAGGTAGCGCAGCCGTGCGCGGATGCCGTCCAGCAGCAGCTCGGCGGCCTCGTCCAGCGGGGCGGGCAGCTCCACATGCTCGAAGTAGTCGCGCAGGCGTCCCAGAGGCAGGTTCATCATGTCCTGCAGGTTGAGCCCGGGTAGCCCCAGGAAGCGCTCCTGATCAAGCTGCGCGCCGTGCGGCCGGTAGCGGTGGTCGCGCGCCACCACCCGGTCCACCTCGTCGTGGCCGCCCACGCGCCACAGCAGGGGCTCGGGCTTGAGGCGCGCGCCGTCGCAGTCGGGGCAACGGTCGTAGCTGCGGTAGCGGGACAGCAGCACGCGCATGTGCATTTTGTAGCTCTTGCGCTCCACCCAGTCGAAGTAGCGGCGCACGCCGTACCAGCAGCGCTGGTTCCAGCCGCCTTCCCCCTCGATGACCCAGTCGCGGTGGTCCTGGGGCAGATCCTTCCACGGGATGTCCGTGGCGATGCCGGCGCGGCGTGCGTAGCGCATGAGATCCGTCTGGGATTCCGCCGAGCGGCCGGACTGGAACGGGCGGATGCAGCCATCGGCCAGCGTCTTGTTCTCGTCCGGGATCACCAGGGAGTAGTCGATGCCCATGACCCGCCCGAAACCGCGGCAGGTCTCGCAGGCACCTACCGGCGAGTTGAACGAGAACAGGCTGGACGAAGGCGCCTGGTAGTGGATGTCGCAGTCGGCGCAGTGGAAGTCCGCGGAGAAGCGCCAGGGATCCAGCGGCTTACGGTCGTCGTCCAGCGGATGTACGGCCACGTTGCCGCGCCCCAGGTGCAGGCCGGCCTCCAGCGCCTCCACCAGACGGTCGCGCCGATCGCCGGCCAGGCGCACCCGGTCCACCACCACCTCGACGCGGTTCTTCAGCGTCTTGTGAAAACGGGTGTACCCCTGGCTTTCCAGCAGCCCCTTGAGCTCCTTGGCGGTCAGCCCCTTGGGCACGGCCACTGTGGCCACCACCATGGCGCGCTGCCCCTCGGCGCGGGCGAGCAGCCGGGCGGCGATGCTCTCCGGGTCGTCCTTCTGCACCCGCTGGCCGCAGCCGCCGCAGTAGAGCTGCGCCGTGCGCGCAAACAGCAGCTTCAGGTGGTCGTTGAGCTCGGTCATGGTGCCCACGGTGGAGCGGGATGTGCGCACCGGGTTGTTCTGATCGATGGCGATGGACGGCGGAATGCCCTCAATGGCGTCCACCGCCGGCTTGTCCATGCGGTCCAGAAACTGCCGCGCGTAGGGGGAGAAGGTCTCCACGTAGCGGCGCTGCCCTTCGGAGTACACCGTGTCGAAGGCCAGGGACGACTTACCCGAGCCGGACACGCCGGTGACTACCACCAGCTCGCCCAGTGGCAGGTCGATGTCCAGATTGCGGAGGTTGTTCTGGCGGGCGCCCTTGATGCGGATCACGTCGTGGGCCATGGAACTCCCCGGTCACCGTGGATAGACGGGGGAGTATAACGGCTATTGGCGCCGCAGTGCCTGCAGCACCGAGCGCAGACCTTCCTCCAGAACCGGATGGTAGAAGGGGAGCTGCAGCGCCTCGTCCACGGTGACACGCTGCTGAATCAGCCATGCGAGTGCGTGTCCCAGGTGCTCCGCCTCCGGCGCCACCAACTCGGCACCCAACAGGCGACCGCTGGCGTCTGCATCTACATGCAGCACACCCTCGGGCCGATTCATCAGTATTGCCCGCCCCTGCTCCGCCATGTTGAACGATGCCGAGACCGCGTCCGACGGTAGGTCTGCTACCGGAACACCCACGCGCGCAAAACCCGGTTCCGTGAACACAATGGCCAGCGGCGTGCGCCGTTCCTGCGGTTGGGTTCCCTGCAGGGCCTGCCGTGCGGCGATAACGCCCTCGTCAGCGGCTTCGTGCATGAGCGGACGCAGACCATGGACATCCCCGGCGAAGAATACCGGCAGATCGGCCACCCGCAGCGTCCTGGGGTCAATCTCCGGCAGTCCTCGCCGGTCGAGCGGAACGTCCAGGGCTTCGAGTCCCAGCCCTTCCACGTTCGGCTGCCGTCCCACGGCGGCGAGGACACGGTCTACCGTCAGCGTCTGTCCCTCGCCCCAATGCACGCAGACGCCCTCATCGGTGCGCTGCAGAACGACGTCGGTGCCGGTATGGATTGCCATGTGCCGATTCAGCGCTGCCTTGGCCACGGTGTTGCTTGTCCTCCGCTGGAGTCCGCCCAGACGCGCGCCGTGGCCGAAGGCATGCACGTCCAGACCAAGCATGCCGAGGGCCTGCCCGAGTTCCAGGCCGATGGGCCCGAGCCCGATCACGGCGATGCGTCCGGGCAGGTCCGCTTGGTCGAAGAGGGTGTCCGAGGTGAGGATTCGGTCCGAAACGGGCGCCCAAGCCGTCGGGATCAGCGGCCGGGTGCCGGTGGCCACAATGATATGCCGCGCCTGAATGTGCTCGCCGTTGACGTCCAGCGTCTGCGCATCCAGAAAACGTGGCTGTCCGGCAATGTAGCGTTCGCCCAGTTTGCGTACGCTGGCAGCGGGAACTGCGGCGAATCGGTCCCGGAGGGTCTGGACGTGGGCCATCACCGCCGGTACGTCTACCTCGATGGCGGTGTCGACCAGGTGCTCGCGGTCAATGGCCTCCCGGGCGGCGGCCACGTCGCGCGCCGCGTGCAGGAGTGCCTTGGACGGCATGCAGCCGACCCGCGCACAGGTGGTTCCCAGAGGGCCAGGGTCGATCAGGACCGTGTCCCGCGTGCTGCGGCCAGCCTCTTTCAGGGCGCTGAGCCCGGCAGTGCCGCCACCGATGATGGCCAGTTCCACATTGCGTTTCACGGTACAGGCCTCCGGTTGCAGGCGTCTCAGTGGTTCAGGTTGCCCCGGTACAGGGCGCGGAGTGTCAGCGCGCTCACGCCCAGAAGCAGAATGGTCACGGCCCCGGTCAACAGCCCCAGGAGCATGTCCACGTTGGCCCCGGTGGCGTCACTATAATGAAAAACCGCCACCGTGAATGCCGCCGCCGGGAACGTATACGCCCACCAGGAGGGGAAGAAGGGCAAGCGTGCAAATGCCGGAAGCTGCGCAACAACCAGCAGTGCCGTCATTACGGCCACGTAGAACAGCAGCGTACCGGCTGTCCCCACGTCACCGGTAAGTGCGTGCCAGGCCAGAAAGGCCACACTGGGGGGTGCCAGAAGCACGGCCAGCGTCGGGCGCATGGGCGGCTCCAGTGCCGGGCCGGTGATCAGCCGATGGAATACCATGACACCGAGGACCACCCAGAACAGTATGCCGGCGGCGAAGAAGAACCAGCCCAGCTGGGCATAGCCCGCGGGTGCCGCCGCCAGGGGTACCAGGACATTACCCACGGCCGGTATGAACCAGGCCGGGTTCAGGGCGGCCGCGGGCTGCTCGCCGCCGAGCCAGCGGGTCACGATGCCTACCGTCAGGATGAGGTGCAGTGCCGCCCCGCTCCCCCACAACCAGAGGCTGACGGAGGGCGTCGTGCTCTGGGCCTGCAGACCGAGAAGGATCAGCGAGATGGAGATCGCCGGCAGAAAGTTGATGCGAACAGGGTGGCGGATCTCTTCCAGCACGGCACGTGGTGCGATGACCGCCTTGCAGGCGTAACCTGCCAGTAACAGGACGAACACCGTCGCCGACACCAGACCAACAGCCCCGGCGATCGGCGCAGGCAACCCCCAGTGTTCCCCGGCGGCCTGCCAGACCAGCCCGAGACCGCTCAACCCCATGACCGCGGCAAACAGCGGAAGAGGCAGCGTGGCGCAGCGCGCTTGCGATGGATCGGTCATGACGCTTGGCAACTCCCAGTATCACCACGCAAAGCGCCGGACCGCTCGGCCCGGCGCACTATACCGCGACATCCTGCGCCAGGTGCAGTGGGGGGCGTCAGTGACATAGTCACAGAGTGCCTGTGGCCGAACCAGGATGAGCTGTGCTTGCCAGTGGTGCGCTCCGCCCTCAAGGGGAGCAGGGTCACCGACGTGGGGCCCTCCCTGGATGGCCTCAGTGAGTCAGGACCATGTCGCCCTGGCATCTGCGCCGCATGTCTGATCCTGGAGCCTCCAAGTAAGGGTTCTTCCGTTTCGATAATGCAAGCCATGGTAATGGGTGCGAAAAATACTTGTTCCAGAAACGCATGTAATCCTTTATAAGAGGTTTTAGAAAAAAAGCGTCTTCCGCCTCAGAAGGCCTCGTGCGACAGATATGCCCAACTCCTTTCTTTTCAAAGAAGAGGGCGGTTGTATGCGCAATAATGAGCCAGTCACACAAGAACGAGTCGATGTAGAAAGGGATGCTAATATCCTCTCTACAACCGATTCCAATGGCAGAATCACTCATGTAAATGATGAGTTTGTCAAAATAAGTGGATTCGAAAGGGAAGAATTAATAGGTCAGCCGCATAATATAATTAGACATCCGGATATGCCAAGGCAGGCGTTTCTCGAACTCTGGATGACCCTGCAAAAAGGTCAATCCTGGATGGGCATTGTAAAGAATCGCTGCAAGAGTGGTGATCATTATTGGGTTCATGCGTATGTGACACCCATCTTTGATGCCGATGGCAATCTCCAGGAGTGCCAGTCGATCCGCCAGAAGCCCGATGAGGAGGATGTTGAGCGGGCAGCAGCGCTTTATGAGAAGTTGAAACGTGCGGAACCCGAGAGCGGCCGAGTAAGCAACGTCACGCGCCGTGCGCGGTGTCCCGGGGTCATGGGCCGTGTTGCTGCCACATGCTTAGCCGGATGTGCGCCCATGGTTACGCTTGCTGCCTATTCACAACCGGCAGGTTCAGTCGTGTTCGTGGCGGCAGCGAGTACGACGATATTCCTTGCAGGCCTCTGGTGGGCTTTCAATCCGCTTCGAAATCTGGAGAGAGCGGCTCGGCAAGTCGTCGATGACCCGTTGGCTGAGGCCGTTTACTGCGGTCGTCACGATGAGAATGCACGAGTTCACGTCGCCCTGACGCGTCGACGTACTGAGGTGCAGGCGATCACCAAGCGCATTCTGGACACGACGCTGAAGGTACAAAGCACCGCGGCTAGTGCGTTGCGAGCCATTGATGAAGGAAGCCAGAAGGCAGAATACCAAACCAGCGAAACGCAGCAGGTCGCGGGCGCCATGGAGGAGATGGCTCAATCCGTCCACGAAGTCGCCTGTGGCTCGTCACAGGGTCTGGGCACTGTCGGTGATGCTCGCGATGCCGCCTCACAGGGCCGGGAGGCCATGGATAACACCAAGGAATCTCTTCACGAACTCAAACTCCACATTGAGGCGTCATCGAGTGTTGTCAGTCGGCTTGCCAGTGAAACGGAGCGCATCAGCGGCGCCCTGGCCCTCATCCAGCAGATAACCGAGAAGACCAACCTGCTCGCGCTGAACGCCGCGATCGAGGCGGCACGGGCAGGCGATGCGGGGCGGGGGTTCGCGGTTGTGGCCGATGAAGTCCGTGACCTTGCCAATAGTACGGCAGCGTCGACCAAGGAAGTGCAAGGGATTATCGAGTCGCTGCAGCAGGCGGCAGGGGAAGCAGTTGAGTCTATGCAGCACAGCACTGAAAGGGCACAGCAAACCGAATACGACGCTGAACGGGCGCACGACGTACTCGGAAGTATCGACGCGAAAGTCGCTATGCTCCAGGACGCCACGAAGCAGATAAAGACTGCCACCGAGGAACAGAGCAGCACAGCCGAGGAAGTCAATCGCAACATGAGCAACATTGACGTTCTTGCCGGTGAACTCTGTGAATCGTGCACCGCGGCACGCGAGAGCATGGACCGGCTCGCCGCGGAGATACGGGACGCATCCGGCCTGGTTCGCCGGTTCTCATCATGGTCCTGAACCCTTAACCGCCTTGCTGCGTTGGCGTTCGGACTCGACGGAGATGTCATGTCAAGCGCAGAGGAAGATACCGAAAACGAGCTTGCCCGGCTGCTTTGGAGGACCACTCCGCATGCGGTCGTGGCAATCGACACGACTCAGCACATTCGTTTGTTCAACCGCGCCGCGGAAAGGCTTTTCGGTTACGAGAGCTCTGAGCTTAAGGGGGCTCCGCTGGACTGGCTCATTCCCGACGACATGGTCCAGCAGCACAAGGTGCACCTTGACGCCTTTGTATCCAGCGGGCAGCGCGCTCGCTGGATGCGGGAACGTACCGCAATACGCGCCCGGCACCGAACGGGCCGGGAGATCATCGTCCAGGCTGCCATCGTGCGGCTGCCCACGGAGCCGGAGCCACTGTTTGCGGCGGTAATCGAAGACATAGCCAGTCAGCACGAACAACAGCAGGCTATCGCACGGCTACTGGAGATTCTGGAGAGTACGCCTGATCTGGTTGCCATGGCCGATCAAGACGCAAGGGTTACCTACCTGAACGCTGCCGGGAGGAACATTCTGGGCATTCCCGAGGACCTGGACGCGGCAGAGGTTGATATCGGCGCGTCGCACCCCGAATGGTCCGCAACGCGGCTCTTTCAGCAGGCGTTCCCTCAGGCAGCTGAATTCGGGATGTGGCGTGGTGAAATGGCCTTGCGCAATCACTTGGGTGAAGAGATCCCGGTGGATCAAGTGGTGATTGCCCATCATGGGAATGGTGGAACGGTGCAGCGGTTCTCGACGATCGCTCGTGACCTGAGTGGCCGCAAGAGAATGGAGGCGACTCTGCGCCAGCAGGCTCGCGCTCTGGAGCAGACTGCCGACATGGTGTGGATTGTGAGCACCAGCGGTCAGATTGTTTACGTCAATGAGGCGTTCAAGCGAATTACGGGCTATGACTCTGAGGAGGCGATAGGGGAGCGCCCTGGTGAGCTCTTGTCATCCGCCGAGCATGCAGGCGCCTTCGATAGTGTGCTGCGTCAAAGCGCGGATACTGGTGTCGCACAGACGGGTGTTTTCAAGAACCGCCGCAAGGATGGATCGCCCATCTACACGGAAGAAACCATTGCCCCCGTGATATCGCGGGACGGTGCGGTCGAGTGCTTCGTGGCAACCGGCCGGGATATCACCGATCGGGTCGGCATGGAGCGCCGGCTTCAGGACCTTGCATACAGGGATCAGTTAACTGGGCTGAATAATCGGGTGTGGTTCCACGAGAGCCTCGAAGAAATGCTCAAGACTGCACATGCGGGCGATGCGCCGCGACCCCTCGCCGTACTTTTCCTGGATCTGGACAACTTCAAGGCCATCAATGACGCCCTTGGGCACCGTGTTGGTGATGAGATTCTGGAGAGAATCGGTGCGAGGATTCGCGCTGTCCTGGATGACAGGAATGTGGTCGCCCGTTACGGCGGGGACGAGTTCGCGATCCTGATTCCGAACGTCTCCGATGAGGCCCGCTTGCTGGCGCTTGCGGATCAGCTCCATGACGCGCTGGCAACGCCCAGCGTTGTGTCCGGCTATCAGTTCGATGCATCCATCAGCATGGGCATCGCGACCTGTCCGCATGCCGGCCAGACGGCTGATGATCTTATTCAGGCGGCTGACACTGCGATGTACCAGGCGAAGACGAAAGGTGGTGGTCAGACCGCATATTATACGCCGGTCATGTCCGAGCGCGCGTACCGCAAGTTCCGACTGCTCGAGTCGCTCCCGGGGGCAGGTACCCGGGGCGAGTTGCGCGTATTGCTTCAACCACTGTTCGATGTTCACGGGCAACAGCTGGTTGCGGCGGAAGCACTTCTGCGGTGGAGCCACCCCCACCTCGGAGAGGTCTCGCCCCGGGAGTTCATTCCGGCCGCCGAGGAGGGAGGCAGCATCAACCAGATAGGCGTGTGGATGCTGGAAACCGTGTGTCGGGAAATCCATGGATGGCGGGCCGCCGGGCTGAATCCGCCGCCCGTGACCGTGAACATATCGGCCGTGCAACTGGACGACCCGGCCTTTGTGCATAGCGTGCGAGACCTGCTCGCCGAATACGAACTCACGTCCGGACACCTGGTATTCGAGCTAACGGAATCCGTCTTCGTTGGTGACGACAAAGATCGTGAGGCGGCGTTGATACGGTTGCGTGGCTTAGGCGTAAGTCTTGCGATCGACGACTTCGGTACCGGTTACTGCTCCCTCGCTTACCTCCGGCGTCTGCCCGCAGACTGGATCAAGGTTGCCCGCGAGTTCATTCAGGGCCTCCCCGAACATCAGGACAACAGGGCTGTTCTCCAGTCGATTCAATCGCTTGGACAGGCGTTGGGCAGCAAGGTGGTTGCCGAAGGCATAGAGACGCAGCAGGAGCACGAGTGGGTTCGAAGGATCGGTATTGACGCGGTTCAGGGCTATTTCTTTGCACGCCCCATGACTGCCGAAGACCTGGCTGAGCAGTGGCTGGGCTCCTCCCTTTGAGGACGGGGGGTGCGTATCTTCTGTCGCGTCGTATCGTAGTTGGAACGCTTCGCGCAAAGCCGAGGCATAAAGCCGCCTCGTTGTGCCCGGCGGCGCCCGCTGATGTGTGCCGCCGGGCAATCACGATTCTGGACCAAGCCACGCTCCTGGAGCCAGGCGGTGACCCTTACGAAGAATCCGCCGGTGCCTTGGGGATTACTCAGAGTTTCCCTTGCGTCCGGATGCCCGTGGCCTCAGGTTCATTGCGTAAAGGCTGAGCAGGCCCACCATCAGCAGTGCCAGGCTGTTCGGGTTGGGGATAGCGACAGGATCGTCCTGGGCCAGGTCCCAGAAACTCGTTGTCATGCCCCAGTTCGCACTCGGCACCCCTGGGTCATCCTCGCTCCTGGTACGGCCTCGCCACATGCCCTCGGTGCTCTCGTCGTGGGCCGTTGCGGCGAAGTTGGCCCAGCTGCCTTCGTGGATGATGTCGCCATCTGCCCGGATGTCGATCAGCAGGTTGCCGTCACCAGGGTCGTACTGGAAGCTCTCCCCACTGATGCTGAACGGGTGATCGGAGCCGCCATCCAGTGTCAGGTGCGTGAAGTGGTGCTCGACTTCTCCAAAATTGTCCTCCAACGGCAGATTTGTATCAGCGGGATCTGCGTCTGTGACCGAGAAGCGGATGTCGAAAGACCCGCTGACGAGGTTGCCTTGCCCTGCAACCGACCAGAACCCGAAGGCATCGATATTCACCGTATCGGCGAAGAGGTCCGATCCGTAGATGTACTGGGTCTGGTGTGCCAGATCACAGCCGAAAGGAATGCAATTCAGTCCC
>SLBZ01000104.1 GCA_007126095.1 Aquisalimonas sp.
CATGATCACCAGACCTGGAGCCCTGTGTTTCTTCCTCGTGGCACTGCTGCTGGTGCCGCCCGCGGCGCTGGGCGAGCGCGTGTTCGTCTCCAACGAGAAGGACAACACCATCTCCGTGATCGACGCGGAGCGCATGGAAGTGACCGACACCATTCGTGTCGGCCGCCGCCCGCGCAGCATGGCGTTCAGCAACAACGGTGAGTGGCTGTTCGTGGCGGTGGGGGACGACGAGGCCATCGACATCATCGACCTGGAGACGCTGGAGGTGATCGGCCGCCAGGCCTCCGGGCCCGACCCGGAGGTAATCCGTGTCGATCCCAACCGGCCGTATATCTACGTCTCCAACGAGGACGACAACATCGTCACCGTCATCGACTACGAGCGCCGCAGCCGCGTGGCAACGGTGCCGGTGGGGGTGGAACCCGAAGGGCTGGCCATCAGCCCCGACGGCAGATGGATCGTGAACACCACCGAGACTTCCAACATGGCGCACTTCATCGACGCCGAGTCGCTGGACGCCGTGCACCATGTGCTGGTGGATGCCCGTCCGCGGCATGCAGTGTTCACCCACGACGGCGCCGAGGTCTGGGTCTCGGCCGAGATCGGCGCGACGGTTTCGGTGATCGACATGGATGACGTGGCGGTCAAGCACACCATCCGCTTCGACATCCCCGGCGTGCCGCGGGAGACCGTGCAGGCCGTGGGCGTGGAGCTGACGTCGGACGGCCGCTATGCCTTCGTGGCGCTGGGGCCGTCCAACCGCGTGGCCGTGGTGGATCAGAAGAGCTATGAAGTGCTGGAGTACATCCTGGTGGGGCAGCGCGTGTGGCACCTCGCGCTCAACAGCGACGAGACGCGGTTGTTCACCACCAACGGCGTCAGCGGTGATGTGACCGTGATCGACGTGGACGCGCTGCGGCCGCTGCGCTCGATTCCGGTGGGCCGGTTCCCGTGGGGTGTGGTGGTCAGCCCATGAGTGTGGCGGTGGCTCCGGCGGGCGTGGATCCGGCGCTGGAGGTGGCTGATCTGGATTTCAGCTACAGCGGCAAGCCGATTCTGCAGCACGTTGGCTTCTCCGTGGCGCAGGGCGCCTTCGCCGTATTGCTCGGCCCCAACGGTGCCGGCAAGACGACTCTGTTCTCGCTCATCACCCGGCTCTACGACCGGCGCGTGGGCACCATCCGGGTCGGCGGCTGCGACGTGCGCGACCTCTCCACCGCTGCGCTCGGGCAGATGGGCGTGGTCTTCCAGCAGCCCACCCTGGACCTGGACCTCACCGTGCGCCAGAACCTGGCCTACCACGCGGCGCTGCACGGCATGAGCACGCGCACCGCACGGCGCCAGGCGGATGAGCAGGTGCAACGGCTGGGCCTTGGTGACCACCTGCGACGCCGGGTGCGGGAGCTCTCCGGCGGGCAGCGGCGGCGGGTGGAGATTGCCCGCGGCCTGCTGCACCGGCCGAACCTGCTGCTGCTTGATGAGCCCACCGTCGGCCTGGATGTGGCCTCCCGCCGGGGTATCGTCGAGCATGTCCACCGGTTGAGCGCCGACGATGGCGTGGCGGTGCTGTGGGCCACCCATCTCATCGACGAGGTGCACGTCACCGATCAGGTGATCGTGCTGGATCAGGGGTGCGTGCGCGCCGATGGCGGGGTTGCTGACATCCAGGCCGCCACCGGCACCGCCACCATCGCCGACGCATTCGACGTGCTCACGGAGGCGGAGCGGGCATGAGCGGCGTCGCTGCGTACGCCCACTGCATGCGCGGCATCCTCACCCGCGAACTGATGCGGTTCGTGCACCAGCGCAGCCGCTTCATCGCCGCCCTGGTGCGGCCGCTGGTGTGGCTGCTGGTGTTCGCCGCCGGGTTTCGCATGGCGCTCGGCGTGGCCATGACCGAGCCCTACCAGACGTACATCCTCTACGAGGAGTACATCGTTCCCGGCCTGGTGGGCATGATCCAGCTGTTCAACGGCATGCAGAGCTCCCTGTCCATGGTCTACGACCGTGAGATGGGCAGCATGCGCGTGCTGCTTGTGAGCCCCTTTCCGCGCTGGTACCTGCTGCTGTGCAAGCTGCTCGCCGGGACGCTCGTCTCCATCGTGCAGGTCTACGTGTTCCTGGCCATCGCCTACGCATACGGCGTGCAGGCGCCGCTGGGCGGCTATCTCTACGTGCTGCCGGCGCTGATCGTCACCGGTTTCATGGTGGGTGCCCTCGGGCTGCTGCTGTCATCGTTCGTGCGGCAGCTCGAGAACTTTGCCGGCATCATGAACTTTGTCATCTTCCCGATGTTCTTCATCTCCTCGGCGCTCTACCCGCTGTGGCGCCTGCAGGAGTCCAGCGTCATCGTCCATCAGCTCGCCGTGCTCAACCCGTTCACTTATGCCGTGGAGCTGATCCGCTTCGCCCTCTACGGGCACTTCAACACCGAGGCCGCTCTGATCACCGGCGCCGCCGCCGCGGCATTCACCGGCCTCGCCATCCTCGGCTACAACCCCGCCCGCGGCATGATGACCCACAAAGCGGGCAACGGCGGCGACTAGCGAGACGTGGTGGATGTAAACATCCACCCTTGTACCTTTATCCTTGTGGTCAGGGAGACCACACCCTGATGCCGGGCGAGCAGGAGTCCACCCGAAGGGCAATTGACCCTGTGCAGTAGATTCAGGCCCCCGGCATCGCTTTC
>SLBZ01000097.1 GCA_007126095.1 Aquisalimonas sp.
AGCGGCTGGGCAGTCATGGTCAGCGCAGTGGCGCTGATGCTGCTGGTGGCCACCGCCGCCTCGCGCGGCCTGCCCGGCACCAATCCAACCCAACGAAAGGCGGAGTCATGAGCAGCGCTGCGACCATTCCCGTTTCCGTGCTCGATCTTGCGTCCATCGTCCAGGGCGGTTCGCCCGGGGACGCCTTTGAACGCACGGTCGCCCACGCCCAGGAAGCCGATCGCCTCGGCTTTCAGCGCTTCTGGCTGGCGGAACACCACAATCTCGACGGCATTGCCAGTGCAGCCACGGCCGTGCTCATCGGGCACGTGGCCGCGCAGACGCAACGTATCCAGGTAGGGTCCGGCGGGGTCATGCTGCCCAACCACGCACCGCTGGTGATCGCCGAACAGTTCGGCACGCTGGAGACGCTCTACCCGGGGCGCATCGACCTCGGTCTCGGACGCGCACCGGGCACCGACGGTGCCACGGCTCGCGCCCTGCGTGGGGCCAATGCCCTGCAGGAGCCGGACTTCGCCGAACAGGTGGCGGAACTGCGCGGATACCTGGCGCCGGCCCGAGACGAGCAGAAGGTTCGAGCAATACCGGGCCAGGGGCTGGACGTCCCCATCTGGCTGCTGGGCTCCAGCGGCTACAGTGCCCAGCTTGCCGGGCAGCTCGGTCTGCCGTTCGCCTTTGCCAGTCACTTCGCCCCGCGCTACCTGATGGAGGCACTGAGCCTCTACCGCGAGGTGTTCCAGCCCTCCGCCGTGCTGGACAAGCCGCACGCCATGGTGGCCATGAACGTGATCACCGCCGACACCGATGCAGAGGCAGAGCGCCTGGCGACATCGGTCAGGCAACGCTTTCTGCGCATGATCCGCAACCAGCGCGGACGTCTGGATCCGCCGGTGGACAGCATGGACGGCCTCTGGTCGCGGCAGGAGCAGGCCATGGTGGAGAATACCCTGAGCGCGTCCGCCTTCGGTGCGCCGGCCACGGTGCGCGAGACCATCGATCACTTCCTGGACACCACCGCCGCGGACGAGCTGATGATTACCAACGACGTCCACGACCCCGAGGCACGCCTGCACTCTCTCCGCCTCCTCGGCGATGTCATGGCAACTGAGTCGCGCCGGAAACAGCGGTTGATCATGTAGCGGACGGTTCTATGCATAGAGTCAGCAGGCCTTTCACTCGGCCCAGAAAGTCCGTGTACTCTTCGCTCACTCAAGATCCGAACCCTTTGATTAACCCCTGAACTCTGGAGGTCTTCTATGGCGTCGACGCCAACCGTGGCGGTGGGCCAGCCAGGCGGTATGAGCCCGGCCGGCTGGATTGCGCTGGCTCTGCTGGCACTCGGGCTTCTCTACACCGGTCAGGTCATCAGTCTGACCCAGGCAGCGCTGTTCGCCGTTGGCGGCGCATTCGGCGTGGTGCTTTATCACGCGGCCTTCGGTTTTACGTCGGCCTGGCGGGTCTTCATTACCGAACGCCGCGGAGCCGGTCTGCGCGCACAGATGATCATGCTCGCACTGGCGGTGGCGTTGTTCTTCCCGGCCCTGGGTGCCGGCACGGCTTTCGGCACCGATGTCAGCGGTTTCGTGTTCCCCATCGGCGTCGCGGTCGTTGTCGGGTCATTCATGTTCGGGGTGGGCATGCAGCTCGGCGGCGGTTGTGCCTCTGGCACGCTGTTCACCGCCGGCGGCGGCAATATGCGCATGGTGGTCACGCTGATCGGGTTTATCCTCGGCTCTGTCATCGCCACCCACCACGTGGATTGGTGGTGGGATCAGCCGGCTTTCGAGGCCGTCTCCCTGGTGGACAGTCTCGGCGTGGGCGGCGGCCTGGCGCTGAGCCTTGCCCTGTTTGCAAGCATCTACTTCGGCACCCGGGTCCTGGAGCAGCGGCGGCACGGCAGCCTGGAGCAGCCCGCCACCTCGGGCAACGCGGGCTGGGGTCGGTTTCTGCGCGGCCCCTGGCCTCTCATCTGGGGCGCGGTGGCACTGGCGGTGCTCAACTTCATCACCCTGCTGCTGGCGGGACGGCCCTGGGGCATCACCGCCGCATTCGCGCTCTGGGGCGCCAAGGGCTTCGAGATGGTCGGCATCGACGTCTCCCAGTGGGCCTACTGGCAGATACCCGGAAACGCCGAGGCGCTGCAGGCCAGTGTATTCGCGGACGTGACCTCCGTGATGAACTTCGGCATCGTGATCGGCGCGTTGCTCGCCGCGGCCCTTGCCGGCCGGTTCGCGCCCAGTCTGAAGATTCCCTTCCGCCCACTCATGGCCGCAATCATCGGCGGCATTCTGCTTGGCTACGGGGCGCGACTGGCATTTGGCTGCAACATCGGCGCCTACTTCAGTGGCATCGCATCGGGCAGCCTGCACGGCTGGGTGTGGCTGATCTTCGGCTTCCTGGGGAACATGGCCGGCGTGCGGTTGCGGCCCTGGTTTTTCGGTGAACAACAGCACTCCACGCAACCAGCATCCTGTTGATCATACTGCGGCGGGAACCAGGCAATCGTCTGCCTGGTCCCCGCCGTCCCCCCCTCCTCCTGCCGTTATCGCCTCTGCGTTCTGCCACGCCAGATCACCATGCTGTTACCATCCAGTGCAGGCCGCGTCCCGGCCGACAGAAACCAGGGGGAGAAGCATGAGCCGCATCATTGCCTTCGACGTGAACGAAACCTTGCTGGATCTGGGCAGCCTCGACCCCGTCTTCGAGCGGATCTTCGGCACTGCCCGGGCGCGGGAGACGTGGTTCAGCCAGGTCCTTCAGAGCGCCATGACCACCACCATACTGGGCCGTTACCACGACTTCTCGGCAATAGCGGCAGGCGCCATGAGCCAGACCGCCGAGCGCTACGGTGTGTCCCTGTCACAGAAGGACCGTGACGCCATTGCCGGCGGCATGCGCTCGCTGCCCCCGTACGCCGACGTGGCGCCGGCGCTCCAGCGCATGCGCGACGCCGGGCTGCGCATGGTCGCCCTGACGAACTCCACCCCCCAGGCTGCCCGGGCGCAGATCGACTACGCCGGGCTGAGCGACTTCTTCGAGGAGATCATGAGCGTCGACATGGCGCAGACGCTCAAACCCGCCCCCGAAGTCTATAACACGGCAGCACGCAGCATGCTTGCCACGGCGCAGGATATGCGGCTCGTGGCCGCCCACGCCTGGGACATTGCCGGTGCCATGAACGCCGGCTGGGCCGGTGCATTCCTGGCCCGCCCCGGGCAGGTATGGGATCCGCTGTTCGACCAGCCGGATATCATCGGCGCGACCATGGACGAGGTCGCAACCGCCATCATCGCCACGGACCTGGAACCTGACACATAACGACAACAGCCAGGAGAGCCGTTCCATGCGAGCTGCCCACTACGAACGTGTCGGCCCCGCCGCCGATGTCCTGACCGTCTCCGACATCCCGACGCCCGAACCCGGACCCGGCGAAGTCCGTGTCCGCCTGCACACCAGCGGGGTCAACCCGTCCGACGTGAAGACCCGGGCCGGGGCGCGCAGCCGGGACCTGCCATTCCCGCGCATCATCCCGCACAGCGACGGGGCCGGCGTTGTCGACGCCGTAGGCAGCGATGTCACCGCGCACACGGCAGGCCAACGCGTGTGGGTTTGGAATGCGGCGTGGGGCCGGCCCGACGGGACTGCGGCGGACTATGTGGTGCTGCCGGAGCGTCAGGTGGTCACGCTCCCCGAGAACGTGGACATGGCTGCCGGAGCCTGCCTCGGCATCCCGGCGCTTACGGCATTTCACGCGGTCAACTGCCATGGCGGCGTGCGGGGTCAGTCCGTGCTGATCGCCGGCGGCGCCGGCGCCGTATCCTGGTATGCCATCCAGATGGCACGGCAGGCAGGTGCCGCCAGAATCATGACCACGGTGAGTTCCGCGGAGAAGGCAGCGGTCGCCCGCGAAGCGGGCGCCGACGAGGTGATCAACTACCGCGAGGAGGACGTGGCGCAGCGGGTCATGGCCCTGACCGGGGACCAGGGCGCCGACCGGATCGTCGAGCTGGAGTTTGCCGCCAACGCGGCGGTGGACGTGGCCGCGCTGCGCCCGAACGGCCTGATCGTTGCCTACGGTGCCAGCGCGGGCGAGGTCACCCTGCCCTTCTTCCCGTCAATCCTGAAGAACGTGCTGCTGCAGTTCTTCATCGTCTACAACCTCCCCGAGGCCGACCACCGGGCCGCCATTGACGGCGTCATGGAACTGCTGCAGCGGGATGCCCTGCGCCACCGGGTGGCCGAGCGCCGGCCATTGGAGCAGATCGCCGAAGCCCACGCCCTTGTGGAGCAGGGTCAGGTGGTGGGCAATGTGGTGCTGGAACTCGGGTAGTGCTCCTGCACCAGGCGCCGGGCCGCTTCCGGCGTCTGGTGCGCGATGATCGTCCGCAGGCCGGCGCGAAGCGCAGCGACAACGGCCGGACGCCCGGACAAGCCGGTTACGGCCGCAGCCTCCGCCCACGGGCGCTGTTGAATCAGGCGTACCATCAGTACGTGGCACTCCTGCGCAGGCAGCCATTCGTTCACGGAGCGGCCGGTCAGTGCCGCCAGGGCAATCGGGCGCAGCGCGCCGATGGCGACCTCGTAGGCCCGGTGCCCATGGGCGAACCCCACGGCGTCCAGCCAGTCCCGCTCATCGGGTTGCGGGACGGCCAGGCCGGCCAGGAGCGCCAGCGCCAGCTCCGGTTCCACCTGCTGCAGCGGATCGGCAAGCTGCGCCGGGAGGTCGCGCGCGAACAGACTGCGCCCCTCCGCGATCAGGTCGCCACCGTGGCCGGTCAGGGCTTTCACCACCAGCGCCGAGTGCGTGCCGCTCGCGGCATCCCGGCGCACGCCGAGCCGGAGTGGCTCGCAGCCCGCACGCCACCAGAACGCCAGTAGTCCGGTGGTGGCGCCGAAGCTGGCGCCCAGCACGTCGTGCCCGGCGCCGCGGGCGGCCTCGGTAATGTGCTCCATCAGCCGCAGCCCGAGCCCTTGCCGCTGCAGCCGTGGATGAACCGCAACCCGCATCACCCGCGCCGCGCGGCATGCCGCCCCCTGACGCACGCCGACATGGGCGGCCAGCCCCTGCGGCAGCAAATGCCCGCGGGGGCGGCGATCACCGGCCCAGATGGCACGTGCAACAGCCGGCTCGAACCCACCCTCGTCGGCGACCATGGCCACACCGGCCAGGTCGGGGCCACGCCACAGGAGATGGACCTGCAGATTCGGGCCGTCCAGCAGATTACGCAAATCCAGAGGCCGGGTCCGGTAGTGCGCGTGAACCAACAGCCCGAAGACGTCCCGCAGCAGCGGCTCATCGGTGGCCAGAGCGTCCCGATCCAGCGTCCGGACGACGACCGGATCAGACGCGGTCGCCGCGTCATCGATACCGGGCAGCTCCGCATCCAGCAGCAGCATGCGGAACAGCAGCGTCTCCACCGGGCAGCCCTGGCGCCAACGCACCGGGGCCGCCAGAGGCACGTGGCGCCAGCGCGGTGTCTCCGCGTCGAGTACGGGCTGAAACCGCAGCACGAAGCCGCGGCCACTCCCTTCGTATCCGTGCACCGTGGTCGCAAAAACGATGCGGCTGTGCTCGCGCAGCAGCTGACCGAGGCGGTGCGGGGGCAGTGCCGCGGCCTCGTCCACCAGGACCAGGCCAGGCGACTCCCGGCTGCGCGCCAGCTCGTCCGGCATCATGAAGCGGAGCACCCCGCCGTTCGGAGCGTGGACCTCGGCGCGCTCCGGGGCCGTCTGCAGCACCCGTGCGGCGTGGTGCAGCACTGCATCCACCGCGCCACGCTGCGGCGCCGTGACGACCACCGTGCCGCCGCGCTCTTGCAGAAAGCGCCCTGCGGCAATCCCCAGCGCCGCGGATTTGCCGCGCCCCCGGTCAGCGGTGAGCACCGTCGGCCGACGCCGGTGGCCGGTGGCGGTACGCAGGACTGTCTCCACGGCGCGCGCCTGATCCGCACTGACGCAGTCCACGTCATCAATCTCCCCGGGATGCCCCGGCGCGCCCTCCAGCGCCTGCCACTCCGCCACCGGTCCGCCTTCGCGGACACGCACCACCGTGGGGTCTTCCGCGAGCATGCGTGCGAGGCGCTCCGTGAAGCGCCGGCCCACGGCGGAGGTGTCGTAACCGTCCACGGCCAGGCGCGCCAGTTGCGGATCGTCAAAGCCCCGCCAGCAGTCCAGCGGCGGCGTCAGCAGGATCACGAGCCCGCCGGCACGCACCGTGCCGACGCCGGCACCAAGTCCGTCCGGGTCCAGGCCGTCGAAGGCGTCGATCACCAGGGCGTGCATCTCCGTCCCCAGATGGCGGCCGAGCCCGTCAGGCGCAGCCGCCACGGTCCCGGCTGGTGGCGCCCGGCCGGCCCAGAGGACGGTGGCGTTATCGGTGAAGGCCCCCGACAGCAGATCCCGTGCCGCGTCCCGGCACCAGGCGGGGGTGCCGCTGAGCACAACCATGCGGCGCCAGCCGGCTCTCTCGGCATCGGCCTGAAGCGCCCGCCCCAGGGGGTTCAGATCGGCTGTGTGTGTTGTCACACCGTTGCTTCTTCCAGTTCACGAAGGCGGGCAAACGCATCATCCCGGCTCTCGCCGCACAGCGGCGGAGTTGCGCTGAACTGCTCGCACACGGCCGGCCGCTCCGGCTGACCGAACAATCCACACAGGGCGTCAGCGGTGAGATGGATGCACGGCACCCCTGCCGGCTTGCCATCCGGCATGCCGGGGATGGGGGAAGAAATGGACGGCGCAACGCAACACGCCCCGCAACCCGGTCGACATTCCATGCAACGCCTCCCTATGGCGTCGGATCATCATCGAGGAATCCACCGCACCCCTGTAACGGGCGGCCTTCCACCGTGATGCGCACCTGCTCCAGGGTGCCGACCCCGTCACCGTGATCGCAGGGCAGGTCCAGCCGCTCCAGCGCGACGCCGGTCTCCGGCTCGCCGCTTTCGAGGTGTACGCGATCATCGCTCCATTCAGCATCATCGACGCGCAGCACACCGTCCCGGCTGCGGTGACGGAAACTCAGGGCGTCACCGTGCAGTTCCAGCTCCCAGGACTGATCTCCGGCCTCGGCGCGGTAGTCGATGCCCCGCAACCGGGCCTCCTCCCAGACCACGGCAGCCGGCGTCTCGCCGCAGCGCACTCGGCGGCCCTCAGGCCCGGCCCAGTACGCCTGCGCACCGTCACGCTCCCAGACCGGCCCGGCGTCGGCCGCGTAGCTGTCCTCAGCGTTTTCCACGGCCCACATGTCCCAGGTTTCCCCTGCACGATGCACGACCAGTCGCTCCCCTTCCCGACCCCGCGTGACAACGCGCTCACCGTCGGCGCAGTCGAAGACGTTCACCAGCACCCCCGGCGCACCCGGCGCCGGCTCGGGGGCTTCGCGTTCACCCGTGCCACGGGGGTCGGCATCATCGCGGGCGCACCCGGACACCAGCAACACCACAACGGTGATCGCGACGCCCCACGAGGCCGCGCGGCCCGGTCCACAAGATTTGTTCATGCAAGCCCCATGATGGAAAATGAACAGACGTTAAACGAGAAGGGGATGGCCATGAAAACACCACGCGTTCTGCTGTTGATCGTCCTGATGACCGGATCCAGCCTGGCGCTGGCCGAATTTCCCGACGTCGACGATCCGGACGCCAGTCCCGAGGAGGAACTGGAGGAACGGACCTTCGAGATCGTCGTTCGCGGCCTCCCTTCCGGCTTCGGGCCTGCGTGGAAACGTATTCAGCCCCTGGCGGACATCGACGGGCTGTCTCTTCAATCCGTCGACGCAGACGGTAACCGTATCGTCGTGCGCAGCGGTGAACAACCCTCTCGAACCGCGATTGCGGACGCCCTGGAAAACTCCGGCATCAGCGTGGTCTACGTCACCGAACGCAGCTGAGACCGGCGGCCCGCACCATCACTCGGTGCGGGCCGGTTTCACTGTTCGATGGCCACGACCTGCACCCGCCGATCCTCCCCGACCCGGAACCGCACGTTGTACCCGCCGATGCTGACGCCGTACTCACGGGTCTGGCCGTGCCCGCGATAGGCCGGCCTGGGGTCGCTGGCAAGGGACTGTTCCACCAGTTGCCGCCAGCCGGCGTCGTTGGCGGGTGGCGTGTCCAGCAGATGGGCGACGAACGCCACCTCCAGTCGCCCTCCCCCGGTGGCGAACGCTTCAGGGGCCACCGCCTCGGGGACGCAGTCGGAGTATGGCAGATACGGTTTGACGTCCAGCACGGGCGTGCCATTGACCAGGTCGTGGTTACGCAGCTTCAGACCCCGCCAGTCCGGGCCGGTAATCACTGCTTCCAGCTCCACCACCGACAGGCCAACCGGGTTGGGACGAAAGGGTGAACGGGTCGCCAGCACGCCGGTGCGGGTGTTGCCGCCAAGCCGCGGCGGCCGCACGGTCGGCGACCAGCGGTCGTGCTGGTTGGCGTGGAAACGGTAGATGATCCAGACGTGGGAAAACGCCTCCAGCCCGCGCAGCATGTCCGCCGCGTCGAACGGGGGCAGAAGCTCCAGCGCCGCCGTGGCGGCGGGCACGAGGCCGGGCTGGCGTGGTGTGCCGAAGCGCTCGTCGAAACAGCTGTGAACGATGCCGATGGGTTCCATGACCGCTGCTCCGTCCGCGATCGCGGCGTCAGTTGATGGCCTTGCGCATCTCCGCCAGCCAGTCCCGCGCCGGCGCGGATGACGGCTCTTTCGGCCGCCCCTTGCGCCGGTCCGTGCGAACCACGGCATCCTCGCTGCCCAGCTCCAGCAGGAAGCGGGAGACGGCCCGGTCCTCCGCGCCATTGCCGGTCCCCATGTCCAGACGGTCGGCGTGGTGAAGGGTCACGGCATCCTGGGCGCGGGTCAGTGCCACATAGGCAAGGCGCCGCTCTTCCGCCAGGTTCTCCACCTCTCCGTCACGCTCCATGGGCATGAGCCCCTCGGAGAAAGCGAACAGGTGGACCTCGGGCCACTCCAGCCCCTTGGCCCCGTGGACGGTGCAGAGCGTCACCTTGCCGTCTTCATTGTCGGCCTCGTCAGTGCCAGCCGCCACCACCTCCAGCGCGGCGGCCCATTGGGCCTCCAGGGCTGTGCCGGCATCCAGGGATCCGAGGCGCTTGTCCATGGCCCGCTGAATCACCCGCATGCGCCCCAGCGCGGGCCGCAGCGCCTGCTCCAGGTCCTCGGCTCCACCGGCGCGGCCCGACTTCAATGACCGCTGCGCCCGTTGCCGCAGCCAGTGGCGGAACAGGCCGTCCTTCTGGGTCCAGTCCAGCAACCCACCCGGGCCGCCGCGATAGAGCTGATCCAGACCGGTCGCCAACCGCTCCACCGCCTGAGCCGCCTTGGGCGCGAGCCGGGCCGCCCGGGCCAGGGGATCCCCCTCCCCCTCGGTCAGCCTGGCCACACCGCGGGCACCGAGACCGGGGATCAGATCGGCCACCCGGGACAGGGCCCGGATATCACGCCGATTCGCTGCCAGGCGGCCGGCCGCCAGCATCATGCGGACGTCCGCATAGCTGAGCAGATCGGTACCAGCCTTGATGCGGTAGGGGATGTTCCGCCGCAGCAGCGCCGCTTCCAGCGTCCGTGCCAGGCGGTTCTTGCGATACAGCACGGCGATGTCGTCGGGCTTGCGCCCGCCCATGATGGCAACCGAAAGCCGGTCTGCCACACCGTCGGCCATGGCATCACCATCGTCGTATTCCACGAGTCGCAGCGGGTGGTCGCCCGCACCGCGCACCGCGTAGGGGTTCTTCTCCAGGCGCATGGCGTTGTTGCGCACCAGGGTCGCACCACCGGTGACGATGGCTGGCGTGGAGCGGTAGTTGCGCTCCAGGCGGTAGACCGTGGCCTGATAGTCGTCGATGAAATCACGCATGTTCTCCGGCCGTGCATGACGCCACTCGTAGATGGCCTGATCGTCATCGCCGACCAGGATCACGGTCCGGCTCTCCGGCGCCAGCAACTGCAGGAGGCGGAACTGGCCACCGTCGGTGTCCTGGGCTTCGTCCACGGTGACGTCCCGGAGCCGGCCTCGCAGCTGATCCCGGATCTCCGGCTCCTGGCGCAGCAACCGCGCCGGCAGGAGAATCAGGTCCGAGAAGTCGAGAACCCCGGCCCGCCGTTTCTCGGCCTCGTACCGCCGCAACACCTCGCGGAAGCGCCGGCCATCGGACTTTCCCAGATCGTGTGCATCGCACAGCGCCATCAGCTCCGTGACGTGCGCATCCTCCACCACGTCCAGCCCGAGGGCCGTTGCCTCGTCCTGCACGCGCATGAGCTGCTGCCGGCGGGTCTTGTCCGGAAAGGGGCTGGCCAGCAGGGCATCCAGCATCCTTCCGGCATCATCGGCGTCCATGAGGGTGGCGTTGCGCGGCACCCCGATCGCCTTGCCGTGCTGGCGCAGCAACTGATTGCCGAAACTGTGGAAGGTGCCGATCCAGGGCAGCGTCACGCCGTCCGGCAGCAACGCCCGCAGGCGCTCGCGCATCTCCGCCGCGGCCTTGTTGGTGAACGTGAGCAATACCATGCCATCGCCGTCGATGCCCGCCGTGGTCAGCCGCCGTCGGGCGCGCTCGGTGGTGCAGCGGGTCTTGCCGGAGCCCGCACCGGCGAGCACCGCGGCAGGGCCATCGTCGTGCGCAACGACCCGGGCCTGATCGTCATCAAGCATGGTGTCCGACCCTCTGATTACCTGGCTGGAAGCCGGAATTCTACGGACCGGGCCCCCTGGGTGCCAGGCCGGCCGTCACAGATCCAGCGGCAGTGTTCTCCCGGCACCGCACCGCCTCAGAAGGCGTGCGCGGCGCCGTTCGCGCGCCTCGCACGCCGGCAGCCGATCCGCCAGGGCGAGCGCCGTGTGCATGTCCCGTCGCACGTGCTCATGAAACTTGGCCAGTTGCTCCAGGGCGCGTGGACACCCCTGGTTTGCCAGCGTCTCCCAGATGGCCGCCGCCCCCTCACCCCAGCCGGCGCGACGGCGCAGCCGCGCCAGCTCGTGCAGGCCATCGACATCCAGTTCACCGGCCCGCTCCAGCAGCACACGGGCGCGTCGCTCCCTGCCCTGCTGCAGCCAGTATCGGGCGGCGCCCAGCGGGCAGGCACCCCAGCGCTCAGGAGCGCGAACGGCGCCGGCGAGCGCCGGCATCAACGCAAGCAGCGAGAGGATGTCGAGCCGGTTGTGCCCGAGGACCGCACCAAGGCGCTCCCCGCGTCCGCGATGGATCCAGTCGAACCACACTGCCGGCACCTCCGCTCCGGGCAGGTCATCCCGCCGCTGCAGGCCCAGCAGCCCCGCTTCCGCAGAAGCCAGGCGGCAGTCGCTCCAGCGGTTGCGGTACAGACGCCTGACCGGGTGCAGCAAGTCCAGGTGCGCTTCCGGGAGAGCGCTGTCCGGCTGACGCTGCAGGCGGTAGCGATCCCGCAACAGGGGCAGATCGAAGCTGCCACCGTTGTAGGTCACGACGCCACTGCACGCCCGCAGGTCGGCGGCGAGAGCCGCGAGCATCGCCGCTTCCCCGCCGAAACCGGTGAGCACGTACTGCCGGCTGCGCCAGGCGCCCTCAGCCCAGCCGAGCACACCGATATTGAACGCAACGGTGCCGGTACCACCGGCGAGACCACTGGTCTCGGTGTCAATGAACGCAAGCTCCCGGAGCGGGAACCGGGGCCAGCCCGAGAACCCGACGACCGCGTCCGGTGATGGCAGGGCTGAAGCCCCGTGCCTTGCCCCCGGCGGCAGGTGGGTGTCGACACGCAGAACGCCCGGTGCAACGGCTGCGGCACCCAGCGCCGCCGCCAGCCGCTCCGGATCACCATCACCCCGGGGGCGGTGATCAACGCCCCGGGTGGCAGCACGGAGCCGATCGAGGCGGGCCCGCACGGAGGGCTGACCCGGTACGCCCGTCGCGAGCGGGTCGGAGGCCGGCGCGGCGACGGCCTCCCGGTCCGCCACACCGGTCTCCGCCTGCAATGTGCGCAACCGTTGCTTAAGGTCCATCGCCGGTCAGAAGCCCCAGAACCTGCAGTGCCGCCTGCTTCGGCGAGAAACCGCGGGTCTCGTCGGAGGCGAGGATGGGCCCGACGCAGCCCGGACAGCCGGACTGACAGCCACAGGCGGCGACCAGCTCCCGGGCATCGGTAACCACCGCCCGCCGCTGATCATAGAGCGGCGCCGACAGTCCGACACCACCCGGATAGTTGTCGTAGAGAAACACGGCGGGACGGAAACGCTGCTCCGCCTCGGGGTTCATCTCGCCGTTATCGAAACTGCGGATCTGGCCACGCCCGGACGGCCCGACCGTCGCGAACCAGCGCGCATTGCCGTCTCCCACGGCGCGCCCAAGATCGTTGGGCTCGGACATCACGCGCAGTGCGGCGACGTGATGCATGGCGTGTGCTGCGCCGAGAAAACCATCCAGCGCTTCCTGCCGGCTTGGGAAAACGTGGGCGAGCTCGTCCGGATGCACTTCCCACCAGACAGCCGTGGTGTGCATCTCCTGGTCCGGCAGGTTGATGTTGCCGTAGCCGATGTTTTCGTGGGTGTAGTAGCGGATCTTCTTGAACCCGGGGATGCGCCGCACCAGGTGCACCTCGCCGTTGGCGCTCTCGGAGCGCCGGCCGCGGGCGGACTCGAAACTCTCCAGGATCTTCAGGCGCGTGTAGTCGATGGCGTCGGTGTAGTAGTCGGCGCGGGTCTGACGCACCCACGCCTTGCGGCCGTCCCAGTCGAGCCGCTCCACCTGGTAGGGGGCGGCCTGGACCAGGTAGATGGCGCCTTCGTAGAGGGTCTCGGCGGCGCTGGAGTAGTCCACCTCGGCGACGATCTGCTGGCCGCCGTCGGTGATGTCGATGACCACGAAGTTGCCTTCGGCCACGGAGCGCAGGCTGACGCTGTTGGCGGGATAGCTGTCTTCGGTCCAGTGCCAGGTGTCCTGCTCACGGTGGAGCACGCCCTGTTCTTCCAGGTAGGCGAGCAACTGCTCCAAGTCCTCACCGCCGAAGCGCTCACCCTGGCGGAACGGCAGCTCGAAGGCGGCACAGCGCACGTGGTCGAGCAGGATTAGGAGCTGGTCCGGATCGATTCGGGCGTGCTCGGGGGACGCCCCCAGAAAGAACTCCGGGTTGCGCACGATGTACTGGTCCAGGGGCTGGCTGGAGGCCACCAGCACGCCCAGCGCCGGACGTTCGCGCCGCCCCGCGCGGCCTAGACGCTGCCAGGTGGCAGCGATGGTGCCCGGGTAGCCATCCAGCACGCAGACATCCAGCGAGCCGATATCCACACCCAGCTCCAGGGCCGAGGTGGCGACCACGCAGTCCACATTGCCGGCGCGCAGCGCCTTTTCCGTGTCGCGCCGTTCACCGGGCAGGTAACCACCGCGATAGGCCGCCACGCGCGTGGGCTTGCGCGGGTCGCTGTCGAACACATCCTTCAGGTACTTCGTGATCACCTCGACCATCAACCGGCTGCGCGCGAAGACGATGGACTTCAGGCCGGCGCGCACGGCCATGCGCGTGATGCGCGTGCTCTGGGAGCGGCTGGAGGCGCGGATGCCGAGATCATGGTTGATCACCGGCGGATTCCACAGCAGGAGCTGTTTCTCACCCGCCGGCGCGCCGCTGTCGGTGATGGCGTGAACGGCGTCGCCTACCAGGCCCTGCGCCAGCTCCGCCGGGTTGCCGATGGTCGCTGACGAGAGAATGAATACCGGATCGGCCCCGTAGAAGCGGCACACGCGGTGCAGGCGGCGCATGACGTTGGCCATGTGCGAGCCGAACACGCCGCGGTAGGTATGTGTTTCGTCGATAACCACGTAGCGCAGGCTCTCGAAGAACTGCGCCCACTTGGTGTGGTGCGGCAGCACGCCCTTGTGCAGCATGTCCGGATTGGTGACCACGATGTCGCCGCGGGTGCGCACCGCTTTGCGCGCGTCACCCGGGGTATCGCCGTCGAAGGTGTAGGCGCGGATGCCGAGATCGCCGGCCTGGTTGAGCTCCGTGAGCTCGGCCACCTGGTCCTGCGACAGCGCCTTGGTGGGGAACAGGTACAGCGCCTTACCGCCGTCGGTGAGGGCGCTTTGCAGCACCGGCAGGTTGTAGCACAGCGTCTTGCCGGAGGCGGTGGGCGTGACCACCACCGTGTGCCGCCCGGTGCGGATGCTTTCCCAGGCGTGGCGCTGATGACTGTAGAGCTGCGTGATGCCGCGCGCGGCAAGCGCTTCCCGCAGGCGCCCATCCAGCCCCTCGGGCATCTCCGCGAAGTGGGCCGGGCGCTCCGGCACCACGAGCTGCCCGGTGATACGGCCACCGTACTTCCCCTGCAGGCGCCCGGTCAGCCGCCTGACCGGATCGTCGGCCGTTTCAACGGCACGGGCGGGAGTGGCCATAGCATGTTCCTCGCGTCTCGTTTCGGTTTCGGCCCCGAACACCACTGTATAAAAAGACAGCCCCTTTGCCAACGACCAGACGCCCCGTCCTCGCTGTCGGGCGGTTGTTGAATCAGGGGCACAGATCGGTGGCTAGACATGAATCATGCCGGCCGATGCGTTATCCTATGCGCCTTTCCGTCAGCGGATTCAGACACCGTGGCCGCGCAGAGCACCGCGCGGCCGCACGCACTATCACGGGTACGAGGAGTCAGAACATGACCGAACGAGTGCAGGAGGGAGGTCTTCAGGTTGCAAAGGAACTGCATGAACTGGTGGCCAACGAGCTGACCAGCGGCACGGGCGTGACGCCTGCCACGGTATGGACCACCCTGGAATCACTGGTCAACGAACTCGGCCCTCGCAACCGTGAGCTGCTCGAGAAGCGTGACCGCATCCAGGAGCAGCTCGACGGCTGGTACAAGGAGCGCAAGGGGCAGGCGCACGATCACGCCGCCTACAAGCAGTTCCTCAAGGACATCGGCTACCTGCTCCCGGAAGGGGATGAGTTCAAGGTCACCACCGAGAACGTGGACCCGGAGATCGCAGAGGTCGCCGGCCCTCAGCTGGTGGTGCCCATCAGCAATGCCCGCTTCGCCCTGAACGCCGGCAACGCCCGCTGGGGCAGCCTCTATGATGCCTTCTACGGCACCGACATCATCCCGGAGGATGGCGGCAAGGAGAAAGGCACCAGCTACAACCCGAAACGGGGCGCCGAGGTGGTCCGTCACGCCGCCGCCGTGGTGGACAACGCCGCGCCGCTGGCCCAGGGCAGCCACGCCGATGCCACCGCCTACGCCGTGAAGGACGGCAAGCTGGTGGTCGCCACGGCCTCTGGCGAAACCGCTCTGCAGGACCCCGCCCAGTTCGTGGGCTACCAGGGTGATGCCGCCGCGCCGAGCGCGGTGCTGCTGCTCTGCAACGGCCTGCACCTGGAGATCCAGATCGACGCCAATGACCCCATCGGCAAGGACCACGCCGCCGGCGTCAAGGACGTGGTGATCGAGTCCGCCATGACCGCCATCATGGACTGTGAAGACTCCGTGGCAGCCGTGGACGGTGAGGACAAGACCCTGGTCTACCGCAACTGGCTCGGCCTCATGCGTGGCGACCTGGAAGAGACCATGGAGAAAGGCGGCAAGCAGTTCACCCGCAAGCTCCATGACGACCGCGAATACACCACGCCGGACGGCGGCGCCCTGAAGCTGCACGGCCGCGCACTGATGCTGGTTCGCAATGTCGGCCACCTGATGACCAACCCGGCCGTGCTGGACGCCAACGGCAAAGAGGTGCCGGAAGGCATGCTCGATGCGGTGATGACCTCGCTCGGCTTTCTCCACGACCTCAAGGGCCTGGGCAAGCACACCAACTCCCGCGCCGGCAGCATGTACATCGTCAAGCCGAAGATGCACGGCCCCGAGGAAGTGGCCTTTGCCTGCGAGATCCTGAACCGGGTGGAAGACGCCTACGGTCTAAAGCGCAGCACCCTGAAGATCGGCGTCATGGACGAAGAGCGCCGGACCACGGTTAATCTCAAGGAGTGCCTGCGCCAGGCCAGCGACCGGATCATCTTCATCAACACCGGCTTCCTGGATCGCACCGGTGACGAGATCCACACCTCCATGGAGATGGGCCCGTTCAAGCGCAAGGACGACATCAAGGGTGAGCCCTGGATCAAGGCCTACGAAGACTGGAACGTGGATGTCGGGCTGGAGTGCGGCCTCAAGGGTCACGCGCAGATCGGCAAGGGCATGTGGCCGAAACCCGACCGCATGCAGGAGATGATGGAGGCCAAGATCGGTCATCCGAAGGCCGGCGCAAACACCGCCTGGGTCCCCTCGCCCACGGCCGCCACGCTGCACGCCACCCACTACCATCAGGTGGACGTGCACGCGGTGCAGGCTGAGCTGAAGAGCCGCGGCCGGGCAAGCCTGGACGATCTGCTGACCGTCCCGGTGGAGACCAGCCCCGCCTGGTCCGCCGAGGAAATCCAGCAGGAGCTGGACAACAACGCCCAGGGCATCCTGGGCTATGTGGTGCGCTGGATCGACCACGGCGTCGGTTGCTCCAAGGTCCCGGACATCAACGATGTCGGCCTGATGGAGGACCGGGCGACGCTGCGCATCTCCAGCCAGCACATCGCCAACTGGCTCCATCACGGCATCGCCTCGGAAGGCCAGGTCATGGAGACCATGAAGCGCATGGCCGAAGTGGTGGACCGGCAGAACGCCGGCGACCCGAGCTACCGCAACATGGCACCCAACTTCGAAGACAGCGTCGCCTTCCAGGCCGCCTGCGACCTGGTGTTCAAGGGCCGCGAACAGCCCAGTGGCTACACCGAGCCGGTCCTGCACCGGCGTCGGCAGGAAGCCAAGGCCAAGTACGGGCAATAAGCCCCGGCACTGCACGAAAAACCCGGCCTCCGCGCCGGGTTTTTTATGACCACGAAACCTGATGGATACATGGCGAACCAAGCACACGACAATGCCGCTGTCATCGGGCTCATTCTGGTGTTCACCGGGGCCATTCTCTGGGGTACGGCGGGACCGGCGTCACAGTTCCTCTACGACGGCACGGACACGTCGCCCATGGCGGTGGCGCTTCTGCGTATCGCCCTGGCGGCCCCGCTCCTGCTCCTTGTCGCGGCCCCGGCGCTGCGCCGGCACTGGCGGGACCTGCGATCGCGCCTGGGCACGGTCCTGATTGGCGGCGTCTGCATCGCCCTCTATCAGACCTTCTACTTCCAGGCCGTGGCGGTCTCCGGTGTCACGTTGGCCACACTCACGGCGCTGTGCCCTGTCCCCGTCCTGGTGGCGGTACTGGCGCGGGTGGTGCTGGGTGAACGGGACCGACCCATCCCGTGGTTGGGCATCATTGCGGCCTCGGCCGGGACGCTGCTCCTGGTGGGGACTCCGGGGACCAGCGCCCCCGCCTCCCAGCTCGCACAAGGCGCGGCACTCGGCCTCATGGCCAGCCTCGCCTTCTCCGGCATCGCGCTCACGGGGCGGGCACTGGGCGAGAGCGTGCCACCCCTGGCCGTGACGGCGGCATTCTTCACTGTGGGCGCCGTGGCGCTGTCGCCAGTGATACTGGCCGTGCCACAGGGCATTGCCGCGGCCTTCGACAGTGTCGGTATGGTGGCGTTTCTGGTCCTGGTGCCGACGGTGGTTGCCTACAGCCTGTTCTACGGCGGTGTTGGTCGCACACCGGCGGCCGTCACGGGCGTGTTGATTGTCGCGGAGCCGCTGACCGCCGCGACGCTCGGCTGGGCTCTGTTCGATGAAGGCCTCAGCACCATGCAGATTACCGGAGCCGCGCTGCTCTGCGTAGCCATGGTCAAGGCGGCGCTGGAACGATAATCAGACCGTCCGCAAGCCGAGGACATCTTCCATGTCGTAGACGCCCGGCGGCTGACTTCGCACCCACGTGGCACTGCGGACGGCACCGCGGGCAAACGTCATGCGGCTGCTGGCACGGTGGGAAATTTCCATGCGCTCACCGAGCCCCAAGAACATCACCGTGTGGTCACCGACCACGTCGCCGCCCCGGATCGTCTCGAAGCCGATGGTCTTGCTGTCCCGCTGGCCGGTCTGCCCTTCCCGGCCATATACGGCGCAATCGCGGAGATCGCGACCGAGCGCATCGGCGACCACCTCACCCATTCGCAGGGCGGTACCGGACGGCGCATCGATCTTGTGGCGGTGGTGCGCTTCCACCACCTCCACATCGTATTCGTCGCCAAGGGCACGGGCAGCCGTGGCAAGAAGACTCAGCGTCAGGGTGACACCGACGCTGTAGTTGGCGGCATGGACCACAGGGATGTGCGCGGCGCCGTCCCGCAGCTGCCGTTTCTGGTCGTCGTCAAGACCGGTGGTGCCAATGACCATGGCCACTCCGGCCGCCGCGCACGCCTGTACGTTGGCGACGGTCGCATCCGGGAGTGTGAAGTCGATGACCACGTCCAGCTGCGGCAACACCGCGGCCAGGTCGTCGCCAACGGGAACGCCGATCGCCCCCTCGCCCGCCAGTTCGCCGGCATCGACACCGATCAGGGAGGAGCCCGGCCGCTCCAGAGCGGCGCCGAGTTCCAGATCCTCGTGCTCCCGCGTCGCCGCGATGAGATTGCGGCCCATGCGCCCGCCGGCGCCACAGATTCCGATGCGAATGGCCATGTTCGGCGACTCCCTGATCGTTTCCGGTTCAGAACTTCAACTCATCGAAGAACCGCCTGGCCTTGTCGAGCCAGGAGCTGCCCTCGGGATTGTGCTTTCTGCCGCCGGCATCCAGCGTCTCGCCGAAGCGCTGCAGCAGTTCCTTCTGTTCGCGGGTGAGATTGACGGGGGTCTCCACCTGCACGCGGCACAGCAGGTCGCCCTGGGCGCCACCGCGCACTGGCTTCACGCCCTTGCCGCGAATCTTGAAGGTCTTGCCGGTCTGGGTTCCCGGGGGAATACGCAGGTTCACCCGGCCTTCCAGCGTGGGCACTTCCAGCTCTCCGCCGAGCGCCGCAGTCACCACGTTGATGGGTACGGTGCAGCGAAGGTTGGCGCCGTCGCGGGTGAAGATCGGGTGCTCCCGGACCATCACCTGCACGTAGAGGTCCCCGGGCGGGCCACCGCGTTCGCCGGGCTCACCCTCCCCGGAGAGGCGGATGCGGTCGCCGGTATCGACACCGGCCGGGATCTTGACGTTGAGTTCCTTGGTCTCTTCGATCCGGCCGTCACCACCACAGGAACCGCAGGGGTCGGTGACAATCGCACCGGTGCCGCCGCAGCGCGGACAGGTCTGCTGAATCGAGAAAAAGCCCTGCTGGACGCGCACGTCCCCGTGACCCTGACAGGTCGGGCAGGTCTCGGGCGCCTTGCCGTCGGCCTGGCCCTTGCCATCACAGGCGCTGCAGGTCGACCACGTGGGAATATTGAGGGTCGCCTCCTTGCCGAAGACGGCCTCCTCCAGCGACAGATCCAGGTTGTAGCGCAAGTCGGCACCACGGAACATGCGCCCACCGCGTCCGCCGCCGCCACCGAAGATGTCGCCGAAGACGTCGGAGAAGATATCGGAGAAGCTGGCACCGCCACCGCCGCGTGCGCCACCACCCATGCCGCCGTCAACACCGGCGTGACCAAACTGGTCGTAGGCGGCGCGTTTCTGGGGGTCGGCCAGCACTTCGTAGGCCTCCTTGACCTCCTTGAAACGAACTTCTGCGTCCTCGTCATCCGGATTCCGGTCCGGATGGTATTTCATGGCGAGTTTTCGATACGCCTTCTTGATCTCGTCGTCCGAGGCGTTCTTCTGCAGCCCCAGTATTTCGTAGTAATCACGCTGCGCCATGATCGCATCGTCCCCTGCTTGGTTCGGCGGTATCTGATCCGTTCAGCCATGATGTGACGTCGCCGCCACGCAGAACGGGCGCGGGGAAACCCCGCGCCCGTCCATGAGCCCCGAAAGGCGGGCCGATCACTTCTTGTCGTCGTCTTCCTTGACTTCCTCGAACTCCGCGTCGACCACGTCGTCCGATTCGCCCTGACCCTGGCTCTCGGCGCCGGCCTCGGCAGCGCCCTCGGCCTGCTGGCTGTACATCTTCTCGGCCAGCTTGCCGGAAGCCTCACCCAGCTTCTGGGTCTTGGCTTCGATCTCGGCCTTGTCCTCGCCCTTATTGGCCTCTTCCAGTTCGCTGATGGCCGTCTCGATCTCCTGCTTCTCGTCGGCGGAGATGTTGTCGCCCATCTCGTCCAGCGACTTGCGCGTGGCGTGGATGAGGTTTTCACCCTGGTTGCGGGCCTCGACGAGTTCGCGCATCTTGCGGTCTTCCTCGGCGTTCGCCTCGGCGTCCTGCACCATGCGCTCGATCTCGTCGTCGCTCAGGCCGCTGGAGGCCTTGATGACGATGGACTGCTCCTTGCCGGTGGCCTTGTCCTTGGCGGACACGTTGAGGATGCCGTTGGCGTCGATGTCGAAGTTGACCTCGACCTGCGGCACGCCCCGTGGCGCCGGCGGAATGTCCGACAGGTCGAACCGGCCCAGGGACTTGTTGCCGCTGGCCATCTCGCGCTCGCCCTGCAGGACGTGGACCGTCACGGCCGTCTGGTTATCCTCGGCCGTGGAGAACACCTGGCTCGCCTTGGTCGGGATGGTGGTGTTCTTCTCGATCAGCTTGGTCATCACGCCGCCCATGGTCTCGATCCCCAGGGACAGCGGGGTCACGTCCAGCAGGAGCACGTCCTTGACGTCGCCACCCAGCACACCGCCCTGGATCGCGGCACCAACGGCCACCGCCTCATCCGGGTTCACGTCCTTGCGCGGATCCTTGCCGAAGAAGTCCTTCACGGCTTCCTGCACCTTCGGCATACGCGTCTGGCCGCCGACGAGAATGACTTCGTCGACCTCGGAGCCGCTCAGTCCGGCATCCTTCAGCGCGGTCTTGCACGGCTCGATGGTACGCTTGACCAGGTCGTCCACCATGGACTCGAACTTGGCCCGGGTCAGCTTCACCGCCAGGTGCTTGGGACCGTTCTGGTCGGCCGTGATGTACGGCAGGTTGACCTCGGTCTGCTGGCCGGAGGACAGCTCGATCTTCGCCTTCTCCGCCGCTTCCTTCAGCCGCTGCACGGCCAGACGGTCGCTGCTCAGGTCGATGCCCTGATCCTTCTTGAACTCGGAGATCAGGTAATCGATGACGGCTCGGTCGAAGTCTTCACCGCCCAGGAACGTGTCGCCATTGGTCGCCAGCACCTCGAACTGGTGCTCACCGTCCACTTCGGCAATCTCGATGATGGAGATATCGAACGTACCACCACCCAGGTCGTAGACCGCTACCTTGCGGTCGCCGCCCTTCTTGTCCAGACCATAGGCCAGTGCGGCAGCGGTGGGCTCGTTGATGATGCGCTTGACCTCGAGCCCGGCGATCTTGCCGGCATCCTTGGTAGCCTGACGCTGGTTGTCGTTGAAGTAGGCCGGCACGGTGATCACCGCTTCGGTGACCTCCTCGCCCAGGTAGTCTTCGGCCGTCTGCTTCATCTTCTGCAGCACACGGGCGGAGATTTCCGGCGGCGCCATCTTCTTGTCGCGCACCGAGACCCAGGCGTCGCCGTTGTCGGCCTCGACGATGTGGTAGGGCATCTCGCGCACGTCACGCTGCACCACATCTTCCTTGAACTGCCGGCCGATCAGGCGCTTGACCGCGTGCAGGGTGTTCTCCGGGTTGGTGACCGCCTGGCGCTTGGCCGGCGCACCCACCATGATCTCGCCATCCTCGGCGAACGCCACCACGGACGGCGTGGTGCGATCACCTTCACTGTTCTCGATGACTCGGGCCTGTCCGCCATCCATGACGGCCACGCAGGAGTTCGTGGTGCCCAGGTCGATACCGATAATCTTACCCATTTGATCCTCTCCTAAATGATTCTGCCAATTCTCGCGTTACGGCAATCTGTTGTGCTGATCCCATACATTTGGGCGTCCGCCGGTTTTTCAAGGTGATGCGGTCAGGCCTGCTCGTCGATGTGACCACCCTGCTGCTGGTCGGCATCCTTGGACACGATCACCATGGCCGGGCGCAGCAGCCGGTCGTTGAGCAGATACCCCTTCTGCACCACGTGAATGACCGTGTTCGGCTCGTGCTCGGCGGATGGCTGCATGGCCATGGCCTCGTGGCGTTCCGGATCGAACTTCTGGCCCATGGGCTCCACTTCGGAGATCTGGAACTTCTCCATGGCCTGGCTCAGCATCTTGAGCGTGAGCTCGCTCCCCTCGGCCAGTTTTGCCACATCGGCATTGGCCTCCTGAGCGGCGGCAAGACCCATTTCCAGGCTGTCCTTGACCGGCAACAGCTCGGCGGCAAGCTTCTCCAGGCCCTGTCGCTTCGCCTGTTCCACGTCCTTCTCCAGGCGCCGGCGCGCGTTATCCATTTCGGCGCGTGCCCGCAGGTACTGGTTCCAGTTGTCCTCGGCGCGTGCCTCCGCGTCGTCGAGCTTCTGCTCGAGCTCCTGGACGCGCGGATCATCGCCTTCGCCGGGGGCGGCCTCGCCCTCATCCACCTGTTCCGGCTCGAGGTCTTGCCTGTCCTGGTTCTCCGGATCGTCCTTCCGCGCGTTCTGATCCTTCTCAGACATGCACTCTCTCCACGTTTCGTCATACGGCAAACCCGGCTGCAACACCTTGTTGTGCCGGACAATACAACCCAAACAGACAGCATTACGCCTGGCGGGCGCAATGCATCCCTAGCGAGTAGATGGGGATCAATGGGATTGATTCAAGGCGGAACCAAGCAATTTCGCCGTCATGTCCACGATCGGGATGACCCGATCGTACTCCATCCGCGTCGGACCGATGACACCGAGCACGCCCAGCACTTCCCCTTCGGCCGAGTACGGCGAGGTAACCAGACTGCAGCCATCGAACACCTTGTAGCCGGACTCCTGGCCGATGAATATCTGCACACCGTCGGCGGCCAGGGACTGATCCAGCAGGTGGAGGATGTCGCGCTTCTCGGTGAACGCCTGGAACAGGCTGCGAAGCTTCTCGACGTTGGAGAGTTCCTGGAACTCCATGAGGTTGGTCTGACCGGCAACCACGTAGTCTTCACCATCGGCCGGATCGTCGCCCCCGAAGACCTTGCCGCCCAGCTCGATCACGGAGTTCATCAGGGCGTTCATCCGCTCCCTGTCCGACTCCATGCTGCGCAGGAGCTGATCCCGAACCGTGTCCACGCCACGGCCCGCGAACTCCGCATTCAGGTAGTTGGTCACCTGCTGGAGTTCGCTCTGCGAGTAGTCCCGGTCGGTGTGGACGATGCGGTTCTCCACGTCCTGCTCGTTGAAGACCAGTATGGCGAGAACGCGCCTGTCGCTGAGTGGCAGGAATTCGACATGGCGAAGCGATCGGGTCATGTGCCGCGGCAGAGTCACCACACCGGCCAGCCGGGTGAGTCCGGACAACAGATTGGACGCCGAATCCACGAGCGCATCCGGGCTCTGCCCTTCCGGCAGTTGCAGATCGGTTTCATGGACCACCTGCCGGCTCATGGACTGCACGGTCAGAAGCGTATCCACGAAGAACCGATACCCCTTGTCCGTGGGAATACGCCCTGCAGAGGTATGCGGCGAGCGCACGTACCCCAGCTCCTCCAGATCGGCCATGACGTTACGAATGGTCGCCGGGCTGACATCCAGCCCCGCCTCCCGCGTCAATGTTCTGGACCCGAGCGGAGAGCCGTCGCGGATGTAGCGCTTCACCATCACCTTCAGGAGGTGCTGTGCGCGCTCGTTGAGTTCTGACTCCGGACTGTTCCTGCTCATAGCCTCATCCGACCGATACCCTGGCGGTTGCCCGGGCACGCCGCCCACGGCCCCACCGGAGCCCGCTTCTGACGCCCTCCGGAACCGCCTGACTCAAGGGAATGGGTGGTGCCTGGATCGAACACCGTGAAGCGAACCCGCCGAAGAGGCGACCTGCCCCGTCTTCTTTAGCACTCGCCCGCGCGAGTGCTAAGAATCAAGCTACCAACGGCACCTGACCAAGTCAATTACGTGAACTGGACGCACAAGCTCCGTTACACTGCCGCCTGGGGAAACGCCGGGCACGATCAGGGAGAGGCCCGGAACCAACTTCGCGGGCACGCCTGCATCCGTTCGCCAGCGGTGCAGCCGGGCCGCTCTGCCGGGAACGCATACCGATGCTGAACCATCTGCACATCCGTGACTTCGCCATCGTCGATGAACTGGAGCTGGAGTTCGCCTCCGGCATGACCACCCTCACCGGGGAGACCGGCGCGGGCAAGTCCATCCTCCTGGACGCCCTCGGGCTCGCGCTCGGTGACCGCGCCTCTGCCGAGACCGTGCGCCCGGGTGCGGAGCGCGCCGAGATCATCGCCACGTTCGACATCGGCGGCCTCGCCGACTGCGCGGCGTGGCTGGCAGAGCAGGAGCTCGATGACGATGGCGAGTGCATGCTCCGCCGGGTCATCCAGGCGAGCGGCCGCTCCCGTGCATTCATCAACGGACGCCCCGTACCCCTGCAGCATCTGCGCGAACTGGGCGAGTTCCTGGTGGACATCCACGGGCAGCATGAGCACCAGTCACTCATGCGCCGTGACGTGCAGCGCATGATCGTGGACAACCATGCCGGCAACGGCGAGCTGCTTGCCGAAACAGCGCAGCTCCACCGCTCGCTGCAGGAGTGCGAGCAGGCCATGGACGCATTGCGCGGCGGTTTCGAGGATCAGGACGCCCGCCGCGACCTGCTTGCCTACCAGACCGGGGAGCTGGAAGCGCTGGATCTGTCGCCGGAAGCGCTCGACGCCCTGGACGCCGAGCACCGGCGGCTGGCGCATGCGGGCACGCTCGCAGAGGCGGGGCAACGGCTCCTGCAGACGCTGTACGAGGATGAGACCTCCGCGCAGTCGATCATCGGGCAGGCCGTACGCGAGGTGGAAGGACTGCTGGACAAGGACGCCAGTCTGGGCGATATCCACGAGCAGCTCACCGGCGCCCAGGCGCAGCTGGAAGAGGCCGTGGATGGCCTGCGGCGCCACCTGGACAACCTGGAGATGGATCCCGCCCGGCTTGCCGAAGTGGAAGAGCGGATTTCCACCCTCAGCGACCTGGCGCGCAAGCACAACGTGCGGGAGCAGGACCTGGGCGGTGTCTTCGAGACCCTGCGCGCGGAACTTGACGATCTGGAGCAAAGCGGTGAACGGCTGGCGGAGCTGCAACAGCAGCATGCGCAGCTCAAGGAGCGTTACCACGGTGTGGCGGAACAGCTCCGTCGCGCACGCCAGACTGCGGCGGACACATTGTCTGAGGGGGTGACCGCACAGCTGGGTGAGCTCAGCATGGGCGGCGCCGCCTTTCACGTGGAGGTCACGCCGCGGAGCAATGACGCCCCGACCCCGCACGGGCTCGATGACATCGCCTTCCAGGTGCGCACCAACGCCGGTCAGCCCTTCGGGCCGCTCAACCGGATCGCCTCCGGCGGTGAGCTCTCCCGGCTGAGCCTGGCGATCCAGGTGGCGGCGGCCGGAACCACCCGCATTCCCTCGCTGATCTTCGACGAGGCGGACTCCGGTATTGGCGGCGGTGTCGCGGAGGTCGTGGGTCGGCAGCTGCGCGCCCTGGGCAGGCATCACCAGGTGCTTTGCGTCACGCATCTGCCCCAGGTGGCCTCCCAGGCGCACCACCACCTGCAGGTCCACAAACGCTCCGGGGAACAGACAACGGCCACCACGGTCACACCTCTGGCACGCGACGAACGCATCCAGGAGGTGGCGCGCATGCTGGGCGGCATGGAGCTGACCCAGGCCACCATGGAACACGCCACGGAGATGGTCACCAACGCCGAGTCGGCATGATCGCGACGTCCGCCGCCGACGGGCAGTGAATCCACCCGGCCGTGTGCGTTATGATTCCGACATCACCAAAAAGGGTTTGAAATCGTACCGATGATGCGCGCGCTAATGATTTCCCTTGGCCTCGGCACGGCCGTGGCCATTACTGGATGCTCCTACAGCGACATCCCCTTCGCCTACGAGGTGCCCGTCCAGCAGGGCAACATCATCACGGAGGAGATGATCGCCGAGCTGGAGCCGGGCATGACGCGCCGTCAGGTGCAGTTCGTCCTGGGCACACCGGCCATCGAGGACATCTTCCGCGATGACCGCTGGGATTACATCCACACCGAAGCCGCCGGTGGCGGTGGACGCCCGGACCGGCTCACGGTCTTCTTCGACGGGGACCGTCTGGTGCGCGTGGAAGGGAACCTGGCGCCCGAAGACTTCGGCTCTTGACACCACCTACCGTGGAATCCGGGCCCGCTGGCGGCGCGCTTCTTTCGGGTCGATGACCAGCGGGCGATAGACCTCCACGCGATCACCGGCCCGCAGCGGGTGCTCATCCTCGACGGCGCGACCGTAGATGCCAATGGGTGAGGTTCGGGCGTCGATTTCGCCGAATACCTCGGAGATCCCCGACACCTGCACCGCCTCGCGGGCCGTGGTACCCGCCGGGACGCTCAGGTCGAGAACGCACTGGCGCTCCGGCCTGGCGTAGGCCACCTGGACCGCGATGGAGTCATCCGCTGCTGCGGCCATAGACCTCATCCGCCCGGGTCACGAACGAATCAACCATCCGGTTCGCCACCTGGTCGAACACCCGCCCGAAGGCCATGCGCACGATGCTGTTGCTGAACTCGAATTCCAGGTCGAGCGACACCTTGCTGGCATCCTCGCGCAACGGCTGAAAGCGCCAGTAGCCATCGAGACGCTTGAACGGCCCCTCGATCAGCCGGACTTCCAGCATCTTCCCCGGCTGCGCCCGGTTGCGCGTGGTGAACGAGCGCGAAACGCCCCCCTTGCTGATGGTAACGTAGGCCTTCAGTTCGTCCCCGCTGCGCTCGAGCACACCGCTGTCGCTGCACCAGGGCAGGAACTCCTGGTAGCGGTCCACGTCGTTGACCAGATCGAACATGGCTTTCGCCGAATGCGGTACCAGCGCGCTGCGGGAGATTGTCGTCATGGCTCAGTCACGGTTGTCCTCAGGGAATGCCGGCAGCGGACGCCAACACGGCGGGGTCACCACGGCAACAGGCCCGCAACTCTCGCCAAAAGGGCCAGCAGAATCAAGGGGGCCACGTACCGCAGCATGGGCACCCAGAACGTGTAACGCCAGTCTTCGCGCAGGCGCAACGCGCCACGGAGCGTCTCCTGCGGCATGCACCAGCCCACGAAAACCAGCAGTGCCAGCGCCACAGCGGGGATCACGACCCAGGCGACGAACTCGGTCACCCCCATCAGCGACAGTCCGCCATTCATTGACAGGCCCTCGCCCGGGCCGGCATCGAGCCAGCCACGCAGGGACCCCGCCACCAGTGCGCCTGCGAGCCACAACGCCGTAGCCACCATTGCAGTGGCCCGGGCGCGGCTCAACCGGCCCTGCTCGACCACTGCAGACACCACCACCTCCAGCAGTCCCACCACGGTGGTGAACACGGCCATCAGCAATACTGCATACAGCGCCACCAGCCCCTGGCGTGACCAGGACAGGCCGCCCATGGCGTCCGGCACGGCATGGAAGATCAGGGCGGGCCCTGCCTGCAGCCCGCCGCCGGGCATGCCCTGACCCGCCACCAGCGTGAACACCAGCACCGCGGCCACCAACCCGACGAGCGTGTCCAGCGCCAACGCGGCACCGGCCGTGCTGACGGTGGGGAACCGGTCCGGCAACGCCGCACCGAATGCCGTTGCAACGCCAAGCGCCACGGCCAGGGAGAACAGCGCGTGCTCGCCAGCCGCCTGGACCCCCGCCCACCCCAACTCATGGAAACGGAGTTCGAAGACGGTCCCCCAGGCACGAGCCAGGCCCAGCTCCTGACCAACGGCCCAGGCCAGCGCCACCATCACGACGACCATGGCGGGCACAAGCAGCCGCATCAGCGGCTGAATCCCCGCGCCGATCCCCCGGGAGACGGTGAGCGCCGCAGCGACAAGAAGTAGCGTGAACCAGAGCAGCAGGCGTTCGGCATCAGCCAGCAACTCGGCGAACACGGCCGTGTTCGTCACGGCATCGAAGTGAAGCACCGGTGCCGCAACAGCGCGATACAGGTATGCGCCGGCCCATCCGCCAACCAGGAGCTGCCCGAGCAGGGCAACGGCGGCAACGGCCACGGCCATCCAGCCGACGGCACGCCAGGTCGGTGCACTGCCCTGCTCTCGGGCGATGCGCTCCAGGCCGCTGGGCAATGTCCGGCGCATAGATCGGCCAATGCCCAGCTCGGCCAGCCAGAGCGGCAACGTGAGTGTGATCAGAAAGACGCCGTACAGGAGAAGAAACGCGCCACCGCCATGCTCGGCGGCCAGCACCGGAAAGCGCCATACGTTGCCTAGCCCGATGGACACGCCCGCCAGGGCAAAGACGAACGCGAACGACCCTGTCCACTCGCCCTGCAGCGAGCGCTTCGGAATGACCAAACATCCCCCCGCGCGGGACCCGTCAATCCCGCATCTGCAATAAATCGCCTTGGCGCATTCTCACCAACGCCCGGGTTCGGGACAACCGCCCGGGCCACGGAGTGTGATGCAGGTCCCGATGCTGGCCGCATGCCGCGGGTGCCGTTACAATGCGCGCCGTGAGCAAGAAAACCGCCAAGAAAGCCGACGACAGCAATGTCATTGCCATCAACCGGCGTGCCCGCCACGAATACTTCATTGAGGAGACATTCGAAGCGGGCCTGTCGCTGACCGGTTGGGAAGTGAAAAGCCTGCGCAACGGCCGCATCAACCTGACCGAGGGGTACGTCGTGATCCGGCGGGCCCAGGCGTGGCTTGTGGGCGCGAACATCCCGCCCCTCGCCACGGCTTCCACGCACGTGAAGCCGGATCCGACGCGCACGCGTAAGCTGTTGCTGCACAAGCGCGAGATCGCGCGGCTGCTGGGCGCGACCCAGCAGCAGGGTTACACTCTGGTGCCGCTGAAACTCTACTGGAAGCGCGGCCTGGCGAAGCTGGCCATCGGCCTGGCCAAGGGCAAGCAGAAGCACGACAAGCGCGAGACCAAGAAGCAGCAGGACTGGCAGCGGCAGAAGCAACGCATCCTCAAGCACAAGGTTTGATGCACGTAGCCTTGTATTTCCGGTACACTGGCCATACATCAAGTAGTAACGATTTGCTTCGGGGGTGACATGGTCTCGACGCGGGTCGTGAAACCTGAGGTGCATGCCGAGGACGTCATCTCACCTCGTAAAACATGATGGCCAACTTAAAATAGTTGCCAACGACGAAAACTACGC
>SLBZ01000004.1 GCA_007126095.1 Aquisalimonas sp.
GGACAGGTCCGGGTTGCCTTCGAAGTTCCCCATAGTCGGGTCCAATGGGGTGTAAAGGTCATTAAAGGTGGGCGCCCGGAACGCGGTGCCGTAACTCAGGCGGATCCGATGGTGGTTATCCAGCCGTTGCCCCATGGCAATGGAGCCGGTGACGTGGTCACCGAAGGCCTCGTTGCTGTCGAAGCGGCTGCTGAGCTGGATGTCGGCGTCGCCCAGGTTCACCAGATACTGGGCGAACGCCGCCCGGTTGTCGCGGCGGTCTTCTTCGAAGTCGGTGGTGCTCTCCACTTCGTCGCGCTGGAACTCGCCCCCGATGATCAGTTCATTGCTGCCGTGAAAGATGGTGTTATCCAGGCGGGCCGTTCGTGTTCGGGTGTCGAATACGGATTGGCTGCCCCCCTGGAGGGTTTCTTCCTCATTGCGCCCCTCGGTGAGTTGCAGGCGGGAGACCCAGTTTCGGGTCACCGGGACGCTGGTGTTGGCACCCACTGTCTGGGCTACAAAATCCGTTTCGCCACCATCGAACTCGGTATGGCCCTGGGCTCGGAACCCCAGCAGTCCCAACTCGGCGCCGTTATCGAATGTGTGGCTGATGCGTCCCAGTCCGGAGGTGTTGTAGAAGCCCTTGTCGTCCCCTCCATCACGGATCGCGGTGCCGTCGGTGTGGAAGTGGTTGGCGCCGAGGCTCCAGGCCGTGCCCCCGCTGCTACCGGCGAATCCGGCGCCATACTCGTGCGAGCCGTGGGAGCCGGCACCGCCCTGGATCCAGTGCTGGTCTCGGTCACGCCCGTCCGGCGTGAACCCTTGCATCACGCCGCCCACGGCGTCAGCGCCGTAGAGGCTGGAGCGCGGTCCGCGCACATGCTCCACCCTATCAAGCAGCTGCGGGGGAATGAATTGCCACGGTGCGTCGCCGCTGGTGGCGGAGCGGATGCGGATGCCGTCAATCAACAGCACTGTCGATTCGCTGCCGGTGCCGCGGGTGTACACGCTTGTGTTCTTGCCGAAGGAGCCGTTGGAGATGAAATCGAATCCGGGCTGCCCGCGCAGTGCGTCTGTTAGGGCACGGGGCTGTTCGCGATCGAGCTTCTCGCGGTCGATGACAGTGACCGAACTGAGGCTTTCGTCCACGGTCTGGGCGGAGAGCGTCGGTGTCACCACCAGCGGGTTGAGCTGGATCGGGTCGTCCCCCGAGGCGCTCAGAGGCGCCAGACACACGGCCACGGCGGCCGCGGCTGCAGGCTTGTTGAAGTGCATGGTTGTCCCCTTTCGCCGTGCCACCCGCACGGACTTCATGTGGTTATCGATTGGTGGCGCGCAGCGGGGGTGATTCCACAGGGCGGCGGGACGAAACGCGGAGTCTGCCGGCCTGTGCGTCGCCCTCCGCAACGCGCGGCTTACCCGGCAGGCCGGTCTACGGGCTGATGAGCGGGGTGAGGGTTCATCCCTTGGCGACCGCCTTCCCGTGCCTCATGCACAGTGGCTGCGTGGCCGCCGTTGACTCAAACACCGTTGCGGGGGCAGCGTCGGAATGGGGCCGCGTGCCGTGAGGCGGGCCGGTACCGACTTCCCGTTTCATCCCGTGACAGCCGGTTGCTGCCGCACGGGACACCTGCAGGGAGGCCAGTGAAGCTAGCAAGGGGGCTGCGGGGAGTCAAATCGACAGGGCGGCATCGAGCCGTGCCAGCGCCGCCTCATCCGGGGCGAGGCCGAGGCGCAGCGCCGCCGGCTCCCGGAACAGCCGCGCCAGGATGCCTTCGCGGGCGAGACGATCCTGCAGCGCGGCCGCGTCGGCGTGCGGACAGTAGCGGAACAGGCCGGTGCCCCCGGCGGGCGTCAGCCCGTGGCGGCGGAGTACCCGGTCCAGTGCCGCCGCACCGGCGTCGAGACGCCCGCGGTTGGCCTCCTGCCAGGCGCGATCGGCCAGCGCGTGGCGCATGAGCCAGCGTGCGGGATGGCTCACGGCCCAGGGGCCAAGCAGGGTGTCGAGGCGGTCGCAGAGCGGCTCCGGGCCGAACAGAAAGCCGCCCCGCAGCCCGGCCAGGCCGAAGAACTTGCCCAGGGAACGCATGACCAGCAGACCGTCCGCACCGGTGGCGAAGGCCACGCTGTGTTCCGGCGTGGGGTCGATGAAGGCTTCGTCCACAACCAGCCAGCCGTCGCGTGCCTGCAGGCGGTGGTGCCATTGCAGTAGCCGCTCCGCGGGGACGGTGAGCCCGGTGGGGTTGTTGGGGTGGATCCAGACCAGCACGTCCAGGTGATCCAGGTGAGCATCCACGTCGTCGTGCGGCACGGGAATGACCGCATGGCCCTGTTGGCGCCACCACCACGCGTGTTCCGCATAGCCGGGGTCGGGCACGCCGACTCGGCAGGGCGCCCGCAGCCTTGGCAGCGCCTGGATGACCGCCTGGGAGCCGGCCGTGGCGACGCAGCCGGCCGTAGATGGGGCGCCCGCCCACGCCTTCGCGATCGCTGGCAGGTCGTCGTCCGCCTCGGGAAGGCGCTGCCACACCGACTGGGGCAGCTCCGGCACGGGCCAGGGCCACGGGTTGATGCCGGTGGAGAGGTCCAGCCAGCGGTCCGGTGGAATGCCGTATGTGGCTGCGGCGCGATTCAGCCTGCCGCCGTGATCAGGGACCATGCGATGCCTCCAAGCACAATGACGCCCAGCCAGCAGA
>SLBZ01000147.1 GCA_007126095.1 Aquisalimonas sp.
CCCTGGAAGAACGACACCGACTCGCCGCCGGTGTACCGCGAGGCGGTGATGCTGAGCGCACGCAGGTCGCCGCTGGCGATGGCCTCTTCGATGCGCTCGAAGCGCATCAGGTTGCCGAGCAGCTCGCGCAGGGGGCGGTTGTCCAGCAGCGACACCGGGCGGTGGGCGCCCACGCCACCCAGAAACAGGGCCGACAACCACTTCATGGCGCGGGCCGAGACGCCGAGCGCGTCAGTGCGGTAGACCTGCTCGGCGGTGAAGCCACCCCAGACTTCCTCCAGCCCGCGCACGCCCTGGCGGAAGCGCGTGGCGTGGGTGGCCAGGGCGGCGGCGTTCAGGGCGCCGGCGGAGGTGCCGCAGATCACCGGGAAGGGGTTGCCGGCATGGCGTGGCAGCATTCGGGCGATGGCGCGCAGCACACCCACCTGATAAGCGGCGCGTGCGCCGCCGCCGGAGAGGATCAGACCCACACAAGGCCCTGTTGTCGGCCCAGGTGCCGAGGCCTCCCTCGCCCGCCAGATCATGCCGCTGTGCCCCCCTCCAGCCGGGAAAACCGGCACCCTAGTGGAACAGGTCCGTGGTTTCCAGCACGTCGATGTTGGCCGCCTGCAACGCCTGCTGGCAGTCCTGGTCGTTGTCGTGGGTCACGGGGCGGGTGAGGTCCCACAGAAAGCCAACCCGGAAGCCCGCGTCGGCGGCATCCTCGGCGGTCCACTGGACGCACACGTCCCGCGCCAGCCCGCACACCAGCACCGTGTGCACGCCACGCTCGCGCAGGTAGCCGGCGAGCCCGGTGTGGGGGCGCGTGCCGGCGGCGTTCCAGTTGTTGCGAAAGCCGCTGTAGGAATCCACCCGCGGGTCGCAGCCCTTGCGAAGGATGAGGTCCGCGTGATCCCACGGCAGGCCCGGTACCAGCTCCGCACCGGCAGTGCCCTGCACGCAGTGATCCGGCCACAGCACCTGCTCGTGGCCGTGGACCTCGATGGTCTCGAACGGGGTGCGGTCGGCGTGTGAGCTGGCGAAGGAAACGTGCCCCGGTGGGTGCCAGTCCTGGGTGGCGACCATCACCCCACAGGGCCGCGCCTCCATGAGCCTGCGCACGCCGGGCAGGATGGCGTCGCCGTTGGCGGTGGCGAGCGGTCCGCCCGCCATGAAGTCCGGCTGGATGTCCACCAGCAGCAGGGCCGTGTGATCAGGGTCGCTGAATAGCTCGTTGCCCGACATGATGCGCCCTCCATTCGGGTCGCCCTTGTCTGTACAAAGTCCAGTATCCGGGTGTGGAGGGGGGTTCACAAGGGTGTGGCGGTTGCGGGGGTGATTCGTTGGGTCGCGACTGAAGTCGCTCCTACGGGTCGGTGCCCCCGTGTAGGAGCGACTTCAGTCGCGACAGCAGGTCCAGGCCAGACGGCCTCACTCCACCGGCTTCACCGCCAACGGATTCCAGCTCTGGGTGACGGGCATGACCTCCAGGGTGTTCACGTTCACCCGCGCGGGCAGGCTGCTGACCCACCAGATGACTTCCGCGATGTCCTCGGGCTGGATGGGGTCGTTGCCCTCGTAGAGACTGGCGGCCTTGTCGCTGTCGCCACGGAAGCGGACGGTGGAGAACTCCGTCTCGCACAGGCCCGGCTCCAGGTTGGTGACACGCACGCGGGTGCCCTGAAGATCGGAGCGAACGGCGCGGCTGAACTGCTGCACGAACGCCTTCGTGCCGCAGTACACGTTGCCGCCCGGATAGGGCCAGTTGCCGGCCACGGAGCCGAGGTTGATCACATGGCCGCGGTTGCGCTCGACCATGCCCGGCAGGAGCGCACGGGTGAGGCGCAGCACGCCCATGATGTTGGTCTCCACCATGGTCTCCCACTCGTCCATGCTGCATTCCTGGGCGGGCTCGCGGCCCAGGGCGAGCCCGGCGTTGTTCACCAGCACGTCGATCTCGGCGAACGCCGGCGGCAGGCTTGCCAGGGCCTGCTCGGTGGCCTGGCGGTCGGTGATGTCGAACTGCAGGGTGTGCAGGTGTTCGGGGCCGCCCAGCTCCTGCTGCATGGCCGCGAGTCGGTCGCCGCGGCGGCCGGTGATGACCACCTTCCAGCCGTTGTCGCGGAAGCGCCGCGCCGTGGCCGCGCCGAAGCCGGATGTGCCGCCGGTGATGAGTACAGTGCCCGTCATTATTGGTTTCTCCTCGTTCTGTCAGGCCGGTTCGCGGGCGCGCTCATCCGCCTCCAGCTCGTCGATGTCGTGGGCGACGGCGTTGGTGGAACGGGTAAAGCGCGCGAACAGGTCATATAGCACCGGCGTCAGGAACAGTGTCAACAGCGTGGCGAAGGAGAGCCCGCCGATGATGACCACGCCGATGGCGCCGCGGCTCTCGGCGCCGGCGCCGGTGGAGAGCACGAGCGGCAGCGCGCCGAAGACCGTGGAGACGGCGGTCATGAGAATGGGCCGGAACCGCAGGGTCGCGCCTTCCAGAATGGCCTGGCGCACCGTGCGCCCCTGATCGCGCAGCTGGTTGGCGAACTCCACCATGAGAATGCCGTTCTTCGCCATCAGGCCGATCAGCAGGATCATGCCGATCTGGCTGTAGATGTTCAGCGTGATGCCGGTAAAGAACAGCGCCGCCAGCGCGCCGGTGACCGCCAGCGGCACCGACACCATGATGATGCCGGGGTGGATGAAGCTCTCGAACTGCGCCGCCAGCACCAGGAACACCACCAGCATGGCCAGGGCGAAGGTGATGTAGATGGCCCCGGAGGTCTCCATGAACTCCTGGGAGAGGCCGAGATAGCTGGTCTGCGCCTCGTCGGGCAGCTCCTCGGCGGCGATGCGGTCCAGATACTCCAGCGCGCTGCCGAGATCGTAGCCCTCCGCAAGGGAGGCCTGGATGGTCACGGACGGCAGCCTGTTCACCCGGGTAAGCACCGGCGGCGAGCCGATCTCGTTCATGGTGAGCAGGCTGGACAGCGGCACCAGATCGGAGCCATTGCCGCCTCCGCCCCGCACGAAGATGTTCTCCAGATCCGTGGGCGAGGCGCGGTCGGCGTCCTCGGCCTGGACGATCACGTCGTACTCCCGGCCGCGATCCAGATAAGTGGTGATCTGCCGCGAGGCGAGCATGGTCTGCAGGGTGCGCCCCACCTCATCCACCGGGATGTCCAGATCCGCGGCCAGATCGCGGTTCAGGCCCACATTGAGCTGCGGGCGGGTCTCCTCGTAGTCGGCGTCCAGCCCCTGGAGGTTGGGGTTCTCCCGCGCCCGGTCGAGGATGCGCTGGCTCCACTCGCCGAGTTCGTCGTAGCTGGAGCCGCCGATGACGAACTGCACCGGCTGCTGAAAGCCACTCTGGCCCAGCCCCGGCGGGTTCACCGCGAAGGCGCGTATGCCGGGAATGGCCATGAGCTCCGGCATGATCTCGGAGGCGATGGTCTGCTGGCCGCGCTCCCGCTGATCCCACGGCGTCAGGCCAAGAATGGTGAAGCCGCTGTCGACACGCCCCCGGAAGCCGATGATGGAGAACACCCGCCACGCCTCGCCGCTCTCCACGTACGGCTGCACCACTTCTTCAATGCGCCGGACCTGCCGGTCGGTGTATTCGGCCGTCGAGCCCTGGGGGGCGCTGCTGGGGATGATGATGACGCTGCGGTCCTCGGTCGGCGACAGTTCCTCGGGCAACACCTGGAAGAGCTGGTAGGCCATGAGCGCAGCACCCACGCACACCGCCAGCACGATCAGCGGCAGGTTCAGCGCCCGCGACAGCAGCGCCTGATAGCCGTTGGTCAGCCCGGTGAACACGCGCTCCGTGGCCCGGTGCAGCCGGCCCTCGCCCGCCGGCGGCCGCAGCCACTTGGAGCACAGCACCGGCGCCAGGGTGAGCGCAACGATGCTTGAGAACGCCACGGCGGCGGCCAACACCAGCCCGAACTCGCTGAACAGCCGGCCGACGTTGCCCTCCATGAAGGCAATGGGCACGAACACGGCAATCAGCGTGAGCGTGGTGGCGACGATGGCAAATCCCACCTGCCGGGCGCCACGGAACGACGCCAGCAGCGGCGGCTCGCCGTTGTCGATGCGTCGCTGGATGTTCTCCAGCATGACGATGGCGTCGTCCACCACCAGGCCGATGGCGAGAATCAGGGCCAGCAGCGTGAGCACGTTGATGGAGAACCCCAGGGGCGCCATGACCGAGAAGGCGCCGATCACGGCCACCGGGATGGTCACCGCCGGGATCAGCGTCGCCCGCACCGAGCGCAGGAATACGAAGATCACCAGCACCACCAGACCCACCGCGATGCTCAGGGTGATGAGCACCTCGCGGATGGATTCGCGGATGAACACCGATTCGTCATAACTGATCTGCAGCTCCACATCCGCGGGCAGCGTGCCCTCCAGCAGCTCCAGTTCCCGCTGCACCGCATCCGAGACGCTGATCACGTTCGATTGCGACTGCCGGATCACACCCAGCCCCACGGCGGTGCGGCCGTTGTTGCGCAGAATGGAGGTGTCGTCCTCCACCCCGCGGGACACGCGCGCCACCTCGCCCAGGCGAATGGGCACATCGCCCTCGGTGCGCAGCACGATGCGCTCGAACTGCTCCGGCTCGTTCAGGCGGGTATCGGTGCGCACGGTGAGATCGCGCAGCACGGATTCCACCCGCCCGGCCGGTAGCTCGACGTTGTTTCGGCGCAGGGCGTTCTCGACGTCGTCCACGGTGACGTTGCGCGCGGCCATGCTCTCGCGGTCCAGCCACACGCGCATGGCGTATCGGCGCTCGCCACCGATGCGGATGTCGGCCACGCCCTCCAGCACGGAGATGCGGTCCTGCACCTGGCGCTCGATGATGTCGGTCAGCTCCACCGGCGACAGGCGATCGGAGGTCATGGCGAGCCACATCATCGGCCGCGCGTCCGCCTCCGTCTTGGTGACCACCGGCGCGTCGGCATCCTCCGGCAGGTTGTCCGCAATGCGCGCAATGGCGTCGCGCACGTCGTTGGCGGCATTGTCGATGTCACGGCTGAGCTCGAACTCGATGGTGGTCTCGCCGTTGCCGTCACGGCTCTCGGAGGTGATGGAGCGGATACCGTCCACCCGGCTGATGGCGCCTTCGATGCGCTCGGTGATCTCGGTGTCGATCACCTGCGGCGCAGCGCCCACGTAACTGGTGGAAACAGACACGATGGGCGGATCGATATTGGGGTATTCGCGTACCGGCAGCTGGGTCAGGGAGGCGATGCCGAGCACCACGATCAGCAGGCTGACCACGGTGGCCAGCACCGGCCGTTTCACGGACACATCGGAGATGATCATCGGCCGCTCCCCACGCCAGCGCCGGGCCGATCAGCGCGCTGCCACATCGCCATGATCCGGCCCCCCGCCACTGTTGAGCACGCGCACATCGGCCCCATCACGCACGGTCTGCAACCCGGCGATCACCACGTTGTCTTCATCGGCGAGTTCACCGCTGACCTCCACGTAACCCGCTTCCCGCCGGCCGGTGGTGACCTGGACACGCCGGGCCTGGTCGTCGGCAATCACGAACACGTAGGCGCCCGTGCCCTCCTTGAGCACGGACTCCTCCGGCACCATGAGCGCCTCGCGCTCGGCAAGCACCAGTCGTGCGGTCATGAACATGCCGGCACGCAGGCGGCGCTCGTCGTTGTCGAATTCCGCCTGCACGCGCAGGGAGCGGGTAATGGGGTCGATCCGGGAGGCGAGCCGCGTCACTTCGCCGGCGAACACCTCGTCTCCGAAGCCGAGACTGCGGGCCCGCACTTCCAGCCCCGGCACCAGGCCGCTCAGAAAGCGCTCCGGCACGGCGAAATCCAGTCGCACGACACTGAGATCGTCCAGAGTGGTCAGCAGGGTGCCGGGCTCCACATAGGCGCCCGGGCTCACTTCACGCAGGCCGACAATGCCGTCGAAGGGCGCTTCGATGGTGCGATCGCGCAACCGGCTCTCGGCCACTTCCACGCGCGCTTCGGCCGACTCCAGCGCCGCGCGGCGCTCATCCACCTCCGCCTCGGGGACGTCACGCTCTTCGAACAGCGCCACGGCGCGCCGATAGCGGTTGCGGGCATCGTCACGCTGGGCGCGCGCCTCCCGGAGATCCGCCTGCTCGCGCACCTGATCGAGGATGAACAGCGTCTCGCCTGCCTCCACCTGCTGCCCTTCGCGCACCGGCGCCTCGACGATCCGGCCGGCAACCTCGGTGACGATCTCCACCGACTCCCGGGCCAGCATTGTCCCCACGGCCTGCACCGTGTCCTGAACCGTTCTGCGCTCGGCCCGGGCCACCTCCACCGGCATGGGGCCGCCGGGTCCGCGGCCCTCAGGGCCACCCGCGCCGTCCTGGTCCTCCGCCTGTCCCAGCCAGATCCAGCCACCGGCCGCCGCGCCCGCAATCAACGCGACAACCACGATCTGGATCACCCAACGCATTCGGTTCTGCACGACACTTTCTCCGTCTGTGGCTGTCGCAACGATGCAGACAGGCTCACCAGCTCTGAAGAGCGCTTGCGGTGGCCCGCTCCACCGGCGCCATCATGACAGGCATTCGGACCGCGAAGCGGTGAAATGGTTTTGATATGATGGGCTATTAATGCATACCTATAATCGAACGGCAGCATGACCTGCCTGACACCAGCGAACAACCAGGCTAAGACATGATGATTCAACGAGTACGCAATTTCCTTATCGCCGGTCTGACGGCACTGGGCCTGCTGGCGGGGTCGGCCCTGGCAGACGACCAACCCAGAGACATCCTCATGCTGGTCAATACCGAGGAAGACCAGGTCCAGGGTATGGCCATGTCCATGGCCTCCGAGCTGGCACAGCGCGACCACCACGTGCACATCATTCTCTGCGGCGAAGCCGCCGAGCTGGCGCTGGAAGAGAACATCCCCTCGGCCCTGGCGCCGCGGGACATCTCCTCCAAGGAGCTGATGCAGGAAGCCATGAGCTTTGGCGCGACCGTCGAGGTCTGCCACCTGTTCCTCCCCAACAGCGGCTATCGCCAGTACGAGGAAGAGGACCTGCTCGACGAGGTCACCGTGAACAACCCGGAAGAGCAGGCGGAGATGATCTCCGACGGCAACACCCGGGTCATCAGTTACTGAACGGCACAACCGCTTCGGCTCCGGTGCACCGGAGCCGAAGCCAGCCTCTTCAGGCCAGCTCGATCCCCTCCGCGGACAAGCCCCGCAGCTTCGCCGCAATATACGCCTTGTGCGGTACGTAGAGTAGATCCGCGATCTTGCGCACGAGCGCCTCCTGGTGCTTGTTCACATGGCCGTCAGCGGCGGCGACACGCCACATGAGCTCAATGATCCGCTCCTTGCTGCGGGCGTCGAACTGATCGTGGATCAGCGAGGTGAACTCGTAGTAGGACACGGAGCGCTCGATCTCTTCGCGGGCGAGTTGGAGTAGTGTGGCCGTTTCCTCCGCGTCCAGCCCGAACTTCTGGCGCACGGCCCGCTCCGCCGCGGCAGCTTCGTCCGGATCATCACGCCGTTCGACCCGGGTCACCTCAATCAGCAGCGCGGCTGTCGCCAGCTGCAGCCGGTGCTCCTCATCCTCCACGGAGCCCGCCCCGTCCGCCGGCGCGGCCAGGTAATCGGAGAAGAATCGATTGATGGCATCCAGCATGCAATAGCCTCCAGGCGAAGGGGGTGGACTGACCGTTGCCAACCAGGCACATGTGACATATTGCCACACGGCGTGGCACAAAACTGGCGACACAGGGCCGCAAAAGCGGCGTAAACCCGCGCCAATGTGACACCACACCTGCTGGCATGGTTCCTGCTGTAAAGCCTCCTGACGGGCAACCGCCCACCGTTCAACGACTGATGGAGGTCAACATGAAACGACTGATGACTCTTCTTGCCATTCTTCTCATGACTGGCATGTTCGCTCTTACCGCCTGTGAACCCGTCGACGAGGACGAGTTCGAAGAAATGGAACAGGACATGGAAGAGCAGGATGACTTTGGCGGTGACGACGACGACTGGTAATAGCCGCCTGGACGGGCCCGGGATCGCCCGGGCCCGTCGCCTTTAAACGACGCTTTGACGCCCTACCCCAACCCCCACAGACTCTCTCCAGCGACAACTACCAAAAAGCCATCGTTCCTGCTATGGCGACCGGTGGGTAGTTGCCTGACCAACAGTCCCGTGAATGGCATGCGGCCGGGGGAATGGCGCGACGCCCCCTGCGCCCCTTACAGGCTGCCTGGCAAAGGCTGAGGCATTGAAGAATCTGCACCTCAAAACTCTCGCCGCCCTGCTGATCGCGGTCGGCGCCGCAATGATGTGGCACAAGGTCACCACCCTCGGGCTACCACTCACACCGGACGAAGAAACCACAATATGGACCGTGGAGTCCCGAATCAGCATCGATGCGGATTCCGGACCGAGCCAGGTGGACTTCATGCTGCCGACGAACCCGCCCGGGTTCAACGTCCTCAGCGAGGACTTTGTCTCGGGGCGGTTCGGGCTCTCCCGCGACAGCGACGGCATCAACCGCCAGGCGCTGTGGACCACGCGACGGGCCAACGGGCAGCACACCCTATACTACCGCCTGCAGGTTGCCGCCGCCCCGGATGCGGATCGTAACGCCATCGAGGGCGATCAGCCCTCGTTCCCGCCGGTGCCGGAGTACCGCGAACCCTACGGCTCGGCCGCGTTCACGGTGCTGGAAGAGGTGCGACAGGAGTCCGCCGACATCGCCTCGTTCGCCCGCCGCCTGCTGGACCGCTACAACGCCGACAGCCCGGACGAACACATCCAGGTGCTCCGCGGCGGCATCGACAATGAACTGATGCATGTCCAGAACATATCGAACATCCTGGCGGGGGCCCGTATCCCGGCCCGGGTCAGTCATGTACTGAAGCTCCGCGAAGGCATGCGCCGGGCAGGCACCACGCCCTACCTGGAAGTCCACAACGGCACCGAGTGGATTCCCTTCGACCCCCGCACCGGGCAGCGCGGCTATCAGGAGGACCACCTGGTGTGGTACCGCGGCGAGGCGCCCATCGTAAACGCGAGCGGTGCCAGCATCCTCGAGTACGGTTTCTCCTCGGCACGGACCGTGCGCGCCGTGGTGGACGTGGCCGAGCGGCGGGCGGACATCCTCGGTTCCCGGGTGATGGATTTCTCGCTGCTGGGCCTGCCGGTGGACACCCAGAACATCTACCAGACCCTCGTGCTGGTGCCCATCGGCGCCCTGATCGTGGTGCTCATGCGCAACGTGGTGGGCATCAAGACGTTCGGCACCTTCATGCCGGTGCTGATCGCGCTGGCGTTCCGCGAGACGCAGCTCCTGTGGGGCATCATCCTGTTCTCCAGCATCGTCGCCTGCGGGCTGGCGTTCCGGTTCTACCTGGAGCGATTGCAATTGCTGTTGGTGCCCCGGGTGGCGTCGGTGCTGGTGGCCGTGGTGATTCTCATGATGGGCATGAGCGTGGTCAGCCACCATCTGGGCGTCGAGCACGGACTCTCCATCGCCCTCTTTCCAATGGTCATTCTTGCCATGACCATCGAGCGCATGTCGCTGGTGTGGGAGGAGAACGGCGCCCGCGACGCCATTCAGCAGGGCCTGGGCAGCCTATTCGTGGCCGTGATCGGTTACGGCGTCATGAACTATCCACCGCTGGCGCACATCGCCTTCATGTTCCCCGAGTCAATGCTGATCATTCTGGCGGTCATGCTGCTCATGGGCCGCTACTCCGGCTTCCGCCTCACGGAGCTGTGGCGATTCCGGGCACTGTTCCGGGAGCAGCCACGGCCATGATCGGTTTTCTGCGCCGCGTCCGTGAAGCGGAAGTCCTCGGCATGAACCGCCGCAATGCCGAGTTCATCATGGCGTACAACGCCCGGCGCAATTACCCGTTCGTGGACGACAAACTGCGCAGCAAGAAGCTCGCGGAGGAGGCCGGCATCCAGGTGCCAGCCCTGTACGGCACCATTGAGATCGAACGCCAGATTCGGCAGCTCCCGGATATTCTCGCCGGGCGGGATGATTTCGTCATCAAGCCGGCCCACGGCAGCGGCGGCAGCGGCATCCTGGTGGTGGCCGGTAGCCAGCACGGCCGCTACCGGCGGGCCAGCGGCACGCTCATGGACCAGCGAGACGTGGACCACCACGTATCCAACATCCTCAGCGGCATGCACAGCCTGGGGGGACAGCCCGACTGCGCGCTCATCGAGCAGCGCGTCCAGTTCGCCCCCCTGTTTGACGACATCAGCTACCGCGGCGTGCCGGACATCCGCACGGTGGTCTTCCGCGGGGTGCCGGTCATGGCCATGGTCCGCCTGCCCACGCGGCGCTCCGACGGCAAGGCCAACCTCCACCAGGGCGCGGTGGGCGCAGGGCTGGACATCGGCACGGGCCGCACCACCACCGCCGTGTGCCTGGACCGGGACATCAGCGAGCACCCGGACACTGGCGCCCCCATCGCCGGCATTCAGATCCCGGACTGGCACAACCTGCTGATTCTCGCGGCCCGCTGTCACTCCCTGGCGCAGCTGGGCTATCTGGGTGTGGATATCGTGCTGGACCGCATCCAGGGGCCGCTGATGCTGGAGCTCAATGCCCGCCCTGGGCTAAGCATCCAACTGGCCAACCGCACCAGCCTGTTGCGGCGGCTGCGTAGAATCGAAGCCCTCGAGACCATCCCCGACGACGCCGACGGGCGCGTTGCCCTCGCCCGCGAGCTGTTCGTCGAGACGCCGGACTGAGCAACCGGCAGATTTTGTGAACCACGCCTCAGCACGCCCGGATAGTAACGCTGTAATCTCACTCTCAATCAAGGTGAGCTGCGTAAAACAATCCGCCTCCTACCGGCGCAACGGAATGCCGCCGCGGAGGGACCGAATGACTCCACCTCCAAGGGGTCTGAGCGCGTTGAGGCAGGGTTTGACCCCCCTGCCTTCTTTTTTTTGTACCGCGGTTGGTGGACCTGAAGGTCCACCCTACATCTGCCGCGGGACACCTCACGAAGGGTGGACCTTCAGGTCCACCAACACCGAACCTCATCCCGGCCCCGCACTACAGGCGCCAACTGACCCCGACAATTCCCGACCAGCGGCCGCCGCCCTCGACGATGGGGCTGTCCCGCAACGTGCCGCCGAAGAACTCCCTCCGCACCTGCACGATGACACCCATGCCGTCATGACCCCGGTAGCGCAGGCCAAGGCCCACGGTCCGGTTGAACGCGGCCCCCGGCGAATAGGCGGGCCGGCCGATGCTCTCGTCCTGCTCGCTCTCCCGGACGCCGTAGTAGTAATCCGTCATGTCGGCGCTCTGCCAGTCACCGCCGACCGACGGGATCACGACCCAGTCACCCACCGGAACCGGCACCGAGGCCTGCAGTTCCAGCACCTGGCCGTCGTGCCGCCCGAGAAGTTCCTGATAGGCACTGGCCTGCAGACGCAGCCATGGCGGGCCGCCGGAGATCTGCACCCCGCCCTCCGCCGTCCGCCGCCGGGCATCCATCCCCTCAAGCACGGCATCATCGGAGCCGTCGAAGCTCTGCATGTTGGCGCGCACCAGCGCGGCGGTCTGGACGTGCTCGCTGGATGGGCCACGCCAGCCGGCCGCGAGGCCGCGCCAGAACACACGCTCACCCTCGTAGCCGAAAAACGGCACGGGAATCAGGTCGTAGTCGGCGTCGCCGTAGGGTTTGCCGGACACCACGGCGGCCGCCCCCACCGACCACCCGCCCGGCGGGCCACCGGCCTGGGCGGCGACGGGCAGCAGCATTGCCAGGGCAATGAGCAACGGCTGACACGACGGGCGGAGTATTCCTTTACGACGGGCGCCATGAGGCATGTGCAGCAGTCCAGGGTTTGCCGGTTCCGGGTGAAGTCCGCAGCAGTATACCGGTCGGGTTACCCCCGTGAAACGCCCGCCGGTTGCGGGCAGCGCGCCGCTCGGCAACAATGCGGGCTGATTATCGGGCGCGGGTTGTGTCCGGGCAGGGGGATAGAATGCGTTCAACAGGGATTGCGCGAGGCCTGGCGCTGACAGCGGGGCTCGCAACCGCCGGGCCCGCCGTTGCGGCCGAAGTGGAGATCGATGGCCGCCTGCAGGTGGGCTACACCTATTTCCACAGCTCCGGCCAGGGACACGGCGGCACCATCGGCGACGACAAGGGCCAGAGCCGCATCGGTATCGCGGCCCGGCAGACCATCGCCGGTTCCACCGCCGCCATTGGTCGGGCCGAGGTCGGGCTGGACCCGGACACCTTCGGCAACGACGATGACGACAGCAGCAACCCGTTCCGCGCCCGGGAAGCCTGGGTGGGCATTCAGGGCACGGCGGGCCAGCTGCGTGCCGGGCGCCTGCCCGGCGCCTACAAGCAGGCGGGCGGCATCCACTGGGATCTCATGAACGCCACCGAGCTGCAGCAGCGCCGCGCCGGCGGCATGACCGGGGGCGCCTACGGCAATGACGGCTTCATCAACAGCCTGGTGGAGTACCGCACCCACTCGCTTGCGGGCATCGAGCTGCTGGTCCAGTACGGCTTCGACGACCGCTCCGACGACGACGTGGACCGCAGCGGCGACGACCTGCTGGTGGGAGGCATCTACCGTGAAGGGCCGTGGGAGCTGATCGGCGCCTACAGCCGCGACGACAGCCTGCCGGCCGGCGAGAACCGCAACTGGAAGCTGGGCGCCCGCTTCGATACCGGCGAGGCCAGCCTGGCCTATCAGTACGAGAAGGTCCGCGTGCGCGACCAGGTCGACGACGCCAGTGTGGAGCGGGACAGCGGCACGCTCACCCTCAACCCGATCACGCCCGACGAGACCTTCGACTTCGACACCCGGCACCACATGGTCGGCATGAGTCAGACGTACGGCATGCGCATGCTCTGGCTCGCCTGGGGCTACATGGATGCCGACGATGACGATTTCGACATCTACAACTACACCATCGCCCTGAACCGGCTGTTCAGTCAGGGCATGCGCTGGTACACCGGGGTGCAGTACCAGGATCGGGGGCGCGGATACGAAAGCCGCCACCTGACCGTTTTCACCACCGGACTGCGGTTCGACTTCTAGAGCCGGCATGGGGTCACGCCCCCTGGGCAAGGCTGCCTTCAGCGGCAAGCAGCAGACGCTTGCGGTTGAGACCCCAGCGGTAGCCGCCCAGAGCGCCGGAGGTGCGAATCACCCGGTGGCAGGGGATGACCATGGCCACCGGGTTGGCCCCCACGGCCATGCCCACGGCCCGGGCGGCCCCCGGCCGCGCCGCCGCCCCGGCCAGCGCCTGATAGGTGGTGGTCGCGCCGGCAGGCACGGTCAGCAGCGCCTGCCAGACCTGCAGCTGGAAGTTGCTGCCGCGCACGTGCAGGCTCACAGGCCCGTGCCCGTGGGCGGCGTCGAGGAACTGGGTCAGCGGCTGGGCGGTGCGGGCGTGGTCCTGAAGCAACCGCGCACCCGGCCATGCGGCCTGCAGGGTGGCACGGTAAACGCTGGCATCGGGCCGGGCGCCCACGAACGCCAGATGGCAGACGCCCCGCTCTGTCATGGCGAGCCCCACCGGCCCAAAGGGCGAATCGTGACACCCCCAGTGGAGCGTCAGACCGCGCCCGCCGCCCCGCAACTCGCCAGGGGTCATCGCGTGCAGGGTCACCGTGAGATCGTGCAGACGGCCCGGGCTGGAGAGGCTGGCGCCGTAGGTGGCGTCCAGCACCGACTCGCCCGCGGCCAGTCGGTGACTGGCCTCACGGCCCAGCAGGTACTGGAGAAACCGCTTGGGGCTGATGCCCACGTCCTGGCGGAACAGCCGCTGGAAATGCGAGGGCGCGAGCCCTGCCGCCCGGGCCACGTCGTCCAGGCTGGGGCGCGCGTCCACGTGATCCACGAGCCAGTGAATGGCGGCGGCCACGCGTGGGTCTCCGGATGTGGGCTCGGTCGCTGCGTTCATGGCCGTAGTATCACCATGAACCCACGGGGAATGCGACCCGTTTCCTGCTCCACCCGATGGCTTGCCGGGGGATCAGTAACTGGCGGTGCGCCGGCTGGGCTTCTCGTCCTGGGCCTCGGGCTCTTCCGGGCGCACCATCAGCAGGTGAATGCGGCGGTTGTCGGCGCGCACCACCTGGAAGCGGTGCCCTTCCAGGCTCACCGACTCGCCGCGCACCGGCACATGGCCGAACGCATGTGCCACGTACCCCCCGATGGTATCGAACTCGTCGTCACTGAGGCTGGTGCCGAAATGCTCGTTGAAATCCTCCACCGGCGTCAGCGCCTTGATCACGCTGCCCTCCTCCCGGTGACTGAGGATGTAGGTGTCGTCGCCCACGTCATGCTCATCGTCGATCTCGCCGACGATCTGCTCCAGGACATCCTCGATGGTGACCATGCCGGCAACGCCACCGTATTCGTCCACCACCACCGCCAGATGGTTGCGGCTGGCGCGGAACTCCTTGAGCATCACGTCCAGGCGCTTGCTCTCGGGCACGAACAGCGCTGGCCGCATGACTTCGCGCATGTCGAAGCTGGTGGAGACGTTGCCGGCGGAGGCGAACTGCAGCAGATCCTTGGCGATGAGTATGCCGATGACATCGTCACGGCTCTCGCCGATCACCGGAAAGCGGGAGTGGCCGGACTCGATCACCGGTGGCAGCAGTTCCTCGGTGGTGGCGTCACGCCGAACCACGACCATCTGCGAACGGGGGATCATGATGTCGCGCACCTGCATCTCGGAGACGTGGAGCGCGCCCTCGATCATGGCGAGCTGATCGGCGTCCAGCAGCCCGCGCCGCTGCCCGTCCCTGAGAATCTCCACCAGGCTGTCGCGGTCCCGCGGCTCGCCCGAGATGGCCTGGCTGATGCGATCCAGCCAGGAGCGGTGGTCACTGCTGCTACTTCGGTCCTCGTTGCTCATTGGCTCCCGCGCCATTGTGATGGGGGTCAGAGGCTTGCGGTCTCATCCCGGTAGGGATCGGGGATACCCAGGGCTGCCAGGATCTCCCGCTCGAGCCCCTCCATGACCTCGGCCTCCGCCTCCTCAATATGATCGTAGCCCAATAAATGCAACGTGCCGTGAATCACCAGGTGCGCCCAGTGGTCCTGAACGGGTTTGTGCTGTTCATCCGCCTCGCGCGCCACCACGTCGGCGCAGATCACCAGATCACCCAGCTCGGGCGTGGCGTCGAACCCGGGCGGCGCCTCAAACGGGAACGAGAGAACGTTGGTGGCGTAATCACGGCCGCGGTAGTCCCGGTTGAGCGCGCGGGCTTCCTCCGTGCCGGCAATGCGCACCACGACATCGGCCTCGTCACAGCGCCCGGCCAGGGCCGCCTCCACCCAGCGGGTGACGGCGGACTCGTCCGGCAGCGATGGCCCGTCACAGGCCACCTGGCAGGCTACATCGATCATGCGCCGCTATTCCCTTCCCGGGCCTCGCTGATGCGGTCGTAAGCCTGCACGATCCGCTGCACCAGCGGATGGCGCACCACGTCGGCCGCGGTGAAGAAGGTAAAGCTCACGCCCTCCACGTCGCGCAGCACCTCCACGGCGTCACGCAGGCCGGAGGCCGTGCCCTTGGGCAGGTCCACCTGGGTGACGTCACCCGTGACCACGGCAGTGGAGCCGAAGCCGATGCGGGTGAGGAACATCTTCATCTGCTCCACGGTGGTGTTCTGCGCCTCGTCGAGAATGATGAACGACTGGTTCAGCGTGCGGCCACGCATGTAGGCGAGCGGCGCGATCTCGATGACGTTGCGCTCGATGAGCTTGGCCACGCGATCGAAACCGAGCATCTCGAACAGTGCGTCGTACAGCGGACGCAGGTAGGGGTCCACCTTCTGGGCCAGGTCACCGGGCAGGAAGCCCAGGCGCTCGCCCGCTTCCACGGCCGGACGCACCAGCACCAGCCGGCGCACGGCATCGCTCTCCAGCGCTTCCACGGCAGCCGCCACGGCCAGGTAGGTCTTGCCGGTGCCGGCCGGGCCGACGCCGAAGTTCAGGTCGTTGTCGCGAATATTGCGCAGGTAGCCCTGCTGATTGGCCCCGCGACCGCGGATCTCCGCCTTGCGGGTACGGATGACCACCTCTTCCTCGCGCGCCTTCTCGTGCCCTTCGCGCACGCGCTCTTCCACGGCGGAGTCCTGCAGAAACAGGTGGACGTTCTCCGGGGAGAGCTCTTCCTCGGCGGAGGCGTTATAGAGATCCTGCAGCACGTTCACGGCCGCACTCACGGCGGCCTGTTCGCCGATGACGCGGAATCGGTGGGCGCGATTGCTGATCTCGACGCCCAGGCGGCGCTCGACCTGACGCAGGTTCTCGTCGAACTGGCCGCAGAGGTTGGCAAGCCGGTCGTTGTCTGCCGGCTCGAGGGTGAAATCCAGGGCTTCGGGTTGTCCTTTCAAGATCCTGTCACTGACCTCAAGCGGTTACGGCGGTACCGATCGCCGGCTCGTCATCGTGAAAGCCCACCATCTCACCGCGCAGGGAATTGGGCAACGCTTCGGTGATGCGCACCTGGGCGAAGCGTCCGATGAGCCGCGGATGACCGGGGAAATTCACCACGCGGTTGTTCTCCGTGCGCCCCGCGATCTCGCTATCGTTGCGCTTGGAGCGGCCTTCCACCAGCACGGTCTGCACGGTGCCGACCATCGCCTGACTGATCCGCCGCGCGTTGGCCTCAATGGTGGCCTGCAGCCGCTGCAGCCGCTGCTTCTTGATCTCGTGGGGCGTGGCATCCGACAGCGAGGCCGCCGGCGTGCCGGGCCGGGCGCTGTAGATGAAGCTGAACGAGGTGTCGAACCCGATCTCCTCGACCAGATCCATGGTCTCCTCGAAGGCCTCTTCATCCTCGCCCGGGAAGCCGATGATGAAGTCCGAGGACATGCTGATGTTCGGGCGGATCTCCCGCAGCCGGCGCACCTTGTCCTTGAACTCGTCGATGGTGTGGTTGCGCTTCATGAGCTTGAGCACGAAGTCGGACCCGCTCTGCACCGGCAGGTGCAGGTGATCCACCAGCTCGGGCACCTCGGCGTAGGCCTCAATGAGGCTGTCGCTGAACTCCATGGGGTGCGAGGTGGTGTAGCGGATGCGGTCGATGCCGTCGATGGCAGCCACGTAGTTGATCAGCAGCGCCAGATCGGCCTCGGTACCGTCGCCCATTTCCGCGCGGTAGGCGTTGACGTTCTGCCCCAGCAGATTGACCTCGCGCACGCCCTGGTCGGCGAGATCGGCCACTTCGGCGATCACGTCATCGAAGGGGCGGCTGATTTCCTCGCCGCGGGTGTACGGCACCACGCAGAAGCTGCAGTACTTGCTGCAGCCTTCCATGATGGAGACGAACGCCGTGGGGCCCTCGGCACGGGGTTCGGGCAGGCGGTCGAACTTCTCGATCTCGGGGAACGAGATGTCCACCTGCGGTTTACCTTCGCCCCGGGCGCGGTCGACCATCTCCGGCAGCCGGTGCAGGGTCTGCGGGCCGAACACCAGGTCCACGAAGGGAGCGCGCTTCTGGAGCGCTTCCCCCTCCTGGGAGGCGACGCAGCCGCCGACGCCGATCATGAGATCGGGGTTGGCGTCCTTGAGCTGCTTCCACTGGCCGAGCTGGGAGAACACCTTCTCCTGGGCCTTCTCCCGGATGGAGCAGGTATTGAGCAGAATGAGGTCGGCCTGGGCCGGGTCGCTCACACGCTCGTAACCCCGCTCGTCCACCAGCACGTCCGCCATCTTGGCGGAGTCGTACTCGTTCATCTGGCAGCCGTGGGTCTTGACGTAGACTTTCTGGTTCATGCGCCCCGAATAACGCTGTCGCTCAACTAGTTTAGAACCTAGACAAGGCCCTGCCCAGCACCCCGGGAGGACCCATGAATCATTTCAACGGCATAGCCGGCGAAGGGTAACCGGCACCGGGGCGTCACGGCAAGTTTGTCATCGGGATGGTGGACCTGAAGGTCCACCCTACGTGAGGCTGCGGCATGGCACCTCGTTGGCAGGGTGGACCTTCAGGTCCACTATCTGCCCGAGATCCGCCGTCACCCCTCGTCCTTCTGACCGCCTCCCGGGGTCGGTGCCGGTTCGCAATCGGGGTCGTCGAACGACACCGCGCACGCCCGGCCCGCGTCGTCCAGATCCGCCCACGGCTCCCGCGGCGCCTCGACCCGATGGCCCCGGCGCGCGGCGAAACGCTCGTCGTGCAATGCGCGCAGCAACCCCGCGATCATGAGCATGATCACCACGGAAAACGGCAGCGCGGCCATGATCACCGCCGCCTGCAGGACTTCCAGCCCGCCGGCCAGCAGCAGGATGGCCGTGAGCAGGCCGAGCAGCACGCCCCAGAGGATCCGGTGAAAGCGCGGCGGCTCCGGATCACCGCCCGAGAGAATCGTGGTCACCACCAGCGTGCCAGCATTGGCGGAGGTGATCAGGTAGGTGGCGATGAGCACCAGCAGCGCGCCGGAGGCGATGGTGCCGAGCATGCCCAGGTTCAGCGCCTCAACGGTGGCGAACAGGGCAACGGCCTCGTCAGCGCTGACGGCCTCGATGATGCCGCCACCGCCGAACAGCTCGTGATGCAATGCCGTGCCACCCAGCAGACCGAGCCACACCATGGTGATCACGGTGGGCACCAGCAGCACGCCCATGACGAACTCACGGAAGGTCCGGCCACGGGAGACGCGGGCTATGAACATGCCAACGAACGGAGACCAGGCCAGCCACCAGCCCCAGTAGAACACCGTCCACTCGGACTGCCAGCCGTCGTCCCGGGTGGCGTTGGTGTGGAAGGTCAACGCCAGCAGGTTCTGCAGATAATCACCCGCCGCCTCGATGGTGATGCCGATCAGGTACTGGGTCGGCCCGAACAGCAGCAGGAACAGCACCACCGCAATGCTGAGCCAGAAGTTGAATTCGGACAGCCAGCGCACACCACGCTGCACCCCCGAGACGACGGATACCGTGGCAACGCCCATGATTACGGCGGTCACCACGAGCTGGAGGGTCACGGACGAGTCGACACCGAAGACCACGCCCAGACCGGCGTTCATCTGCTGCACCCCGAGGCCCAGGGTGGTGGCGATGCCGAACACCGTGCCGAACACCGCGAGCGTATCCACCAGGTCACCGCGCAGGCCGAGCCGGCGCTCTCCAAGATACGGGTTCAAGGCCGAGCGGATGGTCAGCGGCAGGTCGCGACGGTACGCGAAGTAGGCGAGCACCAGCGCGACAAAGGAGAAGATGGCCCAGCCGTTCAGCCCCCAGTGAAAGTAGGTGAGCCGCAGGGAGACCGTCGCCGCCTCCGCCGAACCGCCCTCATCCACGAACGGGTTGCCCTGGAACTGCATGATGGGCTGCGCCACGGCCCAGAAGAGAATCCCCACGCCAGTCCCCGCGGCGAACAGCATCGCCACCCAGGAAAAGAAGGTGAACTCGGGCTCTTCCTCATCGCTCCCGAGCCGCACTTTCTTGTAACGCCCCATGCCGAGCCAGACCATGAACAACAGCAGAAACGCAACCAGCACCACGTAGTACCATTCGAGGAACGGATCGAGCACGCTGCGCATCGCCCCGAGTGTCTCGCCCAGAGTGTCAGTGTAGAACGCGCCATAGACCATGGCCGCCAGGACGAACAATGTGGCGATAACGGTCAGACGCGGATTCATGCCTTTGAGCGGTCCGCGCTCGGCCTGGTTGTACATGATCGGCTCACCCCGCAGCCTGTGTGGAAAAATCACGGGAAAATGAGCATGATTTCACGGGCAGTCAACCCACGGAGACCACAACATGACCGTTGAACAGCACACTTACTGGCGGCAACGCTGGGAGGAAGGCAAGACCGGCTGGGACCGGGGCGGCGCCAGTCCAGCCCTGCTGCGCTGGCTGGAGGGCGGCCTGATGCCGCCCGGGCGCATTCTGCTGCCCGGCTGCGGCAACGGTTACGAGGTGGACGTCCTCGCCGAACACGGGTTCCGTGTCACGGCCCTGGACATCGTGCCCGAGCCGCTGGCGGCACTGCGCGCGCGGCTTGCCGAACGCGGCCTGGACGCGGAGGTGATCGAGGGCGATGTATTCACCTACACGTCACCGGAAGGCCCGTTCGACGCGGTCTACGAGCAGACCTGCCTGTGCGCTTTCGATCCGGCCCTGCGATCCGATTACGCCGAACGCATCCGCCAGTGGGTCCGGCCCGGCGGCACGCTGTATGCGCTGTTCGCGCAGACGCCCTGGCGCAACGGGCCGCCCTTTCACTCGCCGCCGGAGCAGATGCGGACGCTGTTCACGGATGCGGACTGGGTCTGGCCGGCGGAGGCCGACTTCACCGTGCCTCATGAAGCGGGGTTTCACGAGCTGGGGTATCGGCTGCAACGACGGTAGCGGTGTCTTCCGCCCGCCCTTTCAGCGCGCGGTTCATAGCCTCGAACCCGGCGCGCGTGGGTTTGGCCATGGACCACCACAGCAACGGCAGCAGAATGCCGCTGAACGTCTCGCGCTGGATCAGGCGCGTGCCCCCGTGCTCGTCGTCCTGTTCCAGGAGAAAGCGGTGTTCGCCGTCAAACAGCCCGGGCATGCCGATCCGCCCCAGCCAGCTCAGCTCCTGCGCCGGGAGGGCGCGCAGCACCTCCGGCCGGAACACCATGGCCCGCTTGCCGGGCGGCTCGATGGTGACCGCCAGCCGCGCCGACGTCTCCGCGGCACCGCTGATGCGGGTAATGAACGGATTCCACTGCGGATACGCCGGAAAATCCAGCAGCACCTCCCAGACCGCCTCCGGCGCCGCCTGAATGTGGATTTCCGTGACGATTTCGCGCCGCATGCCCGCGACCTCCCGATTCCGGTTCCCTAAAGCATCTGATTTTTATACAATCGCGCACCTCGCGAGACCCACCCGATGTTGAGCGCCTACGGCCCTCATTCGCCACTGTCCCGACGGGTTATGGAGTGCACATGAACCAGCAACAGCAAGATTCCTATCTCAACGACTGGACCCAGCGCCAGGAACTCGCCGAGGAGATGTTGCCGCTGATCGGCCGTCTGTACCGGGACCGCGGGGTGGTTCTGCGGATCTACGGACGCCCGCTGATCAACTGCACGCCCATCGACATCCTCAAGGCGCACCGTTTCGTCAAACAGTATGAACCGGAAGGGCTGTCGGTCCATAACACGCTGCCGATGCTCCAGGAGCTCGCCGGCATGGAACTCTCGCCTGCACGCCTGGATCTCGGCAAGCTTACCAGCGGTTATCTCAACGAGGCCGGCAAGGACGAGACGATCCGCCAGTACCTGGAACGCAAGCTTGAGAGCATTGTCGAGGGCCGGGGCTCGCTGCAGTTGACCGAGCCCCAGGACGTCGTGCTCTATGGCTTCGGCCGTATCGGCCGCCTGCTGGCACGGCAGCTCATCGAGCGCACCGGCAGCGGCAACAAGCTGCGCCTGCGGGCGATCGTGGTGCGCAAGGGCAAAGGCCACGATATCGCCAAGCGCGCCAGCCTGCTGCGGCGCGACTCCGTACACGGGCCGTTCGACGGCACCATCAACGTACTGGAAGATGCCAATGCGCTGCTGGTCAACGGCAACTTCATCCAGGTGATCTACGCCGACTCCCCGGAGGAGATCGACTACACCCAGTACGGCATCGACAACGCCCTGATCGTGGACAACACAGGCAAGTGGCGCGATCCCGAAGGCCTTGGCCTGCACCTGAAGGCCAAGGGCGCCGGCAAGGTGCTGCTCACCGCACCGGGCAAGGGTGACATGCCGGACATCGTACACGGCGTGAACCACGAGGACCTCAAGGCCGACGACCGAATCGTCTCCGCGGCGAGCTGCACCACCAACGCCATCGTACCGGTGCTCAAGGCGATCAATGACGAGTTCGGCATTGAGCACGGTCACGTGGAGACGGTGCACTCCTACACCAACGACCAGAACCTCATCGACAACTACCACCCCGGCTCCCGCCGTGGGCGCAGCGCCGCGTTGAATATGGTGCTCACGGAGACCGGCGCCGCCAAGGCCGTGGCCAAGGCGCTGCCGGAGCTCAAGGGCCGACTCACGGGCAACGCCATCCGCGTACCGACCCCCAATGTGTCACTGGCGGTACTGAACCTGAACCTCGGACGGGAAACCAGCAAGGAGACGCTGAACGAGTATCTGCGGGAGGTCGCCCTGCACTCGAACATGCAGGAGCAGATCGACTACACGGCCTCGACGGAAATCGTCTCCACTGACCTGGTGGGTTCGCGGCATGCGGGCGTGGTGGACTCCACCTCGACGCTGGTCAACGGCGACAAATGCGTGCTCTACGTGTGGTACGACAACGAGTTCGGCTACAGCTGCCAGGTCGTGCGAGTAATGCAGCAGATGGCCGGGCTGCACTTCCCGAATCTGCCATAGGGCGGGTTCGCGATAGCTCGGGCGGCGAACCCGCCGCCCGAGACCTTCAGATCTTCAAACAGTGGTCAGGCGGTATGTTTCCATCAGGGTCTGCACACGTCGCTGATCACCTTCCGGCAGCTCGACGAATTCGAGGCCGGTATGATGAAAGACGGAGCTCCCCTCCTTGCGCGACCACACCGGGCGTGCCTCGAAGGTCAGCTCGACGGCCTGGTCAATTGGCGTATCCAGCTCCAGACGGAGGGAGACCCGCTCTTCGCCGTCGCTCAGTATCAACGGCGAATGGCTCTGCAGCATCAGGCCGTAGATGCTGATGTCGGCGAGGTAGCCGACCAGCTCACCGGTATCCGTGCGAAACACCCGCATGTACTGATCGACCACTTCTCTCGGTGTCCGTCGCACGTCATCAGCGATTGCCATTGACCCCTCCCCTTGTCGCCCTGGAACTCACCCGTATTCGTATACTGCAGTTGTACCGCAGAAACGAGCGTTAAGGAAACGTTACACGGCCTGCGCCCTTATTGGTGATGACTCGCGAAAACATCCACTTTGCGGCCATCGACAAAGGTCACCACGTCGTAGGCATCCTGCCGGTCACCCATTTCCATGCCGGGTGACCCCACCGGCATTCCGGGAACGGCGATACCGTCCACGTCGGGCCGCTCTTCGATGAGGCGCCGGATGTCGTCGGCCGGCACGTGCCCTTCGATCACGTAGTCGCCGATGAATGCAGTATGGCAGGACGCGAGCTCACGCCCCAAGCCCTGCTCCTGCTTGATGGCGTTGAGCTCGTGCTGGTTGACGTCTTCGGAGACCACCTCGAACCCTTCGTCGCGGAGGTAGTCCTCCCAGGCCGTACAGCAGCCGCACCCAGGGGTCTTGTAGACCTTGATCTGCTCGGCCGGCTCGGCCGCCACCGCGGTGGCGCCGATCAGAACGGCCCAGGCCAGGGCCCCCGCAGCGAATGCTGCGAACGCCAGTTTCGCCGCAGCGGAAACGTGTCCCCTCTCAATTCGACCCATGATTGCTCTCCACCAGTGCTCTCCAGGAGACCGGATGTTCCATTCCGCAAAGACCGTCCGCGAATACGCGCCGGCTTGAGGCTCAACCGCCCCAGCCCCCGGCGCACGACCACCAACAATCTATCCATTATATGTGCCCCCTGCCCATTCAGCCCGCAACTTCCTGTCGGTCGCGTGGTCTGTTCCCGATTTGCGACAGTCTAGTCGGGTCAGGCAGTCAGGCACCGTGATCAGGTGCACAAATAATGATCACCAGGGCGGTGCTCACAGCGTCGATCCGGGTCTGGACACGGGGCTCGCCCGCGGAGGCACGATTCGCGATAGACTCCAGGCACGGGGATCACTCTGCAACAACGGCCAGCGCATGCAACACGCGACCTGTATCTGCGGCAATCGGCTTTTCTTCGACAATACCTCCTGCCTGGCGTGTGGGCGTCATCTTGGTTTTCTTCCGGGCAGCACCCGGCTGGCAGCGCTGGAGCCGGACGCCGACGGGACGTGGCGCCTGGCCGAGAACGAGCTGGCGCCCCCTCTGCGTGACTGCGCCAATCGCGGGGAAGCCATCTGCTGCAACTGGATGATCGAGACGGGAGACGAGGGCCACCTCTGCCGCTCATGCCGTTTGACCACGGTCATCCCGGACCTGGCCGTGGACGGCAACACGCGGCGATGGCGCGTCATCGAACGGGCCAAACGCTACCTGGTCTGCGGCCTGCTGCGCCTGGGGCTGCCGGTGGCGGACCGGCACGCGGACCCGCTGGACGGCATGGCGTTCGCGTTCATGGCCAGCGCCGGCGCCGACACGCTGGTCATGACCGGCCACGCCGGCGGCGTCATCACCCTGAACATCGCCGAGGCCGATGACGATTACCGCGAGCACACCCGCATGCTCATGGGCGAGCCGTACCGCACCGTGCTCGGCCATCTGCGCCACGAGAGCGGACACTACTACTGGCACCGGCTCATTGCCGGGAGCGGCTGGCATGATGAGTTCCGTCGCCGCTTCGGCGACGAGCGTGCGGACTACCGGGAAGCGCTGCTGGCGCACCATGAGCGGCCGTTGCCCGACTGGCGCGAGGAGTTCATTTCCTGTTATGCCAGCGCACACCCCTGGGAGGACTGGGCGGAGTCCTGGGCCCACTACCTGCACCTGCGGGACACCCTGGAGACCGCCGCCGACCTGGGGCTGATCGTCGCGGAGCACGAACAGTACCGCCGCTTTCTCTACAACATCACGGACTTCCGGCAACTGCTGGGCGAGTGGATGCGGCTCACGGTGATCATGAACGCCCTCGCCCGCAGCGTCGGCGCGCCGGACACCTATCCGTTCACTTTCAGCCCCGGGGTATGCAGCAAGCTGGAGTTCGTCCACCAGGTCATCCACGCCACCGGCATGATCGACGACTGACTGCCCCGGCTATTTCTCCCAGTCGAACCGCGGCAGCTCGTCGAACAGCCGTCGCAGCCCGTCACCCCACTGCTTGCGGATGGAGGCGAAGTACGGCGAGTTCAGCTTGTAGCGCAACGCCCGGGGGTGCTCGAGCGAGTCGCGCTGGTAGATCATCACGTCCAGTGGTGGCCCCACGGAGAGGTTACTGCGCATGGTGGAGTCGATGGAGACCAGTGCGCAGCGCGCGGCATCCTCCAGCGACAGCGACGGCTCGATGATGCGGTCCAGAATCGGCTTGCCGTACTTGGTCTCGCCGATCTGCAGAAACGGCTGTTCATCGGAACAGGTGATGTAGTTGCCCTGGGGGTAGATCAGGAACAGCCCGGGCTCCTGATCGCCGATCTGTCCGCCCAGGATAAATGTGGCCTCCAGCGAGACATTGCTGGCACCAGGCCCCTCGGGCGTGTGCCGCGCCTGAACCCGCTGACTGACGCGGCCCACGTACTCGGCCGCCTCGTCCAGATACCGGGCTTCGTAGAGCGGACCGCCGGATTCCGACTCCCGCTGCAGCTCCGCCACCACCGACTGGGTTGTGGCCAGATTGCCCGCACTGAGCAGAACCAGCACCCGCTCCCCTTCCCAGACAAAGGGATGCAGCTTGGGGTACGTGTTGATGTGATCCAGACCGGCGTTGGTACGCGAGTCCGCCGCGAACACCAGGCCCGCATCCACGGATGCCGCAAGACAGTACGTCATGGCGTTACCTTCCCAGAATTGATCACACGACCCGCGCTCAGAACGCCACCGTGATGACACCACGGACGTCGGCGGGCTGTCCGCCGTCGGCATCGGGCGCCGCGGCCACGGCTTCCACGCCGGCATCCAGCCAGGATGTCACAGACACGCCCGCCTGCAGCCCGAGCACCAGGTCCAGATTGCTCTTGTCTTCCGGGCCGCGCACACGGCTCATGCCGGCGCGCCCGCCAACGTAGACCGGCGAGCTGCCGAAATAGCGGCTGAACCGGTAGAACACGCCGTTGGAGCGCACCCGCCGGAACTGCCCCGGCGCGATCTCGGGGCGCTCATCGGAGACCGCATGCTCGAAGCCCAGCTCGAACAGCCAGCGCCCCTCGCGCTCGGTCTCCAGCAACGCACGATACGTGATCTGCACGGCGTTCACCGTTCCGGACTCGCCGTTGCCTTCCTCCTCGTCGGCATACCACTGCACACCGTGGGCGACGCCCACGCCCCAGCGGCTAGTCACGGACGACTCCGGCGGATCCAGCTCCACACGCGGGACTTCATCGGCGACCAGCACGCCCGGGAACGACGCGGAGGCGAACAACAGCGCCGGCAACAGCACCAGCGGCAACGCGGAGCGAAGGCGGGTTAATCGCAGCATCATGCGCGGGGATTGTGTGGCAGGGCGGAAGGCATGGCAAGCACCGGGATCACCGATTGCGGGATCGTTCAGGACCATCATGATGTACACTTTCGCCACTAGCTTAGTCCAGCCGGGGGCCACCCGCGGCGGCAATCAACACACAGTCGATCCAGCGGCATCCCAGACCATGGCGGACCCCCAAGCCTCGCAGCCCTCCCTGACCGGCCTCCCCGAGTGGCAGACGCTGTGCCAGCACGCCGGCCATGTTCGCGGCGAGCGTATCCGCGATCTGTTCCAGGCGGATCCGCAGCGGTACACCCGCCTGAGCATGGAGACGGACCGGCTGCTCCTGGATTACTCCAAGAACCTCGTGACCGGCGACACCCTTGAACACCTGGCGAGCCTGGCGACGCGCCGCGGCCTGGGCGACTGGATCGAACAGCTGTTCACCGGCGAAGCCGTGAACAGCACCGAGAACCGCGCCGCCATGCACATGGCCCTGCGCAACCGCGGCAACGGCGCCATGTATGTGGGCGGCCGGGATGTCATGCCGGATGTGGACCGGGAGCTCACGCGCATGCGGCTGTTCGTCAACCGCCTGCACCGGGGCGAGTATCGCGGCTGTACGGGACGCGTGATCACCGATGTGGTCAACGTGGGCGTCGGCGGCTCCGATCTGGGCGCCGTCATGGCCACGGAAGCCCTCGCCCCCTACCGCACCAACGCCATTCGCATGCACTTCGTCAGCAGCATCGACGGCGTCCACGTCACCGACGTGCTGGAGCGGGTCAACCCGAAGACCACGCTGTTCATCATCTCGTCGAAGTCGTTCACCACCCTGGACACCATGACCAACGCGCGCACCGCGCGGGACTGGTTCGTGCGACAGGTCGCGGACAGCGACGCCATCGGCCAGCACTTCCTGGGGGTATCGTCCAACGACGCTGCCATGGCGGAGTACGGCATCCGCGAGGAGAACCGCTTCCGCATCTGGGACTGGGTGGGTGGCCGCTACTCGCTGCCGTCCGCCGTGGGCCTGCCGCTGGCCATTGCCGTGGGCATGAAGAATTTCGAGGCGATGCTGGACGGCTTCTACGCCATGGACCAGCACTTCCGCACCGCACCCTGGCGTCACAACATGCCGGTGCTGCTGGGGCTGCTCGGCGTGTGGTACACCAATTTCCTGGGCGCCCCGGGTCACGTGGTGCTGCCCTACGATCACCGCCTGAACCGCTTCCCGGCCTATCTCCAGCAGCTGGAGATGGAGAGCAACGGCAAGTGCGTCACCCGCGACGGCACGCCGGTGGACTACGACACCGGCGCCATCGTCTGGGGCGAAGTGGGCCCCAACGCGCAGCACTCCTTCTACCAGCTCCTGCATCAGGGCACGCGGCCGGTCATGGCCGACTTCCTGGCACCGGTGCACGGCTCCGCGGAGTACCCGGAACACCACGATCTGGCTCTCGCCAACTGCTTCGCCCAGACCCGGGCGCTGATGGAAGGGCAGACGGCGGAACAGGCGCGCCGCGAGATGGAAGCGGCAGGCGTGCCCCCGGAGCGCATCGAACGGGCCATCCCGCACAAGGTGCATTCCGGCAACAAGCCCAGCAACACCATTCTCTTCGACCGCCTGGACCCGGGCACCCTAGGGGAACTGGTGGCCCTGTATGAGCACAAGGTGTTCGTGCAGAGTGTGATCTGGGGCATTAACCCGTTCGATCAGTGGGGTGTGGAACTGGGCAAGAAGCTGGCCCGGGAGCTGCTGCCGGCCATCACTGGTGAACGCGAAGCCGACGACGCGGACCCGTCCACCCGCGGCCTTCTGGCCTACCTGCACCGGCATCGCAACTAGGCTTGCACCCGCGACCGGTAGCCTCTAATTTTCCAAGCCAATTGCTCAACACCGAACAAGGGAAGGACGCGTTCATGACCCAACGTATTCGCAAGGCCGTGTTCCCCGTGGCCGGCCTTGGCACCCGCTTTCTGCCGGCTACCAAGGCAAGCCCGAAAGAGATGCTGCCGGTGGTGGACAAGCCGCTGATCCAGTACGCCGTGGAAGAGGCGGTGGCCGCGGGCGCGGATACGCTGGTTTTCGTCACCGGCCGCACCAAGCGCGCCATCGAGGACCACTTCGACAAGGCCTACGAGCTGGAAGTGGAACTGGAGGCCAAGCAGAAGCACAAGATGCTGGAGCTGGTGCGCAGCACGGTACCGGAGGGCGTGAACTGCATCTACATCCGCCAGGGTGAGGCGCTGGGCCTCGGTCACGCGGTGCTCTGCGCCCAGCCCATCGTCGGCGACGAACCCTTTGCGGTCATCCTCGCCGATGACCTGATCGACGGCCAGGGCGAGAAGGTCATGTCGCAGATGGTGCGCGAATTCGACGACCACCAGTGCTCGCTGCTGGGCGTGGAGCGCGTCCCCATGGAAGAGACCGGCAGCTACGGCGTGGTCAGTGCGCGGGACTTCTCCGACGGCCTCTCGGCCGTGGACGCCATCGTTGAGAAGCCGGACCCGGCGGACGCACCATCCAACCTCGCGGTGGTCGGCCGTTACGTGCTCACCCCGCGGATTTTCGAGCTGCTACGGGACACGGCTCCGGACGCCAAGGGCGAGATTCAGCTCACCGACGCCATTTCCTCGCTGCTGAACCACGAGCGCGTGCTAGCCCACGAGTTCACGGGCAAGCGCTACGACTGCGGCAGCAAGCTCGGCTACCTGAAGGCCACGGTTGAATACGGGCTGCAGCATCCGGATCTCGGACCGGCGTTCGCGGAGTATCTGAAGAGCCGGGGGTGAGGTGGCAGAATTCGGGGGTCGCGACTGACGTCGCTCCTACATCCGGTTTCGCGAGCGCGTAGGAGCGACGTCAGTCGCGATTTCCGGACATCAAC
>SLBZ01000024.1 GCA_007126095.1 Aquisalimonas sp.
GCATCCGCATGGTGCTGGGCTGCCTGTGCATGGTGATCGCCGCCGCCATCATGGGGCAGCTCCGCCGCCCCTACCGCGACGAGTGGACACTGGTGTTCGGCGTCGGCCTGATCCAGATGGCGCTGTTCCTGGGGCTGGTCACCATAGCCCTGCAGTACGTCCCCGCCGGGCGTTCGTCCATTCTCGCCTACACCACCTCGCTCTGGGTACTGCCCATTGCCGCCATGACCCTGGGCGAAACCCTCACGCGCCCGCGCCTGCTGGGCTTCGCCCTGGGCATCGGCGGCGTCGCGGTGATGTTCAACCCGTTCGGTTTCGACTGGACCAGTCCGTCCGTGGTCATAGGCAACGGCCTGCTGCTGCTCGCCGCGCTGTGCTGGGCCCTGCTGATCGTCTACGTGCGCGCCCAGCGCAACCAGGGCCCGCCACTGACGCTGGCCCCGTGGCAGTTCGGCATCGCCGCGGTCGTCCTGCTACCCATTGCGCTGATGGTCGAGGACGCCGGCACCGTGGAGTGGTCGGATCCGGTCCTGCTGGGCATCCTCTTCTACAACGGCCCGCTGGCCACTGCGTTTCCGTTCTGGGCAATCATCACCATCACACGGGCGCTGCCCGCCGTGACCACCTCCATCGGCAGCCTTGGCGTGCCGGCGTTCGGCGTTGCAGCGTCCGCCGTCCTGCTGGGAGAGGCACTGACCGGCACCAACATTGTCGGGCTATTATTGATTGGAGCCGGTGTCGCGACCGTGACGCTGGCGGATCGCGGCAGGCGAAACGAACCCGGCTCCGATTCAGCGGTCTCAACAGAGAACCGGAAGTCCTGACAGCGCGTGGGGCGCTGTAGACCCCCGGTGTGACGAGGGCATGGATCCATGACCAGGACCGCTCTACTGTGTCTGGCATGTCTGGCGCTGCTGCTGACCGGCTGCAGCACCACCCGGGACAGCATTCCCGACCCTGGGCGTGGCGCCCCGACGATCAGCGATGTGCGTGAATCACCGGAGCAACACCAGGGCAAGACCGTCCGCTGGGGCGGCACCATTGCCGGTGTTGAGAACCGGCAGGACGTCACGCTTGTGGAAGTGGTGGGCCGCTCGCTGGACCGCAGCGGCAGGCCGCGCACCGGCGACACCAGTGAAGGCCGCTTCCTGGCGGTGATCGACGGCTTCCTCGACCCGGCCGTGTACGAGGAAGGCCGCCGCATGACCGCCACGGGCACCGTGGACGGGGAAGAGACCCGCCCGGTCGGCGAGCATGACTACCGGTATGTGCGCGTGCGCGCCAGCGGCCATCACCTGTGGCCCGAACCCCGGCCCGATCCGTACGCCCACGCCCCCCGCTATTACCCGGGCCCCTACTACGACCCCCGTTACGGGCCCTGGTACGACCCCTGGTACGATCCGTGGTACCCCCATCGCCGCGGGTTCCGCTACTGACTGCCATGTTGAGGACGCCCATGCGCCGCACAGCGATGAAAACGCTCCCCATAATCGCCGCCATGCTGGTGCTCACGGCCTGCGCCACCGGCCCGCAATTCGACACCGATGGCGTCAACCGCGATCTGCAGCCGCGGCAGGCCGCCGCCGATCAGGTGCGCGACGAGCAGGTGATCTGGGGCGGCACGATTCTGTCCGTGAAACCGCAACAGGACACCACCCAGATCGAGGTCCTCGCCTACCCGCTCGACCGCGGGGATCAGCCACGGATCGACCGCTCATCCCAGGGCCGGTTCCTGATTATCGCCGACGGCTACCTGGAGCCCGCCGACTACGGCGAGGGCCGCCAGATCACCGTGCGCGGTCCGCTCGAGGAGGCGCGGACGGCCACCATCGGCGAGGCGGAGTACACCTACGCGGTGGTGCACGCCGAGGACCTCCACCTGTGGCCGCGCCGGACCAGCCACGGGACGCGAAGCGAACCGCGGGTGAATTTCGGGATCGGGATCGGCATCATGCGGTGACGGGAACGTCGGCCTTCGGGATGGTGGACCTGATGATGGTGGATCTGAAGATCCACCCTACGCCCTACGCCCATACGTCTCGGCGGCGGGCACGCGCCCGTAGGGTGGACCTTCAGGTCCACCAATAACGCCACTCGCCCACCAGGCCCCACCAACCGATCTGCTATCATCCGGCCCCACATTCACTACCCCGACAAGACCCAATGGCCAATACCCTGACTCAACGGATTGCCGAGGAACTCGGCGTGCGCACCAACCAGGTCGACGCCGCCGTGCAGCTGCTGGACGACGGCGCCACCGTGCCGTTCGTCGCCCGCTACCGCAAGGAGGCCACCGGCGGCCTGGACGACACCCAGCTGCGCCAGCTGGAAGAGCGCCTGGGCTACCTGCGCGAGCTGGAAGAGCGCCGCGACACCATCATCAGCACCATCCGCGAGCAGGGACAGCTCTCCGACAGCCTGCACCAGGCCCTGCAGACGGCGGACACCAAGCAGCGGCTGGAAGACCTCTACCTTCCCTACAAGAAGAAGCGCCGCACCAAGGGCCAGATCGCCCGCGAGGGCGGCCTTGAGCCGCTTGCGCGCGTACTGGTCAGCGACCCGTCCGTGGATCCCCATACCCGCGCCGCCGATTACGTCAACGCCGACGCCGGCGTGGCAGACGCCGATGCCGCCCTGGA
>SLBZ01000066.1 GCA_007126095.1 Aquisalimonas sp.
GCGTCACGGAGCGCAGCCGTGACACGCGCCGGGCGTACCTGGACGCGGTCAGCCGTGCCGCGGATGATCAGCCCCAGCGCGGCGCACTCTCGTGCACGAACCTGGCACACGGTTTCGCTGCGTCGCCTGATTCGGACAAGGACGCCCTGAAGCAGATGCACTGGCCCAACGTGGCCATTGTCTCCGCCTACAATGACATGCTCTCCGCGCACCAGCCCCTGGGCGCCTTTCCCGGCATCATCAAGCAGGCGGCGCGCGAGGTGGGCGCCACGGCGCAGTTTGCCGGCGGCGTGCCGGCCATGTGCGACGGCGTCACCCAGGGTCAGCCGGGCATGCAGCTGTCGCTGTTCAGCCGCGACGTGATCGCCATGTCCACGGCTGTCGCGCTGTCCCACAACATGTTCGACGCCACCCTGTGCCTGGGCGTGTGCGACAAGATCGTGCCGGGGCTGCTGATCGGTGCGCTGAGCTTCGGCCATCTGCCGACCATCTTCGTGCCCGGTGGCCCCATGCCCTCCGGATTGCCGAATCAGGAGAAGGCGCGCATCCGCCAGGAGTTCGCCCAGGGGAAAATCGGCCGCGACGCACTGCTGGAGGCGGAGAGCCAGTCCTACCACAGCCCCGGCACCTGTACCTTCTATGGCACTGCCAACAGCAACCAGCTGGTGCTGGAGTTCATGGGCCTGCACTTGCCGGGCTCCGCATTCGTCAACCCCGATACCCCCCTGCGCTTTGCGCTCACCGCCGAGGCCGCGCGCCGGGCGGCGGGGCTGACGCGCCTGGGTGGCGACTACACGCCCATCAGCCGCGTGGTGGACGAGAAGGCCGTGATCAACGGCATCGTCGGCCTCCTGGCCAGTGGTGGTTCCACCAATCACACCATGCATCTCGTGGCCACGGCCCGCGCCGCCGGCATCATTGTGGACTGGGACGACTTCGATGCCCTGTCGCGGGCGGTGCCACTCATGGCCCGCGTCTACCCCAACGGCGAGGCGGATGTGAATCATCTGCACGCCGCCGGCGGCACCGGCCTCATGATCCGCGAGCTGCTGGACGCCGGCCTGCTTCACGAGGACGTGAGCACGGTCATGGGCCCGGGGTTGCGGCACTACACCCGTGAGCCGTTCCTGGATGGCGGCCGGGTGGTTTGGCGGGAGACGCCGGCGACCTCCGGGGACCTTTCCGTGCTGCGCCCCGTGGCCAATCCGTTCGATGGCCAGAGCGGGTTGCGGCTGGTGTCCGGCAATCTCGGCCGTGGGGTGATCAAGACTTCGGCGGTGAAGGACGCGCATCGGGTGGTGGAAGCGCCGGCCCGGGTGTTCCCCAGCCAGGATGCGCTGCTTGCCGCCTTCAAGGCCGACGAACTCAACGGTGACATGGTTGCCGTGCTGCCGTTCCAGGGCCCGCGCGCCTGCGGCATGCCGGAGCTGCACAAGCTCACGCCGACCCTGGGTGTCCTGCAGGACCGGGGGCACCAGGTCGCGCTGGTGACTGATGGGCGCATGTCCGGCGCCTCCGGCAAGGTGCCCGCTGCCATCCACATGTCGCCGGAGTGCCTGGGCGGCGGGCCGCTGGGCAAGGTGCGTGATGGCGACATGATTCGCCTCGACAGTCGCTCTGGCGTCGTCGATGCGCTTGTGGACGCCGATGAATGGGCACGCCGTGAGGCCACCACGCCGGATCTGGCGCCCGAGCACACCGGTCTTGGCCGGGACCTGTTCGACACCTTCCGCGCGACGACCTCGAACGCCGAATCCGGGGCCATGAGCATCATGCTTGCCGGTGCCCTGCGTGCGCCCACGGCGGAAGAGGAGGTTCGGTGATGGCCGTTGACGGTGAGCAGGGTCCGACAGCAGGGGGGCGCGCGACCATGGACATGCGGAGCATCATGGCCGCCGCCCCGGTGATCCCGGTGCTCCGTATCGACGACCCGGCGCACGCGGTGCCGCTGGCGTGGGCGCTTGTGGATGGCGGCCTGCCGGTGCTGGAGATCACGCTGCGCACCCCGTGTGCCATGGACGCCGTCGCCGCCATGATCCGCGAGGTACCGGACGCCATCGTCGGTGTCGGCACGATCCTCCAGCCGGAGGATTTGCGTCGGGCGGCGAATGCCGGCGCGGCCTTTGCCGTGAGTCCGGGCCTGACGCCGGCCCTGGCCGACGCCGCCCGGGACAGTGGCTTGCCATTCCTGCCGGGGGTGATGACGCCTGGCGAAGCAATGCAGGCGCGTGAGTACGGCTTCCGCGAGCTCAAGCTCTTCCCCGCCGAACAGGCCGGCGGCGTGCCCATGCTCAAGGCGCTCGCAGGCCCGCTTCCGGATCTGACGTTCTGCCCCACGGGCGGCGTTACGCAGGTGTCGTTCGCCGACTACCTGGCGCTACCCAACGTCGCCTGTGTGGGCGGCTCCTGGCTGGCGCCGGCGGATCGCGTCGCGGTCGGGGACTGGGGCGGCATCAAGGCGTTGGCGGCTGCCGCAGCCGCCTCGGCGCACATCTGATACATGATCGAGGAGAGTTCATCATGACGTATCGTATTGCCATCAATGGTTACGGGCGCATCGGCCGCAACGTGCTGCGGGCGCTGTACGAGAGCGGCCGTACCAACGAGATGGAAATCGTCGCCATCAACGACCTGGGCGACGCCGCGACCAATGCTCACCTTACCCGCCACGACACCGTGCACGGCCGGTTCAACGTCGATGTGCAGGTGGACGGCAACGACATGATCGTCAACGGCGACCGCATCCGTGTCGTGGCCGAGCGCGACCCGGCGAACCTTCCCTGGCGCGAGTTGGGCGTCGATGCGGTGATGGAGTGCACGGGGCTGTTCACCAGCAAGGCCAAGGCCGCTGCCCACCTGGAAGCAGGCGCGCGCAAGGTGGTGATCTCGGCGCCGGGCGGTAGCGACGTGGACGCCACGGTGGTCTACGGGGTCAACGACAACACGCTCACCGCCGATCACCAGGTGATCTCCAATGCCTCCTGCACCACCAACTGCCTGGCACCGGTGGTGAAACCGCTGCACGAGGGCATCGGTGTCGAGCACGGGCTGATGACCACCATCCACTCCTACACCAACGACCAGGTGCTCTCGGACGTCTACCACTCGGATTTGCGCCGGGCGCGCTCGGCCACCCAGTCCATGATTCCCACCAAGACCGGTGCCGCGGCGGCGGTGGGGCTGGTTCTGCCGGAGCTGGACGGCCGACTGGACGGTTTCGCCGTGCGCGTGCCCACCATCAACGTCTCGCTGGTGGATCTCACGTTTACCGCTGCGCGCGAGACCACGGTGGAGGAGGTGAACAGTGTGCTGCGTCAGGCCGCCGAGGGGTCGCTCAAGGGCATTCTCGCCGTGAACGACGAGCCGCTGGTGTCCATGGATTTCAACCACGATCCGGTATCGTCAACGTATGATCCGTTCATGACGCGGGTCTCGGAAGGCCGGTTGGTGAAAGTCTGCGCCTGGTACGACAATGAGTGGGGTTTCTCCAATCGCATGCTCGACACCACGCGGGCCTTGCTGGACGCCGCCGGCTGAGGGTGGCGGAGCGATCACAAGGAAAACGGAGGAGACGCCCATGCCGCGCCGTACCAAAATTGTAGCCACCCTGGGGCCGGCCACCGATGCGCCCGGCGTGCTGGAGAAGGTCATCCGCGCCGGCGTCGATGTGGTTCGCCTGAATTACTCCCATGGTGCCGCCGCCGACCACCAGGCCCGGGTCCGCGCGTTGCGCGAGGCGGCCGAACGGGTGGGTCGGGACGTGGGCGTACTGGCCGACCTGCAGGGGCCGAAGATCCGCGTGGATCGCTTCCGTGACGGTGCGGTGACTCTGGAGGAGGGCGATGCCTTCTGCCTGGATGCCGAGCTGGCTCCGGACGCCGGTGACCAGCAGCAGGTGGGCGTGGCGTACAAGAACCTGCCCAACGACGTGGGACCTGGCGACCTCCTGCTGCTGAACGACGGGCTCATCACCATGCGCGTCGAAGAGGTGGCCGGCTCGCGCGTGCACTGCCGTGTGGAGCTGGGCGGCGAGCTGTCCAACAACAAGGGCATCAACCGCCAGGGCGGCGGCCTTTCCGCCGACGCACTCACCGACAAGGATCGGGACGACCTGCGGTCTGCGGCGGAGCTGGGCGTGGACTACATCGCCGTCTCCTTTCCCCGCTCCGCGGCGGACATCGAGCTGGCGCGTTCGCTGCTGAAGGAGGCCGGCTCCGATGCCGGCATCGTGGCCAAGATCGAGCGTGCCGAGGCGGTGGATGCCATCGACGAGATTACCCTGGCGTCGGACGCCGTGATGGTCGCACGCGGCGATCTGGCCGTGGAGATCGGCGACGCCGAGCTTCCCGGCGTACAGAAGCACATCATCGCCACCGCCCTGCGACTGAACCGCTCAGTGATCACGGCCACGCAGATGATGGAGTCCATGATCGAGCACCCCATGCCCACCCGGGCCGAGGTGCTGGATGTGGCCAACGCCGTCATGGACGGCACCGACGCGGTGATGCTCTCCGCCGAGACCGCTGCCGGCAAGTACCCGGTGCGCACCGTCGAGGCCATGGCGCGCGTATGCGTGGGTGCCGAGGCGCAGGTGACCACCCAGCGCTCCACCCATCGCATGGACTCGGACTTCGAGCGCATCGACGAGGCCATCGCCATGGCCACCATGTATACCGCCAACCACCTGCACGCGGACGCCATCATCGCGCTCACCGAATCCGGTGCCACCACCCTGTGGATGTCGCGCATCAGCTCCGGCATCCCCATCTACGCACTCACGCGCCATGAGCGCACCCTTCGGCGGGTCACCCTCTACCGGGACGTCTATCCCGTGGCCTTCGACATCATGCACACCGATCCGAACCACGTGATCGCCGATGCTCTGGAGACCATGCGCGCCAGCGGCGCCGTGCACGACGGCGACACGGTAATCGTCACCAAGGGGGACTTCACCGGCATTCCCGGCAGCACCAACACCATGCGTATCGTCAAAGTGGGCGAGGAGCTCCACCGGGGGCAGTAGACCGCCGGGCGAATGGCAAACCAGTGCGCTTCTGTGCTGTGATACGTAGACAGCACTGGTCAGGACTCTGCCGTATGAACAACCCGCACGCGCCCGAAGGCACCCTCACTTCCACCCACTGGGGAACGTATCGCGTCCAGACCCGTGATGGTCGGGTGACCGCCCTCACGGGCTTCGAAAAGGACGCCGACCCGTCGCCCATCGGGCAGGGCATCGTCGACGTGCTCGAAGGCCCCCTGCGCATCGACGCCCCCATGGTGCGCCGCGGTTGGCTGGAGCACGGGCCCGGCCCTGCATGCGGCGCCCGCGGGCGGGACGAGTTCGTGGAAGTCTCCTGGCCCCTTGCCATTGAACTGGTGGCGGGTGAGCTGGCGCGGGTGCGCGACCAGTACGGCAACGAGGCCATCTACGGCGGCTCCTACGGCTGGTCCAGTGCGGGGCGCTTCCACCACGCCCAGAGCCAGCTCAAGCGGTTTCTCAACAGCATCGGCGGCTACACCACGTCGGTGAACACCTACAGTTACGCCGCGGCGGAAGTCACCCTGCCTTACGTGCTTGGCGACTTCTACTCCATGATCAACGGCGCCACCAGCTGGGACGTCATCCGCGAACACACCGGCCTGTTCGTCGCCTTTGGTGGCGTGCCGCTGAAGAACGGCCAGGTCACCAACGGCGGCGTTAGCCGGCATGTGCAGCGCCAGGGGCTGCTGAGCGCCGCCGAGGCCGGCGTGAAAGTGGTGAACGTCAGCCCGCTGCGTTCAGACGTGCTGGACGAGGCGCGGATGGAGTGGTGCGCCCTCCGCCCCGGAACGGACGTGGCGCTGCTGCTCGCCATTGCCCACACGCTCGACAACGAGGGGCTGGCGGATCGGGCGTTTCTCGACCGGTACACGGTGGGATTTGATCGCTTCCGCGCCTACTTCCAGGGCGAAGTGGACGGCGTGCCGAAGACGCCCGAGTGGGCGGCGGAGAAGACCGGCCTGGCCGCCGATCGGATCCACGCCCTGGTCGTCGAGATGGCGTCTCAGCGCACCATGATCTCGGTGAGCTGGTCGCTGACGCGCCAGGACAATGGCGAGCAGCCCTACTGGGCGGCCATCGCCGTCGCCGCCATGCTGGGTCAGCTGGGCACCCCCGGCGGCGGGATCGGCTTTGGATACAGTGCCATGAACGCCATCGGCGACAACTACCGGGGCATCCCCGGCGCCGCACTGCCCCAGGGCCGTAATCCGGTGGAGCGGTTCATCCCCGTGGCGCGCATCAGCGACATGCTGCTGCAGCCCGGCGAGACGTTCGAGTACAACGGCATGACCGGCACCTACCCGGACATCCGACTGGTGTACTGGGCCGGGGGCAACCCGTTCCACCACCACCAGGACCTGGTCAGGCTGCGCGAGGCCTGGCAGCGGCCCGATACCGTGATCGCCCACGAGTGGTGCTGGAATGCCCACGCGAAACACGCCGACATCGTGCTGCCCGCCAACACCTCGCTTGAGCGCAACGACATCGCGCTGTCGGTGCGGGAGCCGTTCCTGATCTACATGGAACAGGCCATCGAGTCGGTGGGGCAGAGCATGGCCGACTACGACATCTTCACCTCGATCGCCGACGCCCTGGGTGCGCGGGAGGCTTTCACCGAAGAGCGTGACGAGGCCGCGTGGCTGGAATACCTGTATGCGGGCACCCGCGAGCGGGCGGCAACGAACGGCGTCCAGCTGCCGGAGTTCGCTACGCTGAAAGCACAGGGGTGGTTCGAGGCGCCGGCCCTGGACGAGCCGCAGGTGTTGTTGAAGGCGTTCCGCGAAGACCCGGACGCCAACCCGCTGAAAACCCCCAGCGGGCGCATCGAGATCTTCTCCGAGACCGTGGCCGGGTTCGGCTACGCGGAGTGCCCCGGTTACCCGTTCTGGAAGGACCCGGTGGAGTGGCTCGGCGCGGCGGACGCCACCACACCGCTGCACCTGATCTCCAACCAGCCGGCCACGAAGCTGCACTCCCAGCTTGACCACGGCCAGCACAGCAGAAGCGGCAAGCGCAACGGTCGCGAGCCCGTGGTGATCCACCCCGACGATGCCGCGCCGCGCGGTATCCGCGACGGCAGCCCGGTGCGGCTGTTCAACGAGCGCGGCAGTTGCCTGTGCACGGCGGTTGTCAGTGACGAGGTGCGGCCCGGTGTGCTGCAGGTCAGTACCGGGGCCTGGTATGACCCGCCGGCCGATGGCGGCACGGGGCTGTCCTGCCTGCACGGCAACCCGAACGTGCTCACGCGGGATCAGGGCACCTCGCGGCTGGCTCAGGGGCCGAGCGCGCTGTCATGCCTGGTGGATATCGAGGCGTACGCGGGCGATCCCCCGCCCATGACCGCCTTCACACCACCGCCCATTCGTCGCGGAGACTGAGCCGGTCCTGCGCTCAGTCCTCCGCCCGAACCCGAGCGCCGTCGGTCACGCGATCGCCGGGATGGGTGATGACCCGCTCGCCTGACGCCAGCCCGTCGAGAATCTGGGTGTGCAGGCCGCTGCGCCGGCCCGGCTCGACCACACGACGTTCGGCGCGGCCGTTGGCGATCACGTAGACGGACCATTGGTCATCGCTGCGGAACAGGGCGCTGGTGGGCACCTGAAGGACGTCGTCATCTTCCCAGAGGATGAACCGGGCCTCGACTCGAAACCCGTCACCGAGCGTCTCCCACTTGTCGCGGGGTGACGTGATCGCTACCCGCACGGGCACGCGCTGCTCATCCACGCCCAGGGCGGAGACGCGCAGAAAGCCACCGGGCTCCACCCGGTGGACCTCGCCCTTCAGATCACCATCACCACCCCAGCGCTCCAGAATCACCGTCATACCCGGCCGCACGCGCACGGCGTCCATGGACAGCAGGTCAACCTGCACCTCCAGCGTTGACAGATCACCCACATCCAGCACCGGCTCGCCGGCATTCACCGGGCCTTCGCTATAGCGGTGCCGGCGGGTGACCACGCCGTCGATGGGAGCGGGCACCTGAAGGCGCGGCTGATCACCCGGTGCGCGCTCGCCGTCGGCAATCTCCAGCACGGCCCGGGCGGCGTCCAGCTCGAAGCGGGCCACGTCCACCGCGTGCCGGGCCGATCGCTCGGCGGTGCGGGCGGATTCGCGCTGGGCACGGATGCGCTCCATCTGCTCCGTGGAGACGAGCTCCCGGTCGTACATCTGCTGGTAACGCTGATCCTCGGAGCGGGCGAGCTGATGCTGGATCTGCCGGGCTTCCAGCTCGGCCTCCGCGGCCTCCAGGCGCGCCCGGGCCGCGGCCACGGCCTCCCGGGCCTGACTGCGGGAACGGGCATCCAGTGCCGGTGCGGGGGCTGGCTCCAGTTCCAGCAGCGTTTGCCCGGCGGTCACACCGTCTCCCGGCTCCAGGGTGACGCGGCGAAGGTAGCCGGTGATCGGGGCGGAGACCGTGTGCGGGTCCGGCAGACGCGTGCGCCCTTCGTCCTCGACGGTCTCGGCGAAGTGGCCTCGCTCTGCCGTAACGGTGCTGACCGGCACGGGCGAGGGCCACAGGGCCAGCCCCAGTAGGCCGATGACGGCCACCGCGAGAAGGGCGAAGATGAGCTTCTTGCGTAAGGTCATGGGCTACTCAACCGTTTTCAGTGCGGACACCATGTCCAGGCGCCGCAGTCGTCGCAGGATCAGGAGAACGGACAACACCGTCGCTACGATCACCCCTGCGGCGGCGAAGGCGTAAGTCTGCGGGGTGATCACGAACGGCACGCGGAACAGGTCCGTGCTCATGGCGGCGCTCAGTGCCATCGCGAACCCGGTACCCAGCAGCCAGCCCAGCGGGATGGCCAGCAGCGTCAGCGCGGCGATCTCGCCCAGCAGGATCCAGCTCACCTCGCCCCGTGTATAACCCAGCACCCGCAGGGTGGCCAGCTCCCGGGCGCGCTCGGCAAAGGCGATGCGGGCGTTGTTGTAGGCCACGGCAAAGGTGATGGAACCGGCCAGCAGCATCAGAATGGCCATCATGATCAGCACGGTGTCGTCGATGTACTCGCGGATGGCGGCCTCCGCTTCGCCGATCAGCCCGATGCCGGCGATCTGTGGCACCTCCCACAGCGCCTCGTACAGCGCCGGATGCTGGCTGGTATCGGTGAGCAGCCATACCCCGGAGAGGGCCGGGCCCTCGCGCATCAGCCGGTTCAGTGCCTGGCGCTCCATGTAGGCGCTCACCCCCACGGGCTCGCTGACTACGGCCGCCAGTTCCACATCCAGGGTGCGCCGGTGGCCTTCCATGACCTCCACCTGCACCGCATCCCCGGGGCGCAGGCCCAGATAGTCCGCCAGGTAATCCGTGAGCACCAGGCCTTCCGGCGGCAGGCGCTGGGGCTGTCCGCGGGCATCGGTGAGCCGGCGCAGCTTCGGTTCCGCGTCCATGCCGAGGATCGCCGTGCGGTAGTCCTGGCCGTTGGCGGCCAGCCGCACCGGCACATTGCGAAAGCCCTCCACATACTGGACCCCGGGCTTGTGGCGCAGCCCGGCCACGGCGTGGGCCGAGGCGGGCTCGGTGAAGTAGAGGTTGATGTCCATGGTCTGAACCAGCCGGTACTGGGTGTCGAGCATGTCGTCCACGGCCCCGAACTGGTAACTGCCCACCATGAGGAGCGCGCCGGAGAGGCCGATGCCGAGCACCGAGAGGCCGGATTTCAGGCGGTGGCGGACTAGATTGCGCACGATGATGCGTGTGGGCTGATCCAGCAGCCGCCCCAGGTGCGAGCGCTCAAGCCAGCCCTGGCGGAACGTCTCCGGCGCCGGCGGGCGCATGGCCTCGGCGGGCGGCAGACTCACCGCCCCGCGCACGGCCCGGTACGTGCCCAGTGCCGCGGCACCGGCCGCCACCACCACCGCCAGCAGCAGGACCTGGGGCTGCAGCCGGAAGCTCATGGCCGGGAAGCGGAAGTATTCCATGTACACCGCCGCCAGGGCATCGGCCGCCCAGGCGCCCATGCCCACCCCGACGGCCACGCCGATGAGCACGATCAGGCCGGTGAGCAGCCCGTAGTGTCCGGCCATGTCCCGGTTGCTGTAACCGAAAGCCTTGAGCACC
>SLBZ01000032.1 GCA_007126095.1 Aquisalimonas sp.
CAGGAGTTGGCGCGGTTCCTGCCCCGGTGCCTGCGCGGACAGGCGAGCCTCCAGCGTGGTTGTTGCCGACAGAGACAGGTGTACGCCGATTCGGCGTTGTTCGGCAAGTGCTTAAGAGGCCGCCGGTCCGAGTAGTGGTCGTAGAGGCTGGATCCGGGCACCGGAATGTCCCGGGCGGGAATCAGCATCACGAGGAGGTGGTCACGCCCACGCATGTATCGACCGCTTCCGGCGGGCAGTCCAGAATGGTGTCAATCACCCCGCGCCCCTTTAGGGTGAACAGGGTCAATTTGCGGTCGGGCCGTGGCTTGGTAGGAGCCCAGATGTCTGAATTCCAGTACCTCCGCGATAGGGTTCGCGCGTTCGCCGAGATCCGCGACTGGGACGCGTTTCATTCGCCCAAGAACCTCACCATGGCACTCGGCGGTGAGGTGTCCGAGCTGCTGGATCTTTTCCAGTGGCTGACCGAGGCACGGTCGTATGAGCTAACGCCCGAGCAACGGCAGGCGGCGGCCCATGAGATCGCGGATGTGCAGATCTACCTGCTGCGGCTGGCCGACAAGCTCAGCGTGGATATTCCGAGTGCGGTGGAAGAGAAGATGGCGATCAACGAGCAGCGCTACCCGGCTGATCTGGTGCGGGGTTCGGCACGGAAGTACTCGGCCTATCAGGGCAACAAAGACGCCGACTCGTGATTGTCTATACCGCCACCAAGGCCACCTTCATCGAGGATGTGCGCCGCAACCGGATTCACGAAAAGATCCTGCTGGAGTTCCGGCGTCGGCTGTCGCGCTCGGTGGCGGTGGGCGAGGTGGATTCCTGGCGCAACTCCCTGCAGTTCATGTCGAACCTGCTCCACGACCCGGAGATTCCGGCCGACGCGGGCGTGTCTTTGGAGTACCACATTCCGCTCACCAGCAAACGCATTGATTTCATCTTGACCGGGGAGAGCGAGGCGCGCGAGGAGACCGCCGTCATCGTCGAGCTCAAGCAGTGGCAGCAGGCCGAGGCTCTGGAGCGGGACGGCATCATCAGCACGCCGCTCGGCGGACGCTGGCGCGAGACGAGCCATCCGTCCTATCAGGCGTGGACGTACGCTGCCCTGATCGAGGACTACAACGAAACGGTCCGCACTGAGTCGATTCGCCTCGTGCCCTGTGTCTACCTGCACAATCTCGACGATGACGGCGCCGTGAACGATCCGGTGTACGCGCCCCATACCTCCCGCGCGCCGGTATTCATCTCCCGCGACGCCGAGCGCCTGGCCGGGTTTCTCAAGCGCCATGTGCGCTACGGCGACCGCCGGGACATCCTCTACCGAATCGAAAACGGCCGCATTCGCCCCTCGCGCAGCCTGGCTGACGCAGTGTTGTCCATGCTTCAGGGCAACGATGCGTTCGTAATGATTGACGACCAGAAGGTGGCCTTCGAGAAGGCTCTGGAGCTGGCGCATCGCGCCCAGCAAGGACAGCGGCAGGTGCTGATCATCGAGGGTGGGCCGGGCACGGGCAAGTCGGTGCTGGCCGTCAACCTGCTGGCCCGCCTGACCGATCGCGAACTCGTCACCCAGTATGTCTCGCGCAATGCCGCGCCGCGGGCGGTCTACGAGGCGCAGTTGACCGGCTCCTTCAGGAAGAGCCGGATCAGCAACCTGTTTCGCGGGTCCGGCGCGTTCGTGGATAGCGAAACCGATGCGTTCGATGCCCTGCTCGTGGACGAGGCGCACCGGCTCAACGAGAAGAGCGGCCTGTATGGCAACCTGGGCGAGCATCAGGTCAAGGAGATCATGCAGGCGGGCCGGTTGTCCGTGTTCTTCGTGGATGAGGCGCAGCGGGTGACCTTGAAAGATGTCGGCACGCGGGCGGAGATACGCCACTGGGCCGAGCATCTGGGCGCCGAGGTAACGGAGCTGCAACTCGCCTCGCAGTTTCGCTGCGGCGGGTCGGACGGCTATCTCGCGTTCGTGGACCATCTGCTGCAGATTCGGGAGACGGCCAATGACGCGATTGAGTCTGTGGATTACGACATCCGGGTGATGGATTCTCCCCACGCGCTACGCCAGGCGGTGCTGGCTCACAACGCGAACAACCGCGCCCGCATGGTGGCCGGGTACTGCTGGGACTGGAACAGCAAGAAGGACCCGGCCGCCATGGACATCGAACTGCCGGAACACGATTTCGCCGCTCAGTGGAACCTGACGAAAGACGGCAGCCTGTGGGCTCTGGCCGAGCACTCCGTGGAGCAGATCGGCTGTATTCACACTATCCAGGGGCTGGAACTGGATTACGTGGGAGTGATCATCGGGCCGGACCTGGTAGTGCGCGATGGCGAAATCCACACCGACGGCCGCGAGCGGTCGTCTATGGATCGCTCAGTCCGGGGTATCCGCAAGCTCTACAAGGACGATCCCGAGACAGCCCGGCAGCAGGCCGACGCCATCATCAAGAATACCTACCGCACGCTGCTGACCCGGGGCATGAAAGGGTGCTTCGTGTTCTGCACGGATCCGGAAACCAATGCGTGGCTCCGGCAACAGATCGAAACGCCGTCCGCCAA
>SLBZ01000033.1 GCA_007126095.1 Aquisalimonas sp.
CGGACACGCTGTGAACCCATCCATGGGCGCTTGACTGCGGCCGTCCTGGCCGCAGACAGTCCGGGACCCAGGCCCCCAGCTCCGGGGCTCGGCCGTTCCGCTCGTATTACCCGCTAAATCAGGACCATGCGTCCCAGTATTCTTGTAAGAATTTTCCTACATAAGCTGTCGATCATTACCGACTTCTGGACCGAATGAGCTGTGGCAACCTACACACGTCACCTGAACGGCAGGATGCACAGAGTGGCCAGGGACGGTGAGGACATAAGAAAACAATAGGGATTGCGCCTACTGCGGTCACGGATGAACACAGGGTTGATGGATTAACCCGCGCAGAGCACCTTCAGCTAAGAGAACCTGCCAACCGGCACATGGAATGTGCCGGTTTTCTTTTGTTCAGTGCTTCCTCAAGGGCGCGAATTTCCGGTTATTGCCCGCCCTTGCCCTTGCCTTTCCCTTTGCCGGTTCCGCCCTTGGCGCCTGACTGCGTAGCCCGGGACCATTCCAACATGGTGTCCTGAGCCCGCTGTGTGGCCTGCTGCCAGGCTTCCAGAACCTGTTTGCTCTCCTTCTCCCACTGGGTCGACATGGCGCTGGGATCCATGTCCCGCATGCTGCTCAGCCAGGCGTCCCACAGCTTCTGCTGGGACTCCGTCCAGCCCTTCATCATCTCCTGCATCTCGCGCGCCCAGCGCTCCATGCTTTCCGGCGACTGGCCGGCGACGTGTTCGTTGGACAACTGTTTTGCCCACTGTGCCTGGGTCTCCAGTGCCTGACGCACGGACTGTTCCCATGCCTCGAGATTCGCCTTGTAATCGGCGCCGGGCGCCGCCGTGCCCTCGGGCAGGTTGTCGCTGAACTGCTTGACGGTCTCAAGCCAGTTGTCCCAGGTGCGGCGCTGTGTTTCGGTCCAGGCATTGACCAGTTCTTCCATCTGCTTGTTCCAGTCCATCGTCTCTCCCCCCTCTGGGTCGGTTGACTGTGACACCGCGAGCGGTCACCCGCACGGGCAAAACCGATATACTCGCCACTCTCAATAGTAGCAGGGCAACATGACGCGCAACGACGAGGCGATAAGCCGGGGAGGCCCGTGCAACGGATTCATCTGATACGCGCGCTGCTGCGCGCCACCAGCCTGCTGCCACTGCCCGTGGCACATGGGCTCGGGGTAGTGGCAGGCAGCGTGCTGGCCGCCATACCTGGGAAGCACAGGGCGATCACCGACGTGAACCTGCGCCTGTGCTTCCCGGAGTACACCGACGCACAACGGCGGCGGCTGCGCCGCGCCAGTTTTCGCGAGCTGGGCAAGCAGCTCATGGAGACGGGGATCATCTGGTATGCCGACGAGCGCCGGCTGCAGCGGCTCGTGGTCAACCCGGACGCCCTGGACACCATGGCGGCCCACTGGCCCGAGGGCTCCGGCCTCCTCCTGGCGGGCCCGCATCTGGGCAACTGGGAACTGGTCAGCCTGTACGTGAACAAGCGCTTCCGGGTGAACAACCTCTACCGGCCGCCCCGCTCGGAGGATCTGGAGCCGTTGATGGTGGAGGCCCGGGAGCGGACCGGCGCGCGTTCCCTGCCGGCCACCGGTGCGGGCATCCGGCAGCTCTACAAGGCGCTGCGGCAGGGGGAACTGGTGGGCATTCTGCCGGACCAGACGCCCCGGGACAGCGGCGAGTTCGCGCCCTTCTTCGGCGTGCCGGCGCGCACCATGGGGCTGCTCGCGCAGATGGCCCGCAAGACGGGGGCGCCGGTGCTGTTCACCTTCATGGAGCGGTTGCCCTGGGGGCGCGGGTTCCGGTTACACGTGATTCCGGCCCCGGATGGGGTGCACGATCCCGACCCCGTGGCCGCGGCCGCTGCGGTGAACGCCGGTGTGGAGGCGTGCGTGCGTATCGCGCCCGCCCAGTACCAGTGGACCTATCGCCGGTTTCGCCCGGCACCGCCGGGGCAGCCGAACCCGTATCGGTGACGCGGCAACCGGGCAGCTGACACTAGCCGGGAGATTGTTTGTCCAGGCGCTTGCGGAAGACCTCCATCTCCTTGGCCGCCTGCAGATCGCCCTTGTCCCGCGCAATGCGGATGCCGTCGTCGTAGACCGCCCGGGCGCCATCCGGGTCGCCGGCGGCGGCAAGCGCCTGCCCCAGCGCCTTCCAGGCCGCCGAGTAGTCCTGCTGCAGCTTCAGGGCCTGGCGCAGGTGGTCGACCGCTTCTTCGTGGCGCCCTTCCTTGAGATAGCCCTGTCCAAGAGACAGTCGCAGCATGGGTGAGTCCTGCCCGGACTCCAGCAGTTTCTCCAGTCGGTCAAGCATGGGATATCCCTGCCCCGCGTCGCTGATGAGGTGAGTCAGGGATGCGGCCATGCGGAGAGGATTTCAAGGTGGGCGGGCAATTGATCAGCGACGCCAGAACGCCGGTGTGAACAGCACCAGCAGGGTGAAGACCTCGAGCCGCCCCAGCAGCATGGCGAACATGAGCACCCACTTCGCCACCGCGTTGATCTCCCCGAAGTGATCGGACACCTGGCCGAGCCCCGGGCCCAGGTTGGTCATGGTGGCCGCGACGGCGGAAAAGGCGGTCACCTGATCCAGACCGGTGCCCATGAGCGCCAGCATCATCAGGGCGAACAGGGCGATGTACGCGGCGAAGAACCCCCAGACCGCGTTGATCACCCGCTCGTCCACGGCGCGGCGCCCCATCTTGACCAGCACCTGCGCCTGCGGGTGGATCAGTCGGATGATCTCGCGGTGGCCCTGCTTGAGCAGAAGGACGAACCGCACCACCTTGATTCCGCCCCCCGTGGACATGGCGCAACCGCCAACGAACGCAGCCATGATAAGTAGTACCGGCAGGAATACCGGCCAGGAGGCGAAGTCGGTTGTTGCGAATCCGGCGGTGCTGGCGATGGAGACTACCTGGAAAATGGCGTGATGCCATGTGTCCTGCCAGCCGCCCATGTGCCCTGTGGCCATCAACGTTGCTGTGACCACAGCCGTCAGGGTGAGCATGATACCCAGGAACCACCGGGTCTCGGTGTCCTGCAGGTAATGCCGCAGCGAGCGGCTGCGCCAGGCGGTGAAATGCATGGCGAAATTGATGCCGGCGATCAGCATGAACACCACGCAGATCATCGAGATCAACGGGCTGTCGAAATGGCCGATGCTGGCGTCGTACGTGGAGTACCCGCCAATGGCGACGGTGGAGAAGGCGTGCCCGATGGCGTCGAACGGCGTCATGCCCGCCAGCCAGTATGCGGTGGCGCAGGTGATGGTGAGGCCCAGGTAGATGTACCACAGCGCCTTGGCGGTGCCCGCGATGCGCGGGGTGAGTTTGGCGTCCTTCACCGGCCCCGGCGTCTCCGCACGGTAGAGCTGCATGCCGCCGACGCCGAGCATCGGCAGAATGGCAACCGCCAGCACGATGATGCCCATGCCGCCGAGCCACTGCAGCTGCTGGCGGTAGAAGCGGATCGAGTGCGGCAGGTCGTCGATGCCGGTGAGCACCGTCGAGCCCGTGGTGGTGAGCCCGGAGAGGCTCTCGAACACGGCGTCGGTCCAGGGAATGTCCGGGTTTTGCGAGAGAAACAGCGGCAGCCCGCCGGTGACGCCCAGAACCGTCCAGAACAGCACCACGATCAGAAAGCCGTCCCGGGTGCGCAGATCCTGGCGGGCGTTGCGCACCGGCAGCCAGGCCAGCGCACCCACGAGCAGGATCACCAGGCTGGAGACCAGGAACGGCACCAGCCCCGGGTCGCCGTAGATCAGCGCGACCACGGCGGGCGGCAGCATGGTGAGGCTGAAGAGCATCAGCAACAGCCCGAGAATCCGCTCAACCGCCGACCAATGCATCGTGCCGCCCTAGATGAATGTCACGCCGACCTGGAACAGGCGCTCGACCTCGGCGATGCGGCGCTTGTCCACCAGGAACAGAATGACGTGGTCTTCGGGTTCGATGACGGTGTCATGGTGGCCCATGATCACCTCGTCGCCACGCACCAGACAGCCGATGGTGGTGCCGGCGGGCAGCGGGATGTTCTCGATGCGACGCCCGACCACCTTGGAAGATTTGGAATCGCCGTGCGCCACGGCCTCGATCGCTTCGGCGGCGCCGCGCCGCAGGCTGTGCACCATGACCACGTCGCCGCGGCGCACGTGGGCCAGCAGCGTGCCGATGGTCGCCTGTTGCGGCGAGATGGCGATGTCGATGTCCTCGCTGCCCTGCACCAGATCCACATAGGCGGGCCGGTTGATCAGCGACATCACCATGCGCGCGCCGCGCCGCTTCGCCAGCATGCCGGAAAGGATGTTGGCCTCGTCATCGTTGGTCAGTGCGCAGAAGACATCGGTATTCTCGATGTTCTCCTCCAGCAGCAGCTCCTCGTCGGCGGCGTCGCCCATGAGCACGATGGTGCGGTTGAGCTCCTCGGAAATCGCCCGCGCGCGCTCGCCGCCGCGCTCGATGATCTTGACCTGGTAGCGGGATTCCAGTGCCTGGGCGAGGCGTTTGCCGATGTTGCCGCCGCCGGCCAGCATGATGCGCTTGACCGGCTTGTCGAGCTTGCGCAGTTCGCTCATGACGGCGCGAATGTTCTTGCGTGCGGCGACGAAGAACACCTCGTCGCCGGCCTCGATCACCGTATCCCCCTCGGGGATGATCGCCTGACCGCGCCGGAACAGCGCCGCCACCCGGGTCTGCACGTTGGGCATGTGCTCGCGCAGCGTGCGCAGGGCCTGACCCACCAGTGGCCCGCCGTAGTAGGCCCGGACACCGACCATGCGCACCTTGCCGCCGGCGAAATCCAGCACCTGCAGGGCGCCCGGGTGTTCAATGAGCCGTTTCACGTACTGGGTGACCAGCTGCTCCGGGCTGATGAGTACGTCCACCGGCAGGGCATCCGGGGAGAACAATTGAGGATAGGCCAGGTACTCCGGGGCGCGCACGCGGGCAATGCGGGTGGGCGTATGGAACAGCGTGTAGCCCACCTGGCAAACGATCATGTTCGCCTCGTCGCTGTTGGTGACCGCAATCATCAGGTCGGCGTCGTCGGCGCCTGCGCGCATGAGGACCGGCGGGTGGGTGGCATTGCCCACGACCGTGCGCAGGTCGAGCCGGTCCTGCAGGTCCTGCAGACGTTGTCCGTCGGTGTCCACCAGCGTGACGTCGTTCGCCTCGCTGGCAAGGTTCTGTGCCAGAGAGCTTCCCACCTGGCCGGCACCGAGAATGATGATTTTCATGAATGCGGTCTGCCCGGAACAACGGTTGCGACACGGTAAGCCACCGTGCCGCAAATTTGAACCGTTACGCGCGCGGAATACCGCACCGGCTCAGAAATCGTGGGGGTCGATACCCAGCGCTTTCAGCTTGCGGTAGAGGTGTGTGCGTTCCATGCCGGCCAGCTTGGCGAGCTCGCCGACACTGCCTCCGGCCTCGCGTAGCTGGTGCCGCAGGTACATGCGCTCGAAGTCCTCGCGCGCCTCACGCAGCGGCTGGTCGAACGGCATGGCACGGGCCTCGACCGGCGAGCCCGCGCCGCTGCCCATGGCGCCATCCACTTCGTCCACGCCGATCTCCTCGCCCTCGCCGAGGATGAGCAGGCGCTGCACCAGGTTCTTCAGCTCCCGCACGTTGCCGGGCCACGGGTGCCCGCGCAACCGGCTGAGTGCGGCATCGGAGAAGCGCCGGCGCGGCAGTTTCTCGCGGGTGACGAAGCGCTCCAGGTAGAAATCGAGCAGCTCCGGGATATCCTCGGGGTGTTCGCGCAGGGCGGGGATGCGCAGGGGCACGACGTTGAGGTGGTAGTAGAGGTCTTCGCGGAAGTTGCCCGCGCGCACTTCGGCTTCCAGGTCCGTCCGCGTTGCCGCCAGCACGCGGACGTCCACTGCCACCGGGTCCGCGCCGCCCACGCGGTGGAACTTCTGGCCGGTCAGGGCGCTCAGCAGCCGCACCTGAGCACCCATGTCCAGGTCCGCCACCTCGTCGATGAACAGGGTGCCGTGGTTGGCCTGCTCCAGCCGTCCGTAACTGACGCGCCCGTCCTGCTCACTGCCGAACAGTTCCGCTGCGGCGCTGCCGCCGGTGAGGGAGCCGGCGGCCACTTCCACGAACGGGCGCATGCTGCGTGGGCTGTTCTGGTGCAGGTAACGGGCGAAGTTGCGTTTGCCGCTGCCCGCCTCGCCCGTGATCAACACCCAGGTGTTGTGTCCGGCGATGCGGCGGGCCTGGGCGCGCAGATCCTGCATCAGGCCGCTCTGGCCCACCGGCTCGTCGAGACCCTCGCTGTTGGCGCGTAATCCGCGGTTCTCGCGCTCCAGGCGGTCCGCCTCGAGGGCGCGTTCGACCACCAGCAGCAGCTTGGCCAGCGACAGGGGCTTCTCCACGAAGTCGTACGCCCCGAGCCGCGTGGCCTCCACCGCCGATTCCACGCTGCCGTGGCCGGACATCATTACCACCGGACAGGGCAGGCCCCCGCTCTCGGCCCACTCCTTGAGCAGGCTGATGCCATCCGTGTCGGGCATCCAGATGTCCAGCAGGACCAGGTCCGGCCGGCGGTTGCGCAGCGCCTGGCGCGCTTCCGCGGCATCGGCTGCGGCCTGCACGTCGTAGTCCTCGTCCTCGAGGATTTCCTGGACCAGGCTCCGGATATCGGGCTCGTCGTCGACGACCAGTATGCTTGATGCGTTCATTCGTTCCCCCTGGCGGACTGTGCCACCGGAATCAGTTCCGGCATGGGCAGGCGCACGGTGACGCAGGCGCCGTCCGCGACGTTCTCTGCCGTAATACTGCCGTTATGCTCCTCTACGATCTTCTTGACAATGGGCATGCCGAGCCCGGTGCCCTTGGCCTTGGTGGTGACATACGGCTCGAACAGATGTTCCATGATCTCGTCGCTGAAGCCGGGCCCGTGGTCCCGGACCTGCAGTTCGATGCCGGTGAAACCGGGTTCGCCCCGGTGCCGGGTGGCCAGTTTGAGGTGGCACCGCTCCCCGGCGGGGGTGGCCTCGGTGGCGTTCTTGATGAGGTTGTGCAGGAGCTGACGGATGCGCCCGGCATCCACGAGAATGCCGGGCAGACTGGCGTCCAGGTCCAGCTCGAGGTGGGGTCCGTCAGGGCCCGTGCGGTACAGCTCGGCTACTTCCCGCACGATCCGGTTGATGTCCGACAGGGTCAGCTCCAGCCGCGGTGGGCGCGCGTATTCGTTGAATGCGTTGACCATGGATTTCATGGCGTCCACCTGCTGGATGATGGTGCCCGTGGAGCGTTCGAGCACCTCGGCATCACGACCTTCCAGCTTCGACTCCAGCTTGTGCCGCAACCGCTCGGCGGCGAGCTGGATGGGGGTGAGCGGGTTCTTGATCTCGTGGGCCAGGCGCCGGGCCACTTCGCCCCAGGCGGCATCCCGCTGGGCTTGAATCAGGGCGGTGACATCGTCGAACACGATCACGTGGCCGCCGCTGCCCTGGCCGCCCCCCGGCAGCGTTGCGCCGCTGCAGGTGAGGATTTGCCGGCCCTGCGGGCCGAACAGGTTGAGCTCTTCGCGCCATTCCGCCTCCTGTCCCTGCATACGCCGGGCGACGAGGGCTGCGAACGCCTCCAGGTGCGGCGCCTGCTCCGTGATCATCACCAGTGGCTTGCCGCTGTACGACCGCAGGGACAGACCGAAGATCTGGTCTGCGGCGCGGTTCCAGGTGCGGATGTTGCCGGCCCCGTCCAGGGCCAGTACACCGGAGGAAAGGCGTGCGAGGACGGTTTCCAGGTAAGCGCGCTGGTTCTCCACCTGGGCCTGACTGCCCTTGGCATCTTCCCGCGCCTGGGCGACCCGCCGGCTCATGTCGTTGAATGAGCGCACCAGAAAGCCGAGCTCGTCATTGCCGGTGGGCGGCAGCTGCCGCCCGTAGTCGCCGGCGGCCATCGCCGCGGTGCCTTCGGCCAGTGACCGCACCGGCTCCACCAGGCGGCGTGCAGCGTAGAATGCCGACCACACGGCGAACAGGAGGCTCAGCAGCAGCACCAGCGAGAGCGTGATGGTGAAGGTCTCCTTGAGAGGCCGGCTCAGGTAGCTGACCTCCTGGTAGCGGGAGTAGGCGGCTTCCACGCGGTCCGCCAGGTCGCTCACCCGCGGCGAGACCGGGTAGAGCATCTGCAGGATGCGCTGGTTCGGCGCGCCCTGCGCACCCGGGGCGGACACCAGTACGCGGATGTGCAGACCGTCGTCGCCGATGGGGTCCAGCCCCACGTAGGGGCGGCCGATGCGCACCTGGAGCAGGACGTCGTCCTCGGGCAGGTGCGGAAGAATCGCGGAATCGGGGGCGCGTGAACTGGTGGCGATGACCCTGCCGCTGGAGCGCATCACCGTGACCTCCTCCGCGCCCACCTGCCCGCGCATCCGCTCCAGGACCAGCGGCACCAGCCCGTCCGGGACGTCGGCCAGCTCTCGGGCCGAGCGCTCCGTGCGCTGCAGGAGCTCACGCTTGCGCATGTCGAAGGAGGCCTGTGACAGCCGCAGCGCCTCTTCCAGCGCCTGCTGTTCCGTGCGTTCATCGAACCAGGAGTCGATACCCCGGTCGAGAAACTGAATGGAGAAGTAGTACACCACCGAGACGGGGACCACCGCGAGGATCACGAACATGGTCACGAGACGGACGGTCAGCCGGCTGCCGGCCTGACCGCTGCGCCGCTGAACCACCAACCGCCAGAGGTTGTAGGCGATCAGTACCACCAGCGCCGCGAGCGAGATGCTGTTGATCAGCAGCAGCCAGGGGTGCAGCCGCCCGAACAGCTCGGAGTGCTGGGTGGCCATGCTGAGCAGGTACAGCGAGCCCAGCAGCAGCAGGCAAAGCACGATGCGCAGCAGTGTGTCCGCCCGTGGGCGCTTCATCCAGGCAGAGGCCATGTGTACCACTCGCTGACCAGACGCCACTCGGGGGAGACCAGTGCCACCGTACGCAGGGGATGGGGCAGGCGGTCAGTGTCCAGGCGGGCGCGCAGATGGAGTACGTAACGCTCGCCGCTGTCCAGTTGTTCGTGGGCGATGACTTTGCGGCTGGCAACACTGGCCCAGGCGTTGAGCGCGGCATCGCGGCGGAAGAACGTGCGGCGCTCCCCGGTTTCGTGATTCAGGACCACGTAGCGGCGGCTCAGGGCGTGATAGAGCAGCTCCGTGCGCACGCTGAACTCCGCAAGCTCAGCGTCCCACCACCAGCGACGCGGTTGCGTCACCCGGATCTGGAGCTCGAGCTGCAGGGGAACTCCACTCTGCAGAGCCTCTTCCGCTTCGCGGCTGAGCGCGACGTCGAAACGTGCATTGAGGTAGGTATGGGTATCGTCGTTGCGCAGATCCGAGCCGGCAAGCGAGAACCCCGCCGAGTGTGCCGCCGCCGGCAGCCACATGAGCATCGCCATCAGCAGCGCCGCGGACAGGCGGTTGGCGTAGCTTCTGGCGTGGGGCGGCGGTCTGTTCATTGCTTCACGAGGCACGCGTAATAGAAGCCATCCATCCCGGATTCGCCACTGAGTATCTGTCGGCCGTGCTCCGTCGCCCGTCCCCAGGAAGCATTGATGGGCCTCGCCACCGCGTCGCCGCGAGATGCGACGAAAGGCTGCACGACCGCTTCGTTTTCCGTCGGCAAGACAGAGCAGGTGGCATACACCAGCATACCTCCCGGTGCAAGCAGGGGCCAGGCCGCGGCCAGGAGCCGGCGCTGCAGCGCCTGCAGACGGGGCAGGTCACCGGACTGGCGCAGCAGCTTGATGTCGGGGTGGCGCCGTACGACGCCGCTGGCGGAGCAGGGCGCATCCAGGAGAATGCGCTGGAACGGCGTTCCGTCCCACCAGGCGTTCGGGGTCGTGCCGTCGCCCTCCAGTACCGTGGCGGCGTGCCCCAGGCGCTCCAGGTTCTCCCGAATGCGGGTCAGCCGCGCGGCCTCCAGCTCCACGGCGACCAGCTCCGCCACGTCCGGCTGGCGCTCGAGCAGATGGCAGGTCTTGCCGCCCGGGGCGGCACACAGGTCGAGGACGCGGTCGCCCGGCTGCGGGTCAAGGAGAGCCGCAGCCTGCTGGCCGGCGGCGTCCTGCACGGCAACGTGGCCGCGGTCGAACGCCGGGAGTCGCTCCACGGCCACGGGCTCGTCGAGCACCAGGGCGTCGTCGGCCAGGGGGTGTGGCTCGGCGGCGAGGCCGCTGTCCCGGAGCGCCTGGTGATATGCAGCCCGGGTCGTGTGCCGGCGGTTGACCCGGAGCGTCATGGGCGGGCGCTGGTTGTTGGCGTCGGCCAGTGCCTGCCAGTCGTGCGGCCAGGCGTCGCGATATGCGTCGAGCAGCCAGCGGGGATGTGCGTAACGGGCCGTGTCCTCGCTCTGCCAGCCGGCCTTCAGCGCCTCCCGTTCACGCAGGCAGCGGCGCAGCACCGCGTTGACGAGCCCGCCCGCCCAGCGCCGCCCCAGGGTGCGCGCGGCTGCCACGGTCTCCGACACGGCGGCGTGCTCCGGGATGCGGGTATCCAGGCACTGGTAGACGCCTACCACGAGCAGGGCGTGCACGTCCCGGTCACGCCGACGCAGGGGCCGCTCCAGCAACTGCTCCAGTACCCATTGCAATCGCGGGTACCAGCGCAGCGAGCCGTAGGCCAGCTCCTGGGCGAGCCCCCGCTCCCCGGCGGCGACACGGGCCAGCACCGGTGTCAGGGCGTCGCCGAGGGAGCGGCCCTCGGTGACCTGCTGCACCGCTCGGGCGGCAGCCAGGCGTGCGCCAATGGGCCGGTTCCTGGCTTGTTGCCCCGCCATCAGTGGAACCGCGCCCCGGCCGCGACGTCGCGGCCGTTCATGAAACTGGCAACGGGCATGGGGCGTGCGCCCGGCGCCTGCAGTTCCAGCAGACGCAGACAGCCCTCACCGCAGGCGACGTCGATGCCCTCGCGACCGGCCGCGACGACGGTGCCCGGTGGCGCGTCGCTTGCCGAGGGCTGCGCGACCGCACGCCAGATTCGGAGCCGCTCTCCACCCCAGTCGGTCTCGGCCACCGGCCAGGGGTTGAACGCAGCAACCTGCCGCGCCACGGCGCTTGCGGACAACTGCCAGTCAATGCGCGCCTCCGCCTTCTCCAGCTTGCGGGCGTAGGTGACGCCTTCGTCGGGCTGGGATGCTGGGGTCAGCCTGCCGTCGAGCAGAGGGTCGAGGGTGTCCCTGAGCAGGCCTGCACCGAGCTCCGCCAGCCTGTCGTGGAGGGACCCACCGGTGTCGTTCGCGGTGATCGCGGTTCGTACGCAATCGTAGACCGGGCCGGTGTCCAGGCCCGCCTCCATCCGCATCAGGCAGACCCCGGTTTCGTCGTCGCCGGCGAGCAGCGCACGCTGGATCGGCGCCGCCCCCCGCCAGCGCGGCAGGAGCGATGCGTGCAGGTTGACGCAGCCCGCGCGCGGCAGGTCGAGCACCGGTTGCGGCAGCAGCAGGCCGTAGGCCACGACGACCAGGAGATCCGGCCGTGCGGCGGCGAGTTCCGCACGATCCGCTTCGCCGCGTAGGGACTGAGGCTGATGGACCGGCACACCGTGCTCCAGCGCAACGGCCTTGACCGGCGAGGGGCGCGGTTTACGGCCGCGGCCCGCCGGGCGGTCGGGCTGCGTCCACACCCCGACCACGTCGTGCCCGGATGCCAGGAGCACCCGCAGCGGCGGTACGGCGAAGTCCGGGGTTCCGGCAAACGCGATTCGGGCCTTGTCACTCATGGAGCGGGCTCACGGTCAGCTGTACACCGGCTGTCGACGGTGAATCAGGTGGTCGTTGAAATGAGGCGCGGTGGCGCAGGCTCGCGCCCCGCCGGTTGATCACGCCGACATCCGTGCCTGCTTGGTCAGCTTCCGGTGCGCGCGCTTGCGCTTGAGTTCGGAGAGGTGGTCCAGGAACAGTTTGCCGTTGAGGTGATCGACCTCGTGCTGGATGCACACGGCGAGCAGGCCGTCCGCCTCGAACTCCTGCGTATCGCCGTTGCCGTCCAGGGCGCGGACGCGGACCCACTCGGCGCGCTCCACCATGTCCTGGTAGCCGGGGATGGATAGGCAGCCTTCCTGGCCCCGCTCCGCCCCCCGCGTCTCGAGGATCTCGGGGTTGACCAGCACCAGCGGCTCGTCGCGTTCGTCGGAGACGTCAATGACCACCACGCGCTCGTGCACGTCCACCTGCGTCGCCGCCAGACCGATGCCGGGGGCGTCGTACATGGTTTCGAGCATGTCGTCGGCGAGCCGACGGATGCGGTCGTCCACGGCATCGACGGGCTCGGCGACGGTCCGCAGCCGCGGGTCGGGATACTGAAGGATATCGAGTTTGGGCATGGTTTCGTTGCGCAGCGCACACGTTCAGGTTAGCGTAAAGTCTAGAATCATAAGGGAACCGCAGGCAATCCGAAATAACCGCATGTCGTGGGCCTGTCGCCGCCCGTCAGCAATCGTACAAGGAATTCTTCAATGCGCATCAGGATGCTCATCGCTGTGATATGCGGGCTGTGGCTTGCCGCCGCGCCACCGGTGGTTGCCGACGACACCTTCCGGGACGATCACCCCGAGCGCTACACGGTGCAGAGCGGCGATACCCTCTGGGACATTTCCGAGCGCTTCCTGGAGGATGCCTGGCTCTGGCCGGAGATCTGGCACGTCAACCCGGAGATCGACAACCCCCACCTGATCTTTCCGGGAGATGTGATCGTGCTGGTCTACATCGACGGTGAGCCGCGCCTGACGGTGGAGCGCGGTGAGCGCACGGTGCGCCTCTCCCCGGAGACGCGCGAGGAGCAGCTCGAGCCGGCGATCAGCACCATCCCCATGGAAGCCATCCGGCCTTTCCTGAACCGCAGCCGTGTGCTGGATGAGGACGTGCTCGATTCGGCCGCCTACATCATTGCGGGTGAAGACGAACGCGTCATGGCTTCCCGTGGCGATTCCATCTACGTGCGCCGCCTGCCCGACGACCGGCAGGAGGCCTTTACCATCGTTCGTAAGGGCGAACCGTACGTGGACCCGGAGACGGACGACGTGCTCGGCTTCGAGGCCACCTACGTGGGCGACGCCCGCGTTGTCAGTCACGGCGATCCGGGCACAGCGCGGGTGGCGTCGAGCAATCGCGAGATTCTGCCCGGTGACCGTCTGGTGGAGACGCCGGCGGACCCCATCCGTACCGAGTTCCAGCCCCGCGCACCGGAGAGCGATGTGGCGGGCTACATCATTGATGTCATGGATGGCGTGACCCAGATCGGCCAGTTCGACGTGGTGGTGCTCAATCGCGGGGAGGAGCACGGGCTGGAAGAGGGGCACGTGCTGGGCGTGTTCCAAGCCGGGCGCGAGATCCGGGACGATATTGCCGGCGAGACCGTGACCCTGCCGGAGGAGCGGGCCGGTGAACTGATCGTGTTCCGGGTGTTCGACGGGCTGAGCTTCGGCCTGGTCATGCGCGCCGAGCGCGCCATGAACACCATGGATATCGTGCGCAAGCCCTGACCACCATGACCGAGACAGAGGCCTGGCTCGCCCTGGCCCGGGCCCCCGCGATGGGGGCCGGCGTGGCCGAATCGCTGCTTGCTCGCTACGGGAGCCCCCGCGCCGTGGTCGACGCCGGCGCCGAGGCGCTGCGTGCGGCCGGCGCCACGCGGGCCGTGGCCCGGGATGTCGCCGCACCCGACGAGGCCGGGATCGCCAGGGATCTGGCCTGGCTCGAGTCCGACCCGGGCCACCACCTGATTCCCCTGCTGGATCCGCGCTACCCGCCGCTGCTGCGTGAAATCCCCGATCCGCCGGTGTGCCTGTTCGTCACCGGCGATCCGGATGTGCTCTGCGTGCCGCAGCTTGCGGTGGTGGGCAGCCGGAACGCCACCCCGGGCGGGCTGGACACGGCCTCCGCCTTCAGTGCCCACCTGGCCGGACGCGGACTGACCATCACCAGCGGCCTCGCACTCGGGGTCGACGCCGCGGCGCACCAGGGCGCACTGGATGGTGGCGGCTTCACCGTGGCCGTCGTGGCCACCGGCCCGGACCGCGTGTACCCGTCGCGCCACCGGAAACTTGCCCATGCGGTGGCCGCCGGTGGCGCCCTGGTCAGTGAGTTTCCCTGTGGCACACCGGCGCGGGCCGGCCATTTCCCGCGCCGCAACCGCATCATCAGTGGGCTATCGGTGGGCACGCTCGTGGTGGAGGCCAGTCCGCGCTCCGGCTCGTTGATCACCGCCCGCTACGCTCTGGAGCAGGGGCGGGAGGTATTTGCCATACCGGGGTCTATTCATAACCCTCTGGCCCGGGGATGCCATCGGCTGATTCGTGACGGTGCGGCAAAATTGATCGAGCAGGCGGACGAAATCCTCGAGGAACTGCCGGCTCTGCTCCGTCCGCCGGAGCCCGTCGACACCGGCGCTGCGGACGCTGACGAAACGGGGGCTGCAGCCCTTGATCCCGAGCACGAAAAGGTGCTCGAGGCGGTGGGTTACGACCCGGTTCCCCTGGACACCGTGTTGCAACGCACCGGATTGACGCCCGATGTGGTTTCCTCCATTCTTCTGATACTGGAATTGTCCGGTCGTGTAACGGCAATGCCCGGCGGTCGCTATGTCCGGGCGGGAAGAGATTGATGAAGGAAAACGTGTTCGACGTCTTGATGTATCTGTTCGAGAACTACTTCTACGACGACGAACCGCAACCAGATCGGGACTCCCTCGAAGGTGAGCTGTTCGAGGCCGGGTTTCACCCCGGCGAGGTGCGTCGCGCGTTCGCCTGGCTCGAGGATCTCGCGGACTCGCGTGATCTCGTCGGCGCAACGGCCCTCAGTGGAAGCCGCTCGATCCGGCTTTTCACGGATCGCGAAAGCGCCAAGCTGGATCAGGAATGCCGCGGATTCATCCTCTTCCTCGAGCAGATTGGCGTGCTGACGCCGGTGAGTCGTGAAGTCATCATTGACCGGGCCATGGCGCTGGATGACGAGGACGTCGATCTGGACCAGGTCAAATGGGTGACGCTGATGGTGCTGTTCAACCAGCCGGGCCAGGAAGAGGCCTACGCGTGGATGGAGAACTATCTGTTTGACAACCCCATGCACCTGATCCACTAGGCCGGGGGATTTGCGCCGCGGCCGGTGCATGGCACCGGCCGGTCCGGCTGGCAATCGCCCACAACCCACTCCGGAACGAGTGCCCTGCCCTGCGGGGTTTTATTTTGCCATGAGCAAGCATCTGGTCATCGTCGAATCGCCGGCGAAAGCGAAAACCATCGAGAAGTATCTCGGCAAGGAGTACCAGGTCATGGCCTCCTACGGCCATGTGCGGGACCTCGTGCCCAAGGAAGGGGCCGTGGATCCGGCCAATGACTTTGCCATGCGTTACGCGGTCATCGACCGTAACAAGAAGCATGTGGATGCCATTGCCAAGGGGCTGAAGAACGCCGACTCCCTGTTTCTGGCCACTGACCCGGACCGCGAGGGCGAGGCCATCTCCTGGCATCTCTATGAACTCCTGCGTGAGAAGGGGTTGCTCAAGGACAAGACCGTGCGCCGGGTGGTGTTCCACGAGATCACCAAGCGGGCGATCCAGGACGCCATCGAACACTCCCGCGACCTGTCCATGGATCTGGTCAACGCCCAGCAGGCGCGCCGTGCGCTTGATTATCTCGTGGGGTTCAACCTTTCGCCGCTGCTGTGGCGCAAGATTCACCGCGGTTTGTCGGCCGGGCGCGTGCAGTCGCCGGCGTTGCGGATGATCTGCGAGCGCGAGGAAGAGATCGAGGCGTTCGAGCCCCAGGAGTACTGGACCGTCGAGTCCGACCTGAAGAAGGAAGAGCAGCCGTTTCAGGCGCGCCTGACCCACTTCGAGGGCGAGAAGCTTGAGCAGTTCACGATCAACAACGAAACCCGCGCCACCGAGGTGGAAAAGGCACTGAATGCCGCCGGGCAGGACGGTCTGCCGGTCAGAAAGATTGATCGCAAACAGCGCCGGCGGAATCCGGCGGCGCCCTTCACCACCTCGACCCTGCAGCAGGAGGCGTCACGCAAGCTCGGTTTTGGCGCGCAGCGCACCATGCGTGTGGCGCAGCAGCTCTATGAGGGGATCGACACCGGCGGTGGCGCCGTGGGCCTGATCACCTATATGCGTACCGACTCCGTCGCGCTGGCCCAGGAAGCGGTGCAGGAGATGCGGAGCGTGATCCAGGAGCGTTTCGGCGCCGACAAGGTGCCGGACAGCCCGCAGGTCTACAAGACCAAGGCCAAGAACGCGCAGGAGGCCCATGAGGCCGTACGTCCCACTTCCGCGGCGCGGCACCCGGACGATCTCAAGGGGCAGCTCAGCGACGACCAGAGGCGGCTCTATGAGCTGATCTGGAAACGGGCCATGGCGTCGCAGATGAAGCACGCCACAATCAATACCGTGGCGATCGATCTGGAGTGTGGCGAAGGCAACATGTTCCGCGCCAACGGCTCCACCGTGGCCGATCCCGGCTTCATGGCCGTGTATCAGGAAGGAACGGATGATGCCAAGGGGCCCGGTGACAGCAAGGACCGCATCCTGCCCGATATGAAAGAGGGTGACGTGGTCGATCTGGTCGCGATCCGCCCGGAGCAGCACTTCACCGAGCCACCGCCGCGCTACAGCGAAGCCAGCCTGGTGCGTACGCTGGAGGAGTACGGCATCGGCCGTCCTTCCACGTACGCCAACATCATCTCCACGCTGGTGAGCCGCGAGTATGTGGAGCTGGACAACAAGCGCTTCCACCCCACGGCCATCGGCCGCGTGGTGAACAAGTTCCTGACGGATCATTTTACCCAGTACGTGGACTACGACTTCACGGCGCGGCTGGAGGACGAGCTCGACGAGATATCCCTCGGCCAGAAGGACTGGGTGCCGCTGCTGCGGGACTTCTGGGAGCCCTTCAAGGCCCGCGTCGAGGAAAAGAAGGACATCTCCAGAGAGGAGGTGGTGCAGGCGCGGGAGCTCGGCACCGACCCCAAGACGGGCAAGCCGGTGCAGGTCCGTGTCGGCCGCTTCGGTCCGTTCGTGCAGCTCGGTACCAAGGACGACGACGAGAAGCCCCGCTTTGCCGGGCTGCGTCCGGGGCAGCGTATGGACGACATCACCCTGGATGAGGCCCTGACGCTGTTCCAGTTGCCGCGGGACCTCGGCGAGACCGACGAGGGTGAGCCGCTGCAGGCCAGCATCGGCCGCTTCGGGCCGTACGTGAAGTACGGCAGCAAGTTCGTCTCGCTGAAAGAAGACGATCCCTACACCATCACCCCGGAGCGGGCGAAGGAAGTGGTCGCCGAGAAGAAAAAGGAAGACGCCAACCGCATCATCAACGAGTTCGAGGGTGGTATCCGCGTGCTCAAGGGGCGGTACGGGCCGTACGTCACCGATGGCAAGAAGAACGCCAAGATCCCCAAGGACGTGGAGCCCGAGAGCCTCGATCTGGCGGCCTGTCAGGAGTTGATCGCCAAGGCGCCGGAACGCAAGGGGCGCCGTAAGGGCGGCACCACCAGCAAGAGTGCCAACGCCAAGGGCACGACCAGGAAACGCACCTCGAAGAGCAGCTGACATGGACCTCACCCTGTTGCCCGCCATGCGCGTGTTGAACGGGGGTGGGCTGATCGCCTATCCCACCGAGGCCGTCTTCGGCCTGGGGTGCGACCCGCTGAATCGCGGGGCCGTCGAGCGCCTTCGTCGCCTGAAAGGCCGGCCGCGCGGCAAGGGGCTGATTCTCATCGCCAACCGGATCGACGCCGTAATGCCGTACCTGGCGGCAACGCCGGCGCAGCTTGACCAGGCCATGGCCACATGGCCCGGTCCGGTGACCTGGGTTCTGCCGTGTCGCTCCGATGTGCCCGTGTGGCTCACCGGCGGCCGGCGTACGGTGGCGGTGCGTGTGACGGATCATGCCCTGGCGGCACGCCTCAGCGACTGTTTCGGTGACGCGCTGGTGTCCACCAGCGCCAATCGCCGTGGCGCGCAGCCGGCGCGCACCGCCACCGAAGCGCGGTGGCGGCTGGGCCGCCACGTGGATCATGTGGTCCACGGCGCCACGGGAGGGCGGGCACGCCCCTCCGAGATCCGGGACGGCACCACCGGCGCCACGCTGCGACGCTGATGGTTCGCAGTGAGCGGCAAGAACGAATCGGAGCATCGTAATGAGTGATCCCGCACCGGATGCCGTCAAGGCCTACCTGCTGGGCCTGCAGGATGCGCTGTGTGAGGCGCTTGAGAGCGAGGACGGCCGTGGCCGTTTCCAGCAGGATGCCTGGGTGCGCGAGGAAGGCGGCGGCGGCCGGTCCCGGGTGATGTACCAGGGCGACGTCTTCGAGCAGGCGGGCATCAATTTCTCCCATGTCCACGGGGCGAGCCTGCCGGCGGCGGCCACGGAGCGCCGGCCCGCCCTCAGCGGCCGCAGCTTTCAGGCCATGGGCGTGTCGCTGGTCATCCATCCCCGCAACCCCTACGTGCCCACGGCGCACGCCAATGTCCGTTTCTTCATCGCGGAACGGGACAACGCGAAGCCCGTGTGGTGGTTCGGCGGCGGATTCGACCTGACGCCCTACTACGGCTTCGACGAGGACTGCCGGCACTGGCACCAGGTGGCCTGCGACGCGTGTGCGCCGTTTGGCGAAGATGTCTATCGCCGCTACAAGCAGTGGTGCGACGAGTACTTCCACCTGCCCCACCGGAATGAGCAGCGTGGTGTCGGCGGTCTGTTCTTCGACGACCTCGACGAGTGGGGCTTCGAACAGTGCTTTGCCTTCATGCGCTCCGTGGGCGATCACTTCGAGCCTGCCTACCTGCCCATTGTCCGGCGCCGCCAAGCGACGCCCTACGGGGATCGTGAAAGGCAGTTTCAGCTCTACCGGCGCGGGCGCTACGTGGAGTTCAACCTGCTTTTCGATCGCGGCACCAAGTTCGGCATCCAGTCCGGTGGCCGGACCGAATCCATTCTCATGTCGCTGCCGCCGCTCGCGCGCTGGGAGTACGGGCATACGCCTGAGCCGGGCTCGCCCGAGGCGGAGCTGTCCAGCCGGTACCTGACGCCACGAGAGTGGGTGGACGACGCATAGAGACAAGCTGGGACTGCAGGGCCAAAGCACACTGACCTCCGAGCTGAAAGCGCGGAGGTGTGCCATGGCCCGAGCTGCCCCTGTTGCGACCCTGCACCGGGTCGATCTTGCCCTGGTGATCCGGCATCTCACCGGGTGCCCGGAGTCGGCCCGTGATTGCATCGGGGCCCGCCACCGCCGGATTTTGCAGGTGTATTGCGCGGGCTGGTGTGAGGACGGCCCGTTTGCCTGCCTGATCCGGGAACCGGACGGGGGCGCGGCGACCACCTGGTTCGGCGCAGGGGAACAGCCGTTCTCCCCGGAGCTGCTGCGTATCATCCGCCTCAAGGCCCTGCGTCGGCCACCCGATGCCGTCTGGCACCATCCCTACCCTCTGGAGAGTGCATCCGATTACCAGGCCCAGGACGCGGTGCTGAAGCGCCACCTTGCCGAGCATGCGTGCCAAGCGGGCTGGGCCGGATTCGGCGCGGATGCGCCAGTGGAGGTGGATGTGAAAGGCGCCACGGCCGTGCCCTCCCAGTCCCCCGCCCGCCCCTCCTGCCCACAGCCACCGCTACTGCAGGAGGCGCCCGCACAGCGACTCTGGGCGCCGGACCCGGATGCGCCGCCGGCGCGCATCCGGGTATTCCCCGGATTCGTGGATTACCGGGGCCGCCGGTTTCGGGTCACCGGGCGTGACCAGCCTGACCCGCGTGACGAGGGGCTCACCATGGAGTATCGGGCCGATGACGCCGCCTCGCCCGCTCTGCTGTGGTTGCGCGAGGGCGGCCGCGTGGCTCGCGAGTGTGACCGGTGAGCCGCTGAACCCCGGTGCGTGCGTCTCTGTGCTGGCCCCGACCGGGTGGTTGATGGCATCCTTTATCACTGGTATCAGGGCCGGAACTCCCCTGTGCGGGGATGGTCGGACGTTTAAGGCGCTCGTGGATCCTGCGCGGGGCGGCCTTAAGGTCCGGGCACGGATGTCTGCGGCGCGCGCCGGCCTCACTCGTCCTCCGCCGCGCTGGCGCGGTGGTTCGGGTAGCACCAGATTTACCAAATCCAATAAGCAACCCACGAGGATTCATCATGACGCAACCAACTGATACGAGTCGTCGCAAGTTCCTGAAAACCGGCGCGATGGCGGTGGCCGCGCTGCCTCTGAGCACGTTGATCCACCAGCGGGACGTGCGTGCCATGGCCAAAGCTGAGGATGGCCACGCCCACCACTACGTCAACGATGCCGCGGACGCGGATCACGAGAGTTACGAGGACGGTCAGCGTTGTGACAACTGCGCCTTCTGGGCGGGTGAGAGTGACAACGGCTGGGGTGAGTGCCATCACCCGGACTTCGCCGACGTGCTTGTTAAAGACAAGGGCTGCTGCAGCGTGTGGGCTGGTTGAACGGTCGCTGAACCGGATGTGCTGAAGCCCTCCTCATGGAGGGCTTTTTCGTTGGCGCCGGCGGTGTCTGGACCGTGCCATACTGCTGGACTGCGATAGCAGGGGGGCTCATGCCGTATCGACTGTTGGCGGTTGCATTGGCCGCCATTCTTGCCGCCGGATGTGAGGCAATCGACCTGTCGATGCCTCCGTTCGACCGGGATGACCCGGCGGAGGATGAGGGTGATGACCGCGTTGCCGCCGCCCTTCGCGACGCCCTGCGCGTGGGAACGGAGCGAACCGTGGATCGCACGGCCCGTGAGGATGGCTACCTGGGCAACGCGGACATCCGCATCCCGCTCCCGGAGCAGTTCGACTCCGCGGCCTCGCAGCTGCAGCGCGTTGGCCTGGGCGGTCAGGTGGATACGCTGGAGCGCACCATGAACCGGGCGGCCGAGCAGGCGGCCAGCGAGGCCGCTTCCGTCTTTGCAGGGGCGATCCGCGATATGCGCCCGGCCGATGTCCACGCCGTGCTGAACGGCGGTTCCGACGCGGCCACCCGGTACCTGCGGGATCAGTCGGAGTCCGAGCTCCGGGAACGGTACCGGCCGATCGTGCGTGAGCAGATGGATGCCGCGGGCGTCTATCGGGTCTATCAGCCGCTGCGTGACGGGTACAACCAGCTGCCATTGCTCCCCAGCCTGGAGCTGGATCTGGATCGCTACGTGACCGACCAGGCCCTGGACGGCCTGTTCACGGTGCTGGCGGAAGAGGAGGCACGGATCCGGGCGGACCCCGCAGCCCGCACCACGGCGCTGCTGCGTGACGTGTTTGGCCGCTGAGGAGTCAGGTATGCGCCGGATGAGCAAAGTCTTTCTCAAGGGGCTGGCTGCTGTATTGCCAGTCTTCGTCACGGTGTACCTGGTTGTGTGGCTTGCCCGCACCGCTGAGGACGTGCTGGGCGGCATTCTCACCGTGCTTCTTCCGGAAAGCTGGTACGTCCCTGGGCTGGGCCTGATGCTGGGTGTGGCGCTGGTTTTCGTGGTCGGAGTGTTGTTGCAGGCCTATCTGATCCGGCGCCTGTTCGGGCTGGGGGAGGGCCTGCTGCAACGGGTTCCTCTGGTGAAGACGGTCTACTCGGCCGTACAGGACGTCATGGCGTTTGTTTCCCGTGACGGTGGCAGCCAGGAATCGCAGGTCGTGCTGGTTCGGTTGCCGCTGGGCGAGACGGAGGCGAAACTGCTCGGGTTCGTCACCCGGGAGGCCTGGGAGGGTCTGCCGGAGAACATGGGCGATCGGGAAACGGTTGCCGTGTACCTTCCCATGAGCTACCAGATCGGTGGTTACACATTGATTCTGCCGAGAAAACACCTTGAGCCGGTGGACATGGGCATGGACGAGGCGATGCGGTTTGCAGTGACCGCAGGCATGTCGACCCAAGGGGGCGGTGGCGCATCGCAACATAAACAGGCGGAATAAACGCTTGTCCTGAAAGGGTAAAATACCGTGTAGTCAGCCAGAGGCGCTGCTTCTATGATGGGACTGTCGAGGAGACGCAAACAGAAAAGTCACGCCCATGCGCCCACGGCGTCATCGCTCACAAGGCGATGATCGGTAGCCGCCCCGAAGCGGGGTGACGGCTCGGCCCGGGTGCGGGGCAAAACAATGAGGCAGGTCCATGGCTGAGAAACCGGACGATATCGACCCCCAGGAGACGCGTGAGTGGCTGGAAGCCCTGGAGGCGGTTATCGAGATGGAGGGGCCGGACCGGGCCCACTTCCTTCTGGAAACCCTGGTTGACAAGGCACGCCGGCGCGGCGGCCATATCCCCTTCAAGGCCACCACGGCCTACCTGAACACCATCCCCCCGCACCTGGAAACGCGCTCTCCCGGGGACCACCATCTCGAATGGCGCCTGCGCTCCATCATTCGCTGGAACGCCATGGCCATGGTGCTGCAGGGCAACGAAGCGCGCCCGGGGGTCGGTGGTCACATCGCCAGTTTCGCCTCCAGTGCCACCCTCTACGACGTGGGTTTCAACCATTTCTGGCGCGCGCCGAACGAGAATCACGGCGGCGACATGGTCTTCATCCAGGGACACTCGGCGCCGGGCATCTACGCCCGCTCCTACCTGGAAGGCCGGCTGGACGAAGAGCACCTGCGCGGCTTCCGCCAGGACGTGGGCGGCAAGGGGGTCACCAGCTATCCGCACCCGTGGCTGATGCCGGACTACTGGCAGTTCCCCACGGTGTCCATGGGCTTGGGGCCGATCATGGCCATCTACCAGGCGCGCTTCCTCAAGTATCTGCACGACCGCGGCATCGCCGACACCTCCGACCGCAAGGTCTGGGTGTTCATGGGCGACGGCGAAATGGATGAGCCGGAATCCCTTGGCGCCATCGACGTGGCTGCGCGGGAAGGCCTGGATAACCTGATTTTTGTCGTCAACTGCAACCTGCAGCGCCTGGACGGGCCGGTGCGCGGCAACGGCAAGATCATCCAGGAGCTTGAGGGCGAGTTCCGTGGCGCCGGCTGGAACGTGCTCAAGGTCATCTGGGGGTCCTACTGGGATCCGCTCATCGCCAAGGACGACAAGGGCCTGCTGCTCAAGCGCATGGAAGAGGCGGTGGACGGCGAGTATCAGAACTTCAAGGCAAAGGGCGGCGCGTATACCCGCGAGCACTTCTTCGGCAAGTACCCGGAGCTCAAGGAGATGGTCTCCAGCCTCTCCGACGAGGACATCCGCCGTCTCAACCGCGGTGGCCACGACCCCCACAAGGTTTACGCGGCCTACCACGCCGCGGTGAACCACACCGGGCAGCCATCCGTGATCCTGGCCAAGACCGTCAAGGGCTACGGCATGGGTCAGTCCGGTGAGGGTCAGAACATTGCCCACCAGCAAAAGAAGATGGGCATCGAGGCGCTGCGGCACTATCGCGATCGGTTCGAGATCCCGGTACCGGACGAGGAGCTGGAGAAGGCGCCGTTCTACAAGCCGGCGGAGGACTCGCCGGAGATGAAGTACCTCCACGAGCGGCGTCAGGCGCTGGGGGGGTATCTACCGCAGCGGCGCACCGATGCCCCGGCCCTCACGGTGCCGGAACTGTCGGCCTTCGATCTGCTGCTGAAGGAGTCCGGTGAGCGCGAGATGTCCAGCACCATGGCGTTCGTGCGCATCCTCTCCATCCTCACGCGCGACAAGAACCTGGCGAAGCACATCGTGCCCATCGTTCCCGACGAGGCGCGCACCTTCGGCATGGAGGGGCTGTTCCGGCAGATGGGCATCTACTCCTCGGTGGGCCAGCTCTACGAGCCCGAGGACTCGGATCAGCTCATGCTCTACAAGGAGAGCAAGAATGGCCAGATCCTCCAGGAAGGCATCAACGAAGCGGGTGCGTTCAGCTCCTGGATCGCCGCCGGGACCAGTTACAGTAACCACGGCATCAACATGGTGCCGTTCTACAGCTACTACTCCATGTTCGGCTTTCAGCGCGTCGGTGACCTGGCCTGGGCCGCTGGCGACATGCAGGCCAAGGGCTTTCTCATGGGGGGGACCGCCGGCCGCACCACGCTGAACGGCGAGGGCCTGCAGCACCAGGACGGCCACAGCCTGCTGCTCTCGTCCACGATACCCAACTGCATCTCGTACGACCCCACCTTCCCCTACGAGATGGCCGTGATCATCCAGGACGGCCTGCGGCGGATGTATCAGGAGGGCGAAAACGTCTTCTACTACATCACCATGATGAACGAGAACTACCCGCAGCCCGCCATGCCGAAGGGAGCCGAGGAAGGCATCCGCAAGGGCATGTACCTCTACAAGGAGGGGGGAAAGGGCAAGAACAAGGTGCAGCTCATGGGTGCGGGCACCATCTTCCGCGAGGTCATTGCCGCCGCCGACCTGCTCAAGCAGGACTGGAAGGTGGATGCCGACCTGTGGGGCTGTCCGTCGTTCAACGAGCTGAGGCGGGATGGCCTGGAGACGGAACGCTGGAATCTGCTGCACCCGGACAAGAAGCCCATGACGTGCTGGGTGGAGGACAGGATGAAGGGCCGCAAGGGCCCCGCCATCGCCGCCACCGACTATATGCAGGCCGTGCCGGATCAGATCCGCGGCTTCATGGATCGGCGCTTCTACGTGCTGGGCACGGACGGCTTCGGTCGCTCCGACACCCGCGAGCAGCTGCGCCATCACTTCGAGGTGGACCGCTACTACATCACCGTTGCCGCGCTCAAGGCCCTGGCCGATGAGGGTCAGCTGGACAGCGCCACGGTGACCAAGGCCATCAAGAAGTACGGCATCGATCCGGACAAGCCGAACCCGGCCCGGGCGTAACCGGCATTCCAGCACCCGGGGCGTGGCACCGCTCCGGGTCGAGACGTCTCGAAAAGGACCCGATCATGGCCACGAAGACGATCACGGTACCCGACATCGGCGATTTCGACGCCGTCGATGTGATTGAAGTCCTGGTCTCCGACGGTGACACCGTGGAGGCCGAGCAGTCCCTCATCACCCTAGAGTCCGACAAGGCGACCATGGAGGTGCCCGCCCCGGAGGCCGGCACCGTCAAGGGCGTGAAAATCAAGGTCGGAGACCAGGTCAAGGAAGGCGACACCATCCTGGAACTGGAGCCCGCGGAAGGAGATGGCGGCAGTGCAGGTGGTGATGCCGGGGAGGACGCCGAAAAGGAGCCCGAGCCCGAGGCGGCGAAGGCCGCGCCGGAGCCGGAGAAGCCGGCGGCCCCCGAAGAGCCTGCCGCGGCCAGTGCCCCCGCCGCCAACGGGGGGGCGGCGGAGGCATCTGCGCCGCCCCGTCATCCGGTGCATCAGGTGGAGGCCGACGCGGCGCCCATTCCGACGCAGTCCATCGACAGCGAGTCCCACAAGCGCGCACATGCGTCCCCCGCCGTGCGCCGGCTGGCGCGGGAGCTTGGGGTGGATCTCGGTCAGGTCAGTGGATCCGGCCGCAAGGGGCGCATTCTCAAGGACGACGTCCAGGCCTACGTGAAGGGCGTGGTCAAGCAGGCCCAGTCGGGCGCAGCACCGGCGGCGGGCGCCGAGGGGAGCGCGGGAATTCCGGCCATCCCGCCGGTGGACTTCAGCAAGTTCGGCGAGGTCGAGGAAGTCCCGCTGTCGCGGATCAAGAAGCTCTCCGGGCCGCACCTGCAGCGCAGCTGGCTGAACCTGCCCCACGTCACCCAGTTCGACGAGGCGGACATCACGGAGCTGGAGGCCTTCCGCAAGGCGGAGAAGGACGCCGCCGAGAAGGAAGGCGTGAAGCTCACGCCGCTGGCATTCATGGTCAAGGCGTCCGCCGGGGCGCTGGCGAAGTACCGGGACTTCAACAGTTCGCTCAAGCCCGAGGGCGACGCCATCATCGTCAAGCACTACATCAACGTGGGCGTGGCGGTGGATACGCCGCAGGGCCTGGTGGTGCCGGTGATCAGGGATGCCGACCAGAAGGGCGTCTACCAGATCGCGCGGGACCTGGGCGAACTCAGCGCCAAGGCGCGGGACGGCAAGCTCGGCCCGAAGGACATGCAGGGCGGCACGTTCAGCATCTCCAGCCTCGGCGGCATCGGCGGCACGGCGTTCACGCCCATCGTCAACGCGCCGGAGGTGGCGATCCTTGGAGTGTCGAAGTCGGAGATGAAGCCGAAGTGGAACGGCAAGGAATTCGAGCCGCGGCTGATGCTGCCGTTGTCGCTGTCCTACGATCACCGGGTGATCGATGGCGCCGCGGCGGCGCGGTTCACCGCCTACCTCGCCGGACTGCTGGCCGATCTGCGCAAGCTGCTGCTGTAACCGAAAAGGATCCGACCCATGGCGACAACAACGATCACGGTTCCCGACATCGGCGATTTCGACGCCGTCGATGTCATTGAAGTCCTGGTGAACGACGGCGACACGGTGGAGCCGGAGCAATCCCTGATCACCCTGGAGTCCGACAAGGCGACCATGGAAGTGCCTGCCATCACCGGCGGCAAGGTGACGTCGGTGAAGATCAAGGTAGGCGATCAGGTCAAGGAGGGTGATGTCATCCTGGAGCTGGAGGCCGCCGAAAGCGGCGCGGCCGCGGAGCCCCCGAAGGAGGATGCGCAGCCCGCGGAGCCGGAGCCTGCCCCTTCTGCCGACAAGGCCGAGAGCAAGCCGGCACCGCAACCCGCCGCCGCGGCCTCGGAGGCTCCGTCCGATGCCGACTGCGACGTGGTGGTCATCGGCGCCGGGCCGGGTGGCTACACGGCGGCTTTCCGTGCCGCCGATCTGGGGCTCAAGGTCATCCTGGTGGAGCGCTACGATACCCTGGGCGGCGTGTGTCTGAATGTGGGCTGCATCCCGTCCAAGGCGCTGCTGCACGTCGGCCACATTCTCGACACCGCCGAGCAGTTCAAGGATCACGGCGTGGTCTTCGGCAAACCGAAGATCGAGTTGGACAAGCTGCGGGACTGGAAGTCCAGTGTTGTCGGCAAGCTCACCGGCGGGCTCGCCAGCATGGCCAAGCAGCGCAAGGTTGAGACGGTCATCGGCAAGGCCGAGTTCGCCGGACCCCATGAGTTGAAAGTTGAAGGCAAGGATGGCGGGCGGACGATCAAGTTCAAGCACGCCATCATCGCCGCCGGCTCCCGGCCTGTGGCGCCGCCGGGCATGGATCTGGACGACCCGCGGGTGATGGATTCCACCGGCGCCCTGGAGCTCGACGAGATTCCCAAGCGTCTGCTGGTGGTGGGCGGCGGTATCATCGGCTTGGAGATGGCCACCGTCTACGAGGCGCTGGGGGCCAAGGTGACGGTGGTGGAGCTTATGGACCGCCTCATGGCCGGCGCCGACAAGGACATCCTGCGGCCCTTCGAGAAGCGCGTCCGCGCGCGCTACGAGAACATCTACACCGGCACCAAGGTCGCCGGCATGGAGGCGCTGAAGAAGGGCATCAAGGTCACCTTCGAAGGCAAGGACGCGCCGGAGACCGATACCTTCGACCGCGTTCTGGTGGCCGTGGGCCGGCGGCCCAACGGTGATCTGGTCAACGCCGAGGCGGCGGGCCTGGATGTGGATCGCGGTTTCATCAAGGCTGATGAGCAGATGCGCACCAGCGTGCCGCACATCTTCGCCATCGGTGACGTGATCGGCCAGCCCATGCTCGCCCACAAGGCCACCCACGAAGGTAAGGTGGCCGCGGAGGTGATCGCCGGTCACAAGAGCGCGTTCGACGCGCGGGTGATTCCGTCGGTGGCCTACACCGACCCGGAGGTCGCCTGGGTGGGGCTCACCGAGGAGCAGGCGAAGGAACAGGGCATCAAGGTCGAGAAAGGCGCCTTCCCCTGGGCGGCCAGCGGCCGCGCCCTCGCCATGGGGCGCGAAGAGGGCATGACCAAGCTGCTCTTTGATGAAGAGACCGGTCGCGTTGTGGGCGGTGCCATTGTCGGCGTCAGTGCGGGCGACCTGATCGGCGAGGTCGCCCTGGCCATCGAGATGGGCAGCGACGCCACGGACATCGGCCTCACCGTGCACCCGCACCCGACTCTCAGCGAAACGGTCTGCTTCGCGGCGGAGATGGCGGAAGGGACCATCACGGACCTGTACGTGCCGAAGAAGAAGAAATAATCGGCCAAAGGTTCGGCCGGTCGGTGGGGCGTGTGAGACCGCCAGGGTTCCGCACTCCGCCCAACTGTCCTTCTTGCAGAAGGACAGTTTCCGCCCCTCCGGCCTGGTCGATTTACAGCACATCCCTGTGCTGTAA
>SLBZ01000071.1 GCA_007126095.1 Aquisalimonas sp.
ATGTTGATCGCCAGCAGCCGCCGCAGGGGATGCTGCTGGGTGATGAAGCCGTAGAACCCCACGGCAACGAGGGCGGCGGCGGCCAGGATGAACGGGTCCAGCGGCATCACGGATCGGCCCTCCGCAGCCCGGTGGTACCGGTGAATAGCAACAGCAGCGTCAGGGCGATGGAGATGGCCAGGCTGAACTCGATCAGCACCATCAGCGGTGTCACCAGCGCCTGCGGATACGCCATGAATGCGCCCTCGGCCGGCATCAGCAGCAGCCCGGCGGCGGTGAACACGGTGACGCCCAGAATCAGCAGCGTGCGCATGAGCAGGCCGAGCTGGGCTGCACTGTGCAGCCGACCGCCCAGCACGAGCATCACTCCGGCGCCGGCCATCACCGCACCGCCCTGGAACGCCCCGCCGGGCATGTACGCCCCGGCCCAGACCAGAAATGTGCCCATCAGGATCACCAGCGGCACGAATACCGTGACCAGCACCGGGATCAGTGGCGAATCCGTTCCGGCATCGTCATCGCCCGGGCGGTGAATCAGGGGCGAGCGCAGCAGAAGTGCCCCGATCAGGGCCATGAGCAGCACACCCATCTCCAGTAGCGTGTCGTAGGAGCGGAAATTGAGCAGCACCGCCGTCACCGGCTGATCCACGCCGGCGGCGCCCAGCCCCTCCAGGGCGAGGGTGCCGGCGCGGTCCGCGTCGATGGCCGTCTGCACCTGGTACAGCGCCACGGCAACCAGCACGCCGAGCAGCCCGCTGCCCGCGCCCGCCAGCCAGCGCACCCGTGTCGAGGCCCCCGGCCGGTCGGCCTGCTCCGGCCCCGCATGGATGAGAACACGCCAGGTGCTGAGCAGGAGAATGCCCAGCAGCCCCGCGCCGATGCCCGCTTCGGCCAGCGCCAGATCCGGTGCGTCCAGGCGCACCCATGCCAGTGCCAGCATCAGCCCGGTGACGATGAACAGGACGATGCTCCGGTAGAGATCCGGGGCCGTGACGCAGCGCCATGCCAGCGCGGAGACGACCAGGGCGAGAAGGCCATCAAAGACGCTCATGGCGTGTCGTCCTCCCGCTCGTCGCGCAGGTGGTGCCGGGCCACCAGGTGGCAGGCAATGGAGGCGGCGGTAACGGCCAGGAACCAGATCAGGGCGATGAGGAGAATCGCTTGCCAGGTCCCAGAGAGCAGCGCCACCCCGGCGGCGAGCAGGCCCAGGCCGGTATTGTCCGCCTTGGTCAGGGCGTGCAGCCGCGTGTAGACATCCGGGAACCGCAACAGGCCGACGGTGCCCGCAAGAAAGAAAACCAGCCCTGACCCGATCAGGGCAGCCGCCAGCCAGTCGAGCATGGGTCAGTCCTCGCTCTGTGGATGGCGGATGAAAGCCACCGCGATCAGCGCGGCGAAAAGCACGAACAGCAGCGCCGCATGGAGCAGGGCGGTCATGTCCATCAGGGCGGAGAGCACGATCAGAATGGCCACGGTCGTGGTTCCTGAAAGCTGGACCGCGAGGATGCGATCCGCCCGGGTCGGGCCGATGTAGATCCGAACCAGCCCGAGCGCGAACAGGCCCAGCAGCACAACGGTGGTGGCGGTCAGAAACAGGGTCATGCGGCCGCCTCACGCAGCTCTTCGCCGAAGATCGCGGCAATGGCCCGCTCCACGCGCGGGATCCCGTCAGCCATGGCAGGGGTGAGCACGTGCGCGCGCATGACGCCGTTATGCATGTCGACGCAGAGCGTGCCCGGGGTGAGGCTGACGGTGATCAGCAGCAGCGACTGACCCGCTGGCGTCCGCAGCGACACGGGGTAGTCGTGCCAGTCCGCATTCAGGGGCATGGACGGGCGCATTGCGCGCCAGGCCACGTCGGCTCCGCCCACCAGCGACTGCTGAATGAACAGAGCCAGAAACCGGATGATGGCCAGCGGGCGGGGCTGGTGCAGCAGGCCCGGTGCCAGCCATGCACTGATGATACCCCCGGCGACGGCGGCCACTGCCGCGTAGCCCGGGCCACGGCCACCGCTCAGAAGGAGCCAGAACGCGAACAGGCCCACCGTGACTGCCAGTGCCCAGGAAGTACGGTTTGCCCGATCAGTCAACGGTGGTCACCCAGTGGTTGTATCGATGGAGTTCGATGCGCACGCAGTCGGGGTTGTAACAGCATTGCATGGGGGCGGGCAACCGCTGCTGCTCGGCCGGTGGCGTGATTCCGTCCGCTGCCCGGCCGCGTTATGATGCGGCGCACCCTTGCAACACCGGTGATCCGCCATGTCCGCACGCGATCAGTCCCTGACGACCGACCAGAAAGCCCTCACCATCAACCTCGACAAGTTCAAGTACGGCTCCATCGTCGAGATCGGCGCGGGGCAGGAGGTCGCGCGGCGGTTCTTCAATGTGGGTGCCGCCGCCGGCACTATTGCCAAGACCATGTCCGCCTACGATATGGCGGTGAGTGATGACATCTACGGCAACGTGGACCGCTACGTTAGCCGCGCGCGTCTGGAGCAGATGCTGGACAAGGAGTACCAGCAGGTGGTGAACCGACTCACCGGCGTGCGGCCGCGCAACACCGCGTTCTTCGCCTATGCCGCCACGGTCACCGCCCGCAGCTTCAAGCAGCAGAACGAGTGCCACGGGTGGATCGGGATTCGCGCCCAGCTCCACCCCGGGGCCGAGCCGAGCGACATCGTGCTGCACGTGCGCATGCTGGATCAGGACAATGCCCAGCAGGCCGAGGCCCTCGGCATTCTCGGCGTCAATCTCATCTACGGGGCGTACTTCTACCACAACCGCCCGGAGTGGATCGTGGAGAGCCTGAGTGACGAACTCGGGTCGGATCGGATCGAGGTGGATCTCATCCACTTCTCCGGCCCCTACTTCGAGGACGTGGACAACCGCCGCATGAACCTCCACCTGATCCGGAGCTGGCTCACCCGCGCGGTGGTGATCAACCCGGAAGGGCGGGTGCAGGTCCCCGGCGAACTGTTCTTCCGCCAGTCGGTGCTGGTGATCCGGGGGCTGTTCAAGCCGGTCACCCGCGTGAATGCGGACATGATGCAGTCCGGCCAGCAGCAGTTCCGCCAGCTGGAGGCCGTGGACGACAGCAGCATGGTCTCGCTGGCGGAGATCACCATGAGCTCACCCACCGGTGGCGAGATCACCGATGACGCCGACTTCCTGGATCGCGCCGATCTGCTGGCCTCGCTCGGATACACGGTGATGGTCTCCGACTACGTGCGGTTCTTCCGCCTGCGCGCCTACCTTCGCCGGTACACCCGCAAACCCATCGGGATCGTGCTCAGCGTGCGCGATTTCACCACGCTGTTCGACGAGAAGTACTACGACGGCGTCGAGGGGGGCATTCTGGAAGCGTTCGGCAAGCTGTTCCCCGACAACACTCAGGTCTACGTCTATCCGTCGCGGCGGCCGGGCGAGGCCGAGACCACGACGCTTCACAACGTACAGGTGCCCGACCATCTCCGGAATCTGCTGGCGCACCTGGTGGAGAACGGTAAGCTGCGCGCCATCGAGCCCTGCGACGACAGCCACCTGCACATCGACGCCGCCGACGTGCTCGCCGACCTGCGCGCCGACCGCGGTGACTGGGCCCGGGCCGTACCGGAGCCGGTGGCCGAGGTGATCCGGGAGCGGCGGCTGCTGGGCTATGACAGCGAATAGCCGCTGATTTTCAACGCCCTGGCACGGGAGCTGTTCTTCCGTCCGAACCGCTCCGGCCCTGACGCTGCGGGGCGCTGCATGGTAGTGTCTCCGCCATTGCGAGAGGCGCCACTAGCGCGCCGGACACAAGTTCAAAGGAGGCAAACAATGACCTGGACCGTGTATCTCTCCGGTGAAATCCATACCGACTGGCGCGAGCAGATCGAAACCGGCGCCCGCGAACTGGACCTGCCGGTGCGGTTCACCTCCGCGGTGACGGACCACGACGCCAGCGACGCCGCCGGTGACGTGCTGGGTGAGGAGAGCAGCGGATTCTGGCGCGATCACAAGTCCGCCAAGGTCAACGCCATCCGCACCCAGACCCTGATTCAGGACGCCGACCTGGTCGTGGTGCGTTTCGGCGACAGGTACAAGCAGTGGAATGCCGCGTTTGATGCCGGCTTCTGCGCCGCGCTGGGCAAGCCCTACATCACCCTGCATGGGGAAGAGATCATCCACCCGCTGAAGGAGGTAGACGCATCCGCCATGGCCTGGGCGCAGACGCCCGAGCAGATCGTCGAGATCCTGCGCTACGTGATCACCAAAAAGTAGTGGCATGGCGGCAGGCGCCTTGGATGGCGGACGATTCGCGGTAGCATGGGCGGGTCCGCCATTCACTCCGTCGAGAGGCGCTCGTGACCGAACACTGCCGCGTGGAGTACGACGCCGACGGTATTGCCTGGCTCACGCTGGATGTGGCCGGGGAGGCCACCAATACCGTTCCCATGGCCGTTCTGGCCGAGCTCTCCGAACTGCTGGATGACATCGCCGCCAGGCCTGACCTGCGCGGGATGGTGCTGCGTTCGGCCAAACCGTCCGGCTTCGTGGCCGGAGCCAGCAACGACGAACTGGCCGCCATGGGCGACCTGGATCGCGTGGCATCGTTGATCGATCTCGGGCAGGCGGTGACCACCCGCCTGTATGGCCTCAAGGTGCCCACGGTCGCGGCCATCCACGGCCACTGCCTGGGGAGTGGGCTGGAGCTGGCGCTGGGCTGCCGGTATCGCGTTGCTGACGAGGGCGCCGCCACCAGCCTCGGGCTGCCGGACGTACGGCTCGGCCTGCATCCCTGTTACGGGGCAACGGCGCGCCTGCCCTCGGTGGTCGGCTCCTGGCGGGCGCTGGAGTTGATGACCTCCGGGCGCTCCGTGGATGCGGCCGCGGCAAAGCAGCTCGGCCTCATTGATGCCGCCGTGCCCGCAGAGTCGCTGGCGGATACGGCACGAGACTTCATTGCCCGCGATCCCGGGCGTCACCGGCCGCGCATCTGGTCGCAGATGGTGCGCTTCGGCCCGGCGCGGTGGATCACCTATCGCTATCTCGATGCCCAGTTGCAGCGTCAGGCGCGCCCGGAGAACTTCCCGGCGACCTACGCGATTCTGCGCCTGTGGCGGCGCGCGGCGGGCCGCCGCCTGCGCGAGCGCGTCCGGGCCGAGCGCGAGTCGCTGCTGGCGTTGATCCGCAAACCCAGCGCCCTGAATCTGGTCCGCACCTATCTGCTGCAGGACCGGCTCCGGCGCGAGGCCCGCCAGCTCGATGTGACGGTGCCGCAGGTGATCCACGTCATCGGTTGTGGCGCGATTGGCGCGGGGCTCGCCGCCGTTCTGGCAGCCCACGGACGGCAGGTGACCGTGCATGAAGAGAACGAGTCCGCGCTGGAAGGCCTGCATCAGCGCGCGGAGACGGTCTTCCAGCAACGGCTCGCCGATCCCGCACTTCTGGAGGAGGCGCGCGGGCGCCTCCAGGTTGCGTCCGGGGTGGACACCATGGCCGAAGCCGATATGGTCATCGAGGCCATCGACGAGGATGCCGAGGCCAAACGGGTGCTCTACGCGGCCCTGGAAGAGGTGCTGGCGCCGGATGCGGTGATTGCCACGACCACCACCACGCTGATGATCGACGATCTGGCGTCGGAGATGCGCCATCCCGAGCGCCTGACCGGGTTTCACTGCTTTCATCCCGTGGAGCGCATGACCATGGTCGAGGTGGTGAGCGGCTCCGGCACTGGAGAGTCCGCCCTGGCCCGCACACAGGCCCTGGCCGCCGCCCTGGACAAGCTGCCGCTGCGGGTGCGCAGCGCACCGGGTTTCATCGTCAACCGGTTGAAACTGCCGTATATGCTCAAGGCCGCCGGGATCTACGAGCGTGCCCGCCGGGAGGTCATAGACGGCGCCGCGCTGGATTTCGGCATGCCGATCGGCCCTCTGGAAATGGCCGACGCCATCGGGCTGGACGTCTGTATCGCCATGGCCGAGGCGCTGGGTCGCACGGTCCCGGACAAGCTGCGCGAGCTGGTGGACGCAGGCCACACGGGAATGGCGTCAGGCAAGGGGTTCCATGACTGGAAACACGGCCGCCGCGTCAGCGCAAGTGTTCCGCCCGGCGGTGAGCAGGACTTTCCGAGCCTGGCCCGCGAACTGATCAACCCCATCGTCGAGGAAGCGGTCCGCTGCAGCGAGGAGGGGCTGGTGGCCGACGACGACATGGTGGATGTCGCCGCCCTGTTCGGAGCCGGTTTTCCGGCCTATACCGGCGGCCCGCTGACGCTGCGGCGAGTGTGGGGCATGGACACGCCGCTGTACACGCCCCGCAAACGCCGCAATACGTTGTAGTCGCTTCGGCTTATAGCCGGAATTGGTGCGTGATCTGCCGCAGCTTCTCGGCCAGCTGCGACATGGACTCGCTGGCCTCGGTGGACTGCACCACGCTGCGGGCATTGTCGTCCGCCACCTGGGTGATGTTGTGGATATTCTCGTTGATCTCCTTGGCCGTGGCGCTCTGTTCCTCGGCGGCGCTGGCAATCTGCTGAATCATCTCGTTGATGTTCGCCACCGCCCCGGTGATGCGCCCCAGTGACTCGCCGGCGTGTTCGGCCTGACCCACGCTCTCCGTGGCGTACTCCCGGCTCTGCTGCATCGACTGCTCGGCCCGGCCCGCGCTGGCCTGGACCTGCTCGATGATGCTCTGGATCTCGTTGGTGGAGTCCTTGGTCCGAGTTGCCAGGGAGCGTACTTCGTCGGCCACCACGGCGAAGCCGCGGCCGTGATCACCGGCCCGCGCCGCCTCGATCGCGGCGTTGAGGGCCAGCAGGTTGGTCTGTTCAGCGACGTCCTCGATCACCTGCAGCACGGTGCCGACGTTATCGCTCTCCTGCTTCAGGGTGGCCATCATGTCGGCAGTCTCGCCGATCTGGCCCGACAGGGTGTTCATGGCCGTCATGGTCTTCGTGACCACCTCGTGGCCCTCGTGGGCCTCGCTGGAGGTATTGTTGGCACCGTCGGCGGCGGACTGGCTGTTCCTGGCCACTTCCTCCACCGTCGCGGTCATCTCGGTCATGGCCGTTGCCGCGCTGGAGAGCTGATCCCGCTGCTCCTGGATGCCCCTGTCCGTCTCCTGGTTCACCTGCGTCAGCTCGGTGGCCGCGGAGGCCACTTCGTCGGCGTAGTTGGACATCTCGCGGATCATCGTCCGCAGGTTCTCCTGCATGTTGGCGATGGACGCCAGCAGGCTGTCAGTATCGCCGGGCCGCAACTCGATGGGCGTCGCCATGTCGCCGTCGGCGACCCGGTGGACCGCCTGGGCTGCGTACCTGGGCTCGCCGCCCAGCGGGCGGGTGATGGAGCGGACGATGCCGAGGCTCGCCAGGATGGAGATGATGAGGATCACCGTGGCAATAGCCGAGAGAATCCAGAAGATCCGCCGGACTTCGGCGAGCGCCTCGGTCTCTGGAACCTCCATCACGAGCCCCCAGTCAAGCAGCGGAATGGGGCTGTAGCTGCCGGCGACCTGTTGCCCGGCGGCATTGGGGTAGACGCCGACACCGCTTTCGCCCGCGTCGAGCCCCCGTACCGCTTCGGTGTCGACCTGCGAGCCGGCACCGTCGATGGAGGGCGCGTTGGTCACCGCTTCGCCGTTGCCGTCCACCAGATAGACCTCGAACGCGCGGTCGTCGGCCATGTCCTCCACCTGCTCGACGATGGTGTCGAGCTGGACGGCCCCGCGCATGACGCCGACCACCTGGCCGTTGTTGCGGATGGGAATAACCACGTTGCTGACACGGTTGCCGGTGGCCCGGGATACCAACGGCTCGGAGAAGACGTCGTCACCACCGATGGCGGCCTGGAACCAGGCCCGGTCCGCCACATGGAAGTCGTGGGCCTCGTCGGCGGAGAGGACCTCCGCCTGCCCGTCGTAGGCCACGCCGGAGATGCCGTGACCGTCCTCGCCCACCACGAAGATGGTGTCGTAGTGCCCCTGGCTTTCGGCGATCCGCTCCAGCAGATGGTTCAGGGCGTCCACGTCCAGCTCTTCGGCGGGGCTCAGGCTGGCGAGGTAACGCATCTCGTCCTGCCGCGCGGTGAGCCAGTCCATGAACGCCTGGGTGTTGGCATCACCCGTGCCGTAGAGATCGTTCAGAACCGCTTCGGTCTGCGAGTCGCGGTACTGCACGTAGACCAGGCTGGTAATCAGCACGATGGATACCAGCACCAGTGAGACGATCATGACCGTCAAACGCCCCGCAAACCCCAGCCTGGCGGCCAGCCCGCCCGACGTTACTTGCTTCATGATTGCACCCTCGATAGCGCCGCATTGGTACGAACGGCATTGTTTCTCATTGTGTGGATGAATTGTAACGACGTTACGAGCGGGAAGTTGACAGGCAGGTCACAAAAGAGAACTGAGATTTGTGAGGCACTTCACGAAGGCGGGGAAAGCGGCCCGCCCGAAAGGGCGGGCGGACCTATTCGTTTCACTTGACGGTGAGCACGCTCCCGTCGAACAGTTGCTGGACTTTGTGCGACACGCTCCCCAGCAGCAGGCCGCTGAGATTGCCTAGGCCGCGGGACCCCATGACGACCATGTCCGCGTTGTGGGCTTTGGCCGCCTCCAGCAGCACCCGCGCCGGGTCGCCTTCGTGGTAGGACGTCTCCACCTTCGTGGCACCGGCTGCGGTTGCGGCCGTCCTGGCTTTCTCCAGGAGTTTCTCGGCGATGTCTTCCAGTGCCGCCACCGGCACCTGGTAGTCCACCGACGCGCCGCCCATGGTCATCGGGGGCACCGACGGAATGGGTTCCGACGACAGTTCGGCGATGGCGGGGGGAATGTGGCCCCGGAGCAGCGCGTGAACGATGGCGAGATCCGCGTCGAAACGGCTTGCGAGCGTCGCTGCCATGGTGACGGCCTTGTCCGAGTGTTCGGAGCCGTCGATGGCAACGAGGATACGATTGATCATGGGCTGGTCCCTCCTGTTCAGGCTCGGGGCAGCATAGGGCCGCCCATTGATTTGGGTCAACCGTTCGGCACGGCTGCTCAGCCGGATACGGCGACGGCCAGGACGGCAAGCCAGAACAGCAGCGTCACGCTAACGACCGCCAGGGTAACGGGGACGTGGCCGGGCTTCTGGGTGAAGCGGAGCAGCAGCAGTTTGCGGGCGTCGTACGCCTTGATGCCGTTGTGCCCCTTCTTATACCGGGTCTCCAGTGCGTCCGGGGTGGCCTCGGGCATCTCGTCCATTACGGCTTGCAGCGCATCCATGGCAGTCGGGGAGAACGCCGGTGGTTGGAGGTGGAAAGTGCGTTCGCCATCCCCGTGCCGGGTCAGGAACAGCAGGCTGTCGCCCTCCCGGCGGGCGTGGAGCAGCTCCGCTGCAGCGTTGTGAGGCAGCTCGCCGTTGTCGAAGCGGCCGGTGATCCGCAGTGCGCCGCCGGTGGCCGGCTTCTCCACCCGGAACGAGCGCGGTGCGCCATAGCGACCCTTGATCCAGGCAACGCCCGTGAGCAGTGTGGCAATGGCCAGCAGCGTGACCCATCCGGGTAGCCCCAGGTGCAGTATCCCGAATCCCGCCAGCAGTGTGACGCTGAAGCCGGCGGCCGTGGTGGCGATGTTGATGAGCGGGCGGTCGAGGGTTCCCTCGGCAACGAGCAGCGTGCGGCGCAACGTGGTCTCTCCTGTCTCCGGTCCGTGAGTCAGTCGGCGCCGTCGTCGCCATCGCGGCGGGCGGCCGGCCGACTGTAGTGCGGCCCATACTCCGGATCGGGCGGGCTGATCGCAAGCAGGTCAGCCACCGTGGCATCCGGGGCGGTGAGTGACGTCGCCAGCACGCGGAATATCTCGCCACAGACCAGCGCGTCGCCGCGGGCGTTGTGGCGGTCGGTGACCGTGACGCCGCAGGCCTCGGCGACATCGTCGAGAGAGAACACGCTGTGGCGTCCCGTCCACGCCTGGAACAGCACCATGGTGTTGAGGGCGGGGAAGGGCAGTTGGCAGTGGAGGTGACGGAGTGTGGCCCGGTTGAGAAAACGCAGGTCGAAGCCGATGTGGTGGCCGACCAGCAATGCGCCGTCCAGGAACGCCACGATGTCGTCGAGCACCCGCTCCAGGGATGGCGCGTCCACCACATCCGCGTCGCCGAGGCCGTGGATGGCGGTGGTCTCCGGCGGGATCGGGCGGCCCGGGTGAATCAGGGAGCAGAATTCGCGCCCGGTGGGCACCAGCCCGTGATATTCGATCAGTGCGATCTCCACCAGGCCGTCGCCGGCATAGGGCTGCATGCCGGTGGTCTCTGTATCCAGGACAACAATGCGTGCGTCATTGACGGGCGTGGCGAGCAACGCGTCCCGGTCGAAGCCCAGGCAGCAGTTCCTGGAAGCACGTCGCCGCGGCGACAGCGGGCGATGGAATGATCGCCGCAGACGGGCGCCAACGAGTTCCGACAACGCCTGGAGTTCCTGCTTGAGCTGCCGGAATGACATCAGTTCATGATTACGCCGAACGAGTACTGCAGTCTCTCCCGCATGCGCCGGGTGGCGCGCAGTGACACCCGCAGGCGCTCCCGGTCATGGCTGGAGAGGCGCTCCATGCGCAGCAGTGGATCGGGCGTCTCGCCGCGCTCGATCTGGTCGAGCTGATGGGTGAGCAGGAGATCCTGCAACTCTTCGAACGCGATGCGCATGCTCTCCGCGAAATCGGGGTCGAACACGCCGAGCCGTCGCAGGGAGGCGAGTCGTTCCAGGGTCTTGCAGCGGCTGATGGATTCCTTGAGTGCGAATACGCGCATGGCGTCAACGATGATGCGCAGCCCCGTGCGTTTGATGTCGATCACCTGGCTGCCGCGGTGGCTGGTGGTCACCAGCCGGTTGAAGAAACTCAGCGGCTGCGCGATCTTTGCATCGTCACTGACCATCATGCGGAACAGCATCTTGCCCCGGTCGTCCACCAGTTGCTCGTTGAGGTGGGTGCGCAGCCGCGAGGTGAGGCTGTCGTCGCCGTACAGCGTGGTGAAGTCGAGCATGATGTTGGCGAGGCGCGCCTCACGCCGGCCCGGATTGTCCACCAGGTTGGTGAGCTTGTCCTTCCAGTCGCTCAGGGTGCGCCGGTAGTCGGGGTTGCGGGCCATGACATCGCCGGGGCAGAGACGGTAGCCGATCTGGTCCAGGGCCGGATTGAGGCGCTCGGAGAATTCCCGGAACCAGTCCAGGCCCGAATCATCGACCCGGTCGTCGATGATCAGGCCGTTGTCCTGATCCGGCCGCAACAGCATCTCGCCGCGCCCGCCCGAGCCCATGACGATCACCGCAAAGCGCGCGGGCGGCCGGCCGTGCCCGTCCTGCACCATGTTGCCGATGGTGAGCTCCACCAGCCGGTGCTGCAGGGCCAGATGCATTTCCGTGAGCGCGCGCACGGCGGTGCCAGCACTGCGGTGCGCCGTGTGGACGGCCGCTGCGGCAACGTGGATCTTGCGGCGCAGGGTCACCAGTGTCTCGATGTCCGGCGCGGTCTTGATCTCGCTGTCCAGGGTGTACGGCGGCTTCGCCAGTGCCTGGATCAGCCCGGTCTCGGACATCAGTCCGACCGGGACATTGTCGTGATCCACCACCACCACGTCCCGCACCCGGTGCCGGCGCTGGATCTCCTCCACCTGCCACAGTGGCGTGTCGGGTGTGACCGAGAACGCCCCGTCCGCCTCGATGGCGTGGACGCTGTCGTCCGGTGACGCCTCGCCATTGACCATGGCCATGAGCAGCCGCGTGGGTGTGAGCATCCCGGTGAGTCGGCCAGCCTGATCCACGAGGCCGAGGCTGCCGATCTCACGGTCGGCGAGCGTGCGGGCGGCGTCGGCCACCGTATCCGTGCTGCCGCAGGTGGGGAGTCCGCTGCTCATGAACTGCCGCACGGGACGGGCGAGGGTGCCGCGTACGGTTTCCCGCACCTGCCGCGCCTTGCGCATGCGCGATGCCAGGGCGCGGTTGATGGCTTCGAAGAACGGCGTGGATTCCTGTTCGAGTCGCTGCACCGTGGCGCCTGGCAGGGCCAGCAGCCGGCAGTCGGAGACGGCGTGAGCGGTGGAGCGGTAATTGTCGCCGTCCAGATAGCTGGCCAGACCGATGACATCACCGGGCTCCGCGGTGCGCAGGTCGCCGCTGGCGGCCGTCTGTTCCAGTGTGCCTTCCAGGTGGATGTAGATGCACTTGCGGTAGGCGTCGCCGGAGCGGAACAGATAACGCCCTGCACCGAGATGCATCTCTTCCCCGGCCGACAGCATCGTCTCGATGGTCTCCGGCTCCAGGGCCTGCCACATACTGGCCGCGGCAATCCGTTGTTGGTCCGTCAGATCGGCTACTGGGGGTGTCATTCCGTGGTCCCGCTCACGCGTGCTGTTGATGGCGGGAAATTATCACAAAAAAAGCCCCGCGGGGCGGGGCTTTTTCGGTGCTTCAGGTGAGGCTTGTCAGGCGGTGCCTGGCCGGTAGTTCGGCGCCTCTCTTGCCATGGCGTAGAGGGTGCAACCCGCCATAGCCAAAAGTACGAAGGCAAACGGGAAGCCGAGTGTGATCGCGCCCGCCTGTAGCGCCGCAAGACCGCCGCTCAGCAGCAGTGCGATGGCGACGAGGCCCTCGAAAATGGCCCAGAAGGAGCGCTGCACCACAGGTGCGTCGGTTTTGCCGCCGGCGCTGATGGTGTCGATCACCAGCGACCCGGAGTCCGACGAGGTCACGAAGAAGATCATCACCAGGAAGATCGCCACCGACGACGTCAGGAACGTCAGCGGCAGACCTTCGAGCATGCCGAACAGCACCATGGTGTCGTCGTAGCTCTCGACCACATACTGGTAGACCCCCTCGAAGCCGTCCACCACGTACTGTTCGATGGCGTAGCCGCCCATGATGTTCATCCAAATCACCGTAGCGACCACCGGCACGATGAGCACGCAGGTGATGAACTCACGCACCGTGCGGCCGTAGGAGACCCGGGCGATGAACATGCCCACGAACGGCGCCCATGAGGTCCACCACGCCCAGTAGAACACCGTCCAGCCGTGCATGAAGCCTTCGTCCTCACGGCCGATGGGATTGCTGAGCGGGATCAGGTTGGTCAGGTAATGCCCGATACTGGTGACGCTGTTCGCCAGGATACTGACCGTGGAGCCCGCCACCAGAATGAACGCGCCGAGCAGAGCAAACAGGATCATGTTCAGGGCACTGAGGCGGCGCACACCGCCGTGAATCCCCAGCAGAATGGATACGAGCGCGATGGCAGTGATCACCAGGATCAGCGTAACCACTGTGGCGTTACCTTCGGGGAAACCCCAAACATGAGACATGCCGGCCGCCGCTTGTTCGGCACCGTAGCCCAGAGACGTGGCCAGACCGAACATGGTTGCAAACACGGCCATGATGTCGATGAAGTGCCCGGGCCAGCCCCACACGCGATCACCCAGGATCGGGAAGAAGGCCGAGCGGATGGTCAGGGGCAGACCATAGTTGAAGCTGAAGAACGCCAGCGATACGGCCACGACAGCGTAAATCGCCCATGGGTGGAAACCCCAGTGGAAAATGGTTGCGGCCATGGCAAGTTCGCGGGCCCCTTCTTCGCCACCTTCAACGCCGAACGGCGGGTTGAAATAGTGGAAGAATGGTTCCAGCACACCAAAGAACATCAGGCCGATGCCCATACCTGCCGCAAAGAGCATTCCGAACCAGGCCAGCCGAGTAAACTCCGGCGTGGCTGATGCTCCGCCAAGTCGGATCCGGCCCATGGGCGTCACTAGGAGGATCAGGCAGAAGAGCACGAACAGATTGCCCGCCCCCATGTAGACCCAGTCGAACGTGCTTTCCAGATATGTGCGTACCCCGTGCAGCACCTCGTAGGTGGCGTCAGGGAAGACCATGGCTACGGCGACCGCCAGTGCGATACCCACCGCGGTAATGAAAAAAACCGGGTTGTGGAGTTCCAGCCCGAGCGGTCGGACGTTATCCTGACCGACCTCGTAGTCTGTTTCCACAGTCGGATTATAGTCGTCAGGATTCTGATTCGGATCAGTCACGACGTACTCCCCAGAGGTTATATTCGCGCTTCCGATGAGTCCGCGTGGCCGGCCCATGGGAAACGTGATTGATTGGTTGTACGAAACACTTGCATTATCTACACCCTTTTTTACTTTGATTCATCGTAGCGGTGTGGTCAAACCGGTCTGGTCTGGCAACAGGCGCTGACGCTAGGCCGAACACGCGTGCAACCGGTTGGGCCACTTCTGTACGTTAGTGTCCACATTGCGGACCGGACTGGAAGAGGCCGGCCTGCGTCTGGAGCGGCGGGCTCTGCGACTGCTTCCGGGCGACTGGGAACGATGCTCCACCGGCCGCCAGTGACGACCGCAACGGCCCGCCATCCCGTTCGCCGGGATGGCGGGGGCGTTGGTCAGTACTTGAACTTCGCCACCAGGTTCTGGAGCTGGTTGGCCAGGCGCGCCAGCTGATCGCCGGCGGTGGCGGTCTGCGTGGCGCCCTCGGCCGTCTGCTCCGAGATATCGTTGATGCTGACGATGTTGCGGTTGATCTCGTCGGCCACGGAACTCTGCTCCTCGGCGGCGGAGGCGATCTGGTCATTCATCTCGCTGATCCGGCTCACCGACTGGGTGATGGAGCCCAGGGACTCGGAGGCGTTGCCGGCCTCCTCCACGGTGCTGTGGGCCCGGCTGCGGCTGTTCTCCATGGCCTCGACCGCCTCGCGGGAACCGGACTGCAACCGCTCGATCATGGCCTGGATCTCCTGGGTGGAGTCCTGGGTTCGGCTGGCGAGGGTGCGAACCTCGTCGGCGACCACGGCGAAGCCGCGGCCGGCCTCGCCGGCCCGGGCAGCCTCGATGGCGGCGTTGAGGGCCAGCAGGTTGGTTTGATCGGCGACCTCGCGGATGACGTCGAGAACGGAGCCGATGTTATCTGTGTCGCTGCCGAGGCGGTTGATGGTCTCGGCGGCGCTCTCCACCTCCTGGGCCAGGTTGTTGATGCCGGTGATGGTGCGATCGACTACCTGGGAGCCCTGCTGGGCGCTGACGTCGGCCTCGCGGGCGGCCTCGGCGGCGCTCTCGGCGTTGCGGGCGACGTCCTGGACGGTGGCGGTCATCTCGTTCATGGCCGTGACCACCTGCTCGGTCTCCTCGCGCTGGCGCTGGGTGTTCTGGTTGGTCTCGGCGGTGATGGTGGACATCTCCTCCGCCGCCGAGGCGAGCTGCTCGGTGGAGCCGCCGACCTCGCTGACCGTCGCCTGGACCCTCTGGGCGAAGAGGTTGAAGGCGTGGGCGAGTGCGGCGATCTCGTCCTTGCCGCTCTCGTCCAGCCGCTTGGTGAGGTCGCCCTCGCCCTCGGCGATCTCGCACATGGCCTCGACGGTGTCGTTCACCGGGCGAACGATGGAGCGCCCGATGAACCAGGCGATGGCCAGGCCGGCGGCGATGGCGATGAGGCCGATGATCAGGACGCTGTTACGGGACGTGCTCATGGCTGTGGCATAGAAATCGCGGTCCATGGCGATCTCGACCACGGCGATGTGGTTGCCGTCGAAGTCCGGGATGGCACGGACCACAGTGGCGTAGCGTGTACCGTCGCGCTCGGCGCGGCGCATGACGCGCTCGCCGCCCAGCGCGGCGCGCACCGCCTCCGCATCGGTAAAGGTGTCCCCGGGGATATTGCTGGCCAGGGTGTTCATGTCGCGGTCCTCCAGGGTGTGGAGGGCCATGTTGGCACCGAACTCCTCGGTGAAGGTGTCGGCGAAGTCCTGCGCCAGGTTGAGGCCGAACTCCACTGAACCGATGTGCTCGTCTGCCGGGGAGTAGACCGGGCTCAGGCCGCGGATGCCGATGCCGAAGACGCCGCCGTCCAGCCCGCGAATCGGCTGCTGGCGCCGGTTGGTTTCGACGATGGTCGGCCGCCGGTCGGTGAGGTCGTCGCCGTAGTTGTCCAGCGCGTGCACGCGCAGGAAGGAGGTCGCCGTCGGGGTGTGGAACTGGAACTGGGCCACGCCGTGCTCCTCGCTCAGTCGCTCGAAGGCGGGGTGGAACTGGTCGACCAGGGTCTCGCGATCGCGCTCGGCGAAGGTGGCGCGGACCTCGGGCTGCTCGGCCACCAGGGCACTCATCGCTTCGGCGAAGCCGCTCTGGGTCTCGATCTGGGAGCGGACGGCGTCGTACATGCTGCGCAGTTCTCGGTCCTCGGCCTCGTCGATGATGGAGCCGATCTGGCCGAGGACCGTGGGTGTGATGATGGCGAGGGTCACCGCCAGGGTCACGGCGAAACCGATGAGGATGCGGGTTCCGATCTTCACGGAGCTGAGCATGGCGTTTGCCTTCTGGTCTGGCGAATAAATGAGCGTCGGTGGCCGCAGTTTGCGACGCGGCACGCCTGTTTATCGGACAGCGAAGCCGAACCTTGAAAAGGCGCAAATTCTGGACAGGAAGGGTTGGAAGGAATATGAACCGATTCCGACTTAATAGAATTTTGAAATACCGGGGTTGCGCGGGGTGGGCGGCGCGCTCAGGAACGACGCGCGAGCAGCACGTGGAGGGCGCCGCTCCCCCCTGGTTGCGGGGGGCGGGACTGTAGGCGAAAATCCGGGGTTGGTGGAGCAACCACTGACGGACCAGCGGGCGCAGTACCGGCGGGGCGCGAGGCGTCCGCCGCGCAGGCGGCGTATGACCGCGTGCTGGACACCGGGTTGCTGCACCGTTTCCGGCTCGTCAGTGATCCCGGGGTGACGTCGGCTCATGGGGTTTCCGCAATGACACCCTGATTTCGATGGAAAGTGACCCATGAACCGATTGTTCCGCTGGATATTGCCGGTCTTGATCCTTGCCGGTGCCTCGGGGATTGCCCTGCTGCTGGTACTGACCGGCCCGGACGTGCCCGCAGAGCCTGCCGAGGAACGAGCCTGGCCGGTTGCCACCGTGACCGCCACGGTGGCTGCCCATCGTCCCTTGGTGCGGATGCAGGGATTCCTGGAGTCGCCTCGCACTGCCGGGTTAACCGCCGCCGTGGAGGGCGACGTGGCGGAGCTGCAGGCCCGCGAGGGCGATCAGGTCGAAGAAGGCGGCGCCCTGGTGCGCCTGGACGATCGGGAGCTTCGGCTCACGCTGACGCAGCAGGAAGCCGACGTGGCCGACCTGGAAAGCCAGCGGCGAACGGAACAGCGGCGTATCGAAGGCGATCGCCAGGATCTCGCTTTGGAGCAGGAACTGGAAGCGTTGCTGGAACGGGAGGTTGAGCGGCTGCGCGACCTCTCCCGTGATCAGTACGCGTCGCCCTCGCAGCTTGAGCAGGCCGAGCAGCAGCTCAAACGTCAGCGGCTGGCGGTGGCCGAGCGCCAGTTCGCAGTGGACACCGCGCAGAACCGGCTGGACCGGCTGGATGCAGGGCTCGACCGTGCACGGGCGCTGCGCGACCGGGCCGCGCTGGATCTCAGCCGCGCCGAAGTGCGTGCGCCGTTCGCCGGTCGCGTGGCGGAGGTGGCGGTCTCTCCGGGTGACCGGGTCCGCCCGGGCGAGCCGCTGGTCACTCTCTATGACACCGAAGCACTGGAGGTGCGCGCTACTGTGCCGCGACAAGTGCTGGCGCCGCTGCGGCTCGCACTGGCCGGCTCCGGCGTGGACGCGCACGCCACCGTGGATGGCGAGACCGTGCCCGTGTCTCTGTCACGCTTCTCCGGGCGGGCCGAGCGGGGGCAAGGGGGCGTGGACGCCCTGTTCCGAGTCAACGGAGGTGGTGACGGACTCGTCCTTGGGCGGTTCGCGACACTGGAGATGACGTTGCCTCCCGAGCCCGACACGGTGCTGCTCCCATTCGAGGCCTTGTACGACGCCGGCAGGATCTACCGCGTGCGGGACGGGCGCATGGAAGCCGTGGATGTCACCCGTGTCGGTCAGGCACGCCACGACAGCGGCCGCCGTGGAGTGCTGGTGAGAGCGGCGGAGCTGGAAACCGGTGATGCCATCGTCGCCACCCAGATCCCGCAGGCAATGGATGGCCTGCGTGTGCAGGTCCTGGAGCAATAGCACGTCCATGAGCGACATACCGCGCGAATCGTGGATAGGCTGGATCGCCCGTCACCCGGTGGCGGCGAATCTGATCATGGTCCTGATGGTCGTCTCCGGGCTGTGGTCGCTGCAGCAGCTCAATACCCAGTTCTTCCCCACCTTCGAGCTGGATTTTGTCACCGTACAGGTGGAGTGGCGCGGCGCCACTGCCGAAGAGGTGGCCGACGCGGTGACGTCGCCCCTGGAGGAGGAGCTGCGTGACGTGGACGGCCTGCGCGAGCTCACCTCCACGTCGGCGGAGGGCGGCGCCACTGTGGTGCTGGAGTTCCGCGAGGGCACGGACATGGCGCAGGCGACGGAGTCGGTCAAGGATCGGGTCGCCGGTGTACGCAATCTGCCGGAGGCGGCGCGCGAGCCGACCATCAGTCGCGTGCTGCGCTATGACCCGGTTGCCCGTCTGCTGGTCAGCGGTGATCTCAACACCCGGGAGGTGCGGGAACTGAGTCGCCGGCTCGAAGAAGAGCTGCTGGAGAGCGGCGTGACTCGCGTCGAGCTTACCGGCATGGCGGAGCAGGAGATCAGCATCGACATTCCCCAGGCGACACTCACCGACCTGGGGCTGTCGTTCAGTGAACTGGCCGCGCGGGTTGATGCCCAGAGCCGCGATATCCCCGCCGGGGATGCCGGCGAGCGCGATGTGGCGCGGCAGCTCCGCGGCGTGGATCAGGCCCGCAGCGTCCGGGCCTTCGAGGAACTGGCAGTGCCCGTTGAGGGCGGGCGTTCGGTGCCGCTCGGGCTGCTAGCTGATATCAACCAGCAGGCGCGGGACAACGAGATCCAGCTGCGTTTCAACGGCCGCGATGCGGTGGAGATCCTGGTCGAGCGTGCCGAGGACGAGGACGCACTCGCCGCGGCCCGCGTGCTGGATGATTTCCTGGCGGAGCGCACACCCGCGCTGCCCGCGACGGCTAGTGTCGAGGTGTTCGACGAGTTCTGGCAGTTCATCAGCGAACGCATCGCACTCATGCTGAAAAACGGGGTGGGCGGGCTGTTGCTGGTGATCGGCGTGCTGCTGGCATTCCTCTCCGGGCGCATGGCGTTCTGGGTCACGCTGGGTATTCCCACCTCATTCCTGGCAGCGCTGACCGTGCTCTTTTTCACCGGCGGCAGCATCAACATGATGAGCCTGTTTGCCTTCATCATGGCACTGGGCATCATCGTCGATAACGCGGTGGTGGTTGGGGAGAACGCTTACAGTCGCTTCCAGGCCGGGGAGTCGGCCGATGAAGCGGCGATTCATGGTGCTCGGCGCATGTTCGCGCCAGTGATGGCCGCCTCGCTCACCACCATCGCCGCCTTCCTGCCGTTGATGATCATCGGCGGCCCCATCGGCAACATCCTGTTCGACATTCCGCTGGTGATTATCTGTGTGATCATCGCCGCCGTGGTGCAGGCGTTCTTCATCCTGCCTGGCCACCTGCGGCGCTCCTTCGAGCGCAGCCAGCGTGTCTCGCCCAATCGCTACCGCCAGCGGCTGGACGCCGCCTTCAACCGTTTCCGCGACGGCGCGTTCAGGCGGGCCGTCACCGCCTCGGTGCACCATCGCTGGGCGACCATTGCCGCGCCCATTGCGCTGTTGATCGTCGCGTTCGCGCTGGTGCCCGGCGGACGGCTGGCTTTCACGTTCTTCCCGTCGGTGGAGGGCGAGACTCTGCAGGCGAACGTGAGCTTCGCGCCGGGCACCCCACGTTCGCGTGTGGAGGCGTATCTGGACGAGCTGGAGGCGTCGCTGAGGAAGACGGCAGAGGAGGCCGGTGGCGACGTGTTGCATACCTACGTGGGTCGGACCGGTAGCACCATTGCCAGTGATCCGCAGGACAGGCGTGTCGGTGAGCACTACGGCGGTGTCTTCGTGGAGTTGTCGCCGCCGGATCAGCGGGAGATCCGCAACCGTGCGTTCATTCGTGCCTGGGAAGACAATGCCCCTGGCGCGCCGGGGCTGGAGGACCTGGTGATCCGCGAGCGGGGGCAGGGCCCGCCCGGGGCGGACATCGACGTGCGCATCACCGGCGCGCCGGCGGAGCAACTCAAGGCCGCCTCCATGGCCGTGCAGAACGATCTGCGCCAGCGACCGGGGGTCTCCGGCATTGCCGATGATCTGCCCTATGGGCCGGAACAATGGATCTACCGGCTCAACGATCAGGGCCGGGCACTGGGGCTCAATGCGGCGGATCTGAGCGCCCAGCTGGGCGATGCGTACGCCGGCGTGCTCACGCAGCTGTTCCAGCAGGGGCGTGACGAAGTGGAAGTGTGGGTTCGGCTGCATCCGGAGGACCGGCACGACCTCGCCAGTCTGGAAGACCTGCGCGTGCAGACGCCGGACGGGAACACCGTGCCCCTTGTGAACGTGGCCGACCTGGAGACCCGGCGCGGCTTCTCATCGCTGCGCCACTTCGACGGCAGGCTGGCGGTGCGGCCCACGGCGGACGTGGACGCCCAGGTGGCCAACGCCAACCGTATTCGTGCCGACCTGGAAGAGAACCTGCTGCCGGAGCTGCGGGAGCGCTACGGCGTGCAGACCGCCTTCGAGGGGCAGGCGGCCGATCAGGAGGAGACCCTGGCGGACATGCGCGCCGGGTTGATTCTCGCCATGGCGCTGATCTACCTGGTGCTGGCGTTCGTGTTCGCGTCCTACGGTTGGCCGCTGCTGGTCATGGCGGTGATCCCGTTCGGCATCGTCGGTGCGTTCTTCGGTCACTGGCTGTTCGGCCTCGACCTCACGATTCTGTCGCTGTTCGGTCTGTTCGGCCTCTCTGGCATCGTCGTGAACAACAGCATCATCCTGGTCACGTTCTACCGCGAGATCCGCGACCGCAATCCCGCTGCGCCGGTGGAGGACGCATTGATCGAGGCGTCCCGGCTGCGGCTGCGTCCCGTGCTGGTGACCACGCTGACCACCATCGGCGGGCTGACGCCGCTGCTGTTCGAGACCTCCGTGCAGGCGCAGTTCCTGATCCCCATGGCGATCGCCATCGCCTTCGGCCTGGCCATCGCCTCGCTCATCGTGCTGTTCCTGGTGCCGGCCATGCTGGCGGTCTACGAGAATGCGGCGCGGCATGTGACACGTCGAATGAATAATCATTTTGGTTATAACGATAGAACTTGATGGTATAATGAGCCGTCACTGAGTTGTCATTGTTTCCGGAATCGAGGAGTCACCATGACGGTTGATTGGGCGGCATTCACACCGTGGTCGGCGCTGGCCGGCGGCGTGTTGATCGGGCTGGCCGCGGCGCTGTTCATTCTGTTGAACGGCCGTGTTGCCGGTATCAGCGGTATTGTTGGCGGGCTGCTTGCCCCGCAGCGGGGCGATGTGGGTTGGCGGCTGGCGTTCATCGCCGGCATGGTCGGCGCCCCGCTGGTCTGGCTGGCCACCACCAGCTTGCCGGAGATCCGGATCGAGGCGGGGTACCCAATGCTGATTCTGGCCGGGCTTGTGGTGGGTATCAGCACCCGCTACGGCGCCGGCTGCACCAGCGGTCACGGGGTCTGTGGTATCTCGCGTCTGTCACCGCGGTCGCTGCTGGCGACCGTCGCGTTCATGGCCACCGGCTTTGCGACGGTGTTCGTGATCCGCCACGTGATCGGAGGGTAACCGGGATGCGTACACTCTTATCTGCCTTTGTTGTTGGTCTGATCTTCGGCGTCGGTCTGCTGGTGTCCGGCATGGCCAACCCGCAGAAGGTTCTTGGGTTTCTTGATCTGGCTGGTGCGTGGGACCCGTCCCTGGCGCTGGTCATGGTTGGCGCCATCGGCGCTGCGTTCATCGCCTTCCGTGTCGCCGCGGGGCGCCGCGAATCCCTGCTTGGTGAGCCCATGCGCCTGCCTGCCCGGGCGGACATCGACGGTCGGCTGTTGTTCGGTGCGTTGGGCTTCGGGGTCGGCTGGGGCATGGCCGGTTTCTGCCCCGGCCCGGCGGTGGTGGCCCTGGGTGCTGGTGAAGCCAAAGCGCTGGTGTTCGTGGCCTCCATGGTCGCCGGCATGGGTGTGTTTGAACTGATCGAGCGGAAACGCCGCGCATGACCAAGCTGTTGCCGGGTTGGGTTCGCCGGTACCGGCGTGATCTGCTACCCGGCGACCTGCTGGCCGCCGTGGTGGTGACCATGCTGCTGGTGCCCCAGGGGCTTGCCTATGCTGCCCTGGCGGGCCTGCCCCCGCAGCTTGGTCTGTACGCCAGTGTCACGCCGCTGCTGGCCTACGCCGTGTTCGGCTCGTCCATGGTGTTGTCCGTGGGGCCGGTGGCGGTGGCGTCGCTGATGACCGCCTCGGCGCTGACGCCCCTGGCCGATCCCGGGAGCCCTGAGTACATCGCTGGCGCGGTGCTGCTGGCGTTCCTCTCCGGCATCATGTTGTTCGTTTTCGGCCTGCTGCGCCTGGGGAACCTGGCGCGGCTCATGAGCCATCCGGTGATCAGCGGCTTCATCTCCGGCGCGGCACTGCTCATTATCGTAGGGCAGCTGCGGCCACTGCTTGGTGTGGACGCCGACGGGCAGAGCGCACTGGCCCTGGTTGTCGGGCTGGTGCGCTCGATGCCGGACGTGGACCCGCTTACGGCGGCGATCGGGGTTGGTGTACTGAGTGCCCTGTTGGCCGCCCGTATCTACCTGCCCGGCCTGCTGCGTCGCCTGGGCGTGTCGCCACCAATGGCCGCCCTGGGTTCCAGGCTCGCCCCCATGGGGGCCGTTATCGGCGTCTCCGCACTGGTCGCGGTGGCCGGGCTGGAGCACCGGCTCGATGTGGTGGGCGCGCTGCCCGCCGGTCTGCCGCAACTGGTGTTGCCCGCCCTGGATCCGGCCCTGATCACGCCGCTGCTGCTGCCCGCCCTGATCATTGGCCTCATCGGTTTTGTCGAGAGCGTGGCCATCGCCCAGGCGTTCGCGCGGCAGCGCGGGCAGCGGATTGATCCCGATGCCGAGCTGCGCGGGCTAGGCGCGGCCAACGTGGTTAGCGCGCTGTCCGGCGCGTTCCCGGTGACCGGTGGTTTCTCGCGCACCGCCGTCAATGCCGAGGGCGGGGCGCGGACGCCACTGGCGGGGATTATTGCTGCGGCGCTGATTGCCCTGGTGCTGGTTTTCGCAACCGGGCTCTTTCGGGCGCTGCCCATGACGGTGCTGGCGGCGGTCATCATCATTGCGGCGGTCGGTCTGGTGGACGTCGCGGCCCTGCGGCGCGTCTGGCGGCATGACCGCATGGAGGGGCTTGCCTTCGCCGGCACGGCGCTGGGCGTGCTGGTGGTGGGGGTCGAGGCAGGTGTGCTGTTCGGTGTAACGCTGTCGCTGATCACCCTGATCTGGCGGGCCAGTCACCCCCATGTGGCCGTGGTCGGCCGGGTTCCCGGGACTGAACATTTTCGCAATGTCTGCCGCCACCGGGTTGAGACGGATGGGCGCGTACTGCTGGTGCGCATCGACGAGAACCTGTTTTTCGGTAATGCCGAAGTGGTGCAGCAACAGATCGAGACCCTCGTAGCACGCGACCCGCAGCCCGAGCACCTGGTGCTGGTGATGACGTCCGTCAGCCATGTGGACGCCACGGCGCTGGATATGCTCGAGGCGCTCGATGCCGGACTGGAACGGCAGGGCATCCGCCTGCACCTGGCCGAGGTCAAGGGGCCGGTAATGGACGGCCTGAGCGGCGGGCCGCTCATGGAACGGCTGCGGGGGGAGGTCTTTCTGTCGGTGAATGAGGCGTTCGAAACACTGGCCGAACCGGAGCGGAACCAGTAGGTTTGTGGCTGACCATAACAATGTGATTGAGGAGCCATCATGAGCAGCACATCCGGCCCGTTCAGTTTCGATACGCTGAGCCTGCACGCCGGCCAGCAACCGGATCCGGCCACGGGGGCGCGCGCGACGCCCATCTACCAGACCACGTCGTTCGTGTTCCAGGACAGCGATCAGGCCGCTTCGCTGTTCAACGGCGAGCGTGCCGGCCACGTCTATTCGCGCATTTCCAACCCCACCAACGCTGTCCTGGAAGAGCGTGTGGCCGCCCTGGAGGGCGGCGTTGGCGCCATTGCCACCGCCAGCGGCCAGGCCGCGGTCCATCTGGCCGTGGCCACGCTCATGGGCACGGGCGGGCATATCGTCGCCTCCCACTCCCTGTATGGTGGCACCCACAACCTGCTCACCTACACGCTGCCGCGCTTCGGCATCGAGACGACGTTCGTCGATCCGCGCGATCCGGAGGCGTTCCGCAACGCCATCCGCCCGGAGACACGCCTTGTTTTCGGCGAGGTGCTGGGCAACCCCGGGCTGGATATCCTTGATATCGAGGCGGTGGCGCAGGTGGCGCACGACAATGGCCTGCCGTTGTTGATCGATGCCACCTTCACTACGCCCTATCTGTGCCGCCCCTTCGACCACGGGGCCGATCTGGTCTATCACTCGGCCACCAAATTCCTCGGCGGCCACGGCGTTGCCGTGGGCGGGGTGCTGGTGGACAGCGGTCGTTTCGACTGGGACGCCTCCGGCCTGTTCCCGGAGCTGACAGAGCCCTATGCCGGGTTCCACAACATGGACTTCACCGAGGAGTACGGCCCGAGCGCCTTTCTCCTGCGCGCCCGCAAGGAGGGGCTGCGGGACTTCGGGGCGTGCATGAGCCCGACCACCGCCTTTCATCTGCTGCAGGGCCTGGAGACGCTGCCTTTGCGCATGCAGCGTCACGTGGACAACACGCGCAGGCTGGTGGCGTTTCTTGCCGAGCACGAGGCGGTGGAGCACGTGGGCTACCCGGAGCAGCCGGACCACCCGGACCACGGCCTAGCGGCTCGGATGCTGCCCAAGGGGTGCGGCGCCGTGTTCAGTTTCACCATCAAGGGCGGCCGTGAGGCGGGGCGGCGGTTCACCGAGAGCCTGAACCTGTTCTCCCATCTAGCCAACGTGGGCGATGCCAAGTCGCTGGTGATCCATCCGGCCAGCACGACTCACCACCGCATGAGCAGCGAAGCGCTGCGCGCGGCGGGCATCTCCGAGGGCATGATCCGCCTGTCCGTGGGACTGGAGGATCCCGACGATCTGATCAACGATCTCAAGCGCGCCCTGCGTGCCAGTCAGAAGGAGGCGCGCTGATGGAACTCACGGTCAATGGCAGCAAGACGTACATCTATACCGGCACCCACGCACTGGAGCCCGGGCGAACTACCTGGCTGTTCGTCCACGGCGCGGGCATGGACCACTCCGCCTGGATTCTCCAGAGCCGGTACTTCGCTTTCCACGGGCAGAACGTCATGGCCGTGGACCTCCCGGGTCATGGGCGCTCGGCGGGAGAGCCACTCGGCTCCATCGAAGCCCAGGCGGACTGGCTCGCCGCGCTGCTGGACGCCGCCAGTGTGGAGCAGGCCATGGTGGTGGGTCACAGCATGGGGTCGCTGGCGGCCGTGGATTTCGCCGCGCGCTATCGCGATCGGGTCAAGGGTCTGGCGCTGGTGGGAACCGGATTCCCCATGCCGGTGGCGGAGCCGTTGCTGGAGGCGACCCGCGCAAACGATCCCAGGGGAATCGGCATGATCATGAACTGGGGCATCAGCCCGCAGTCGCACCTGGGCGGTAACCAGGCCCCCGGGCTGTGGATCCACGGACAGGGCGTCCGACTGCTGGAGCAGGCCGCACCGGGCGTGCTGTTCACGGACATGAACGCCTGCAACGCCTACGAGGCGGGCGTCGCCCGTGCCGGGGAGATCGCCTGCCCGGTGCATTTCGTGATCGGCGACCGCGACATGATGACCCCGCCAAAGGCCACCGCGGCACTGGCGGACGCCGTTACCGCGCCCGTCAGCCGCACGGTGCTGCGCGGATGCGGGCACATGACGCCGCTGGAACGTCCGAACGAGCTTCTGGACGAGCTGATCGCCTTCGGGGCGCGTCTGGGCTGAGGAGGTTAGTCCTCGCCCAGCACGTCGAGTACGCCGCCGACGAACCACTCCCGGTCCCACGCCTCCCGGGGCCGGGAGAGGCCCAGGCGCACCACCACCAGGTCGGCCGAGGGCACGATCACCACTTCCTGCCCCTGGTAACCTGACGCCGCGTACGTATCCGCGGGCAGCTCCGGCCAGGGGCGTTCCCCGGTGTCCGGGTCCCCCCGGTTCAACCAGAAGTGGGCGCCGTAACCGCCCTTGTCGGCGTCCGGAGCGGGTTCCCGGGTGAACGCGACCCAGTCCTCCGGGAGCAGACGCTCGCCGTTCCACACGCCGTCGTGCAGGTAGAGCTGGCCAAACCTCGCCCAGTCCCGCGCCGTGGCCAGCATGAACGACGAGCCCACAAAGTTGCCGGACGCGTCCGGCTCCAGCACGGCGCTGTCCATGCCCAGGGGGCGGAACAGCGCCTCGCGCGGGAAGTCGGCCCAGGCCCTGTCATCGCCAACTGCATCGCGGAGCAGGGCCATGAGGAGATTGGTGGTACCGCTGGTGTAATCCCACTCCGAGCCCGGTTCGGCTTCCAGTGCCTTGCTGCGCACGAACGCGGCGGCGTCCGGTTCGTTGAACAGCATGCGAATGGGGTCGCCGAGCGGGTCGGCGTAGTCCTCGTCGAAGGCCAGTCCGGAGGTCATCTGCAGCAGGTGACGAACGCGGATGGATTCGCGGCCGTCGTTGGCGTCGCGCCACTGCGGCACGGCGGCGTCGAGACCGAGCTGGCCGTCCCGCACCAGTACGCCGGTGAGGGCGTTGGTGACGCTCTTGGCCATGGACCAGCCGGGCAACGGCATGTCGCGGTCGAAGCCTGGCGCATAGCGTTCCGCGACGATCTGCCCCCGGTGCACGACGACCAGGGCGCGCGTGCCGCGTTGTGCGTCGCGGGCCGGCTCGCTGAATGCCGCCTCCATCAGAGGGCCGAGCGCCAGGCGTCGGGGCGCGTCATCCGGGGCTTCCGGGAACGCTTCCGTGCCTGTGCCGGCGCGGTTGGCGTTCACCGGCATGGGTTCCAGTGCGGTGCCTCCGGCAGCCAGAGTGCAGCCCAGCCCTTCCCGGTAATGTGCGGTCCGCGACAGCGGCCCCAGGGAGGCGGTGACGGTGCCGGTGTCAGGATTAGCGTGTGCGCTGATCACGGCGGGGAGGTCGCCCAGATCCTCTTCCAGCACCGTGCGGGGATCGCGGCCCGAGACGAACACGCCCGAGCACAGTTGCTTGGCGCCGTAGCCGGTTCCGGCAGCGGCAAAGTCGCGCGCGATGGGCCCCCACCACACCATGGAAAGGGCGAGTAGCACCAGGAGAAACAGTGCCCCCGAAAGGAGCGGGGCGGGGCGGCTCAATGAGTTCCCCCGGCGTCGGCATCCTTCACGATGGCCGTGAGTCCCTGGTAGCGGACTACCAGCACGCTGTCGCCCTGCCGCAGTTCACGGCCGTCCTCATGTCGTGCCTGGAAGAACTCGCCGCGAACGATGACGCCCGCCTTGCCGTGGCGGATGGTCACCGCGGTGGGTGTGCCGGCTTCACCGGCGCCCCCCTCGGTGGCACTTCGGAACAGCCATATGACCCCGGGCATCGCCACCAGTCCCGCCACTCCGGCAGTAATCAGCTGCCCCATGATGCTGGCGTCGAGCAGGGCCGCCGCCATCGCCGCCAGTGCCATCAGTGCCCACGCCAGGAACAGTCCGCCGGCACCGCCCATTAGCACCAGTTCCAGTGCGAAAAGCCCCAGTGCCAGTAGCAGCCATATGCCCCATGGTTCAATTTCCAAGCCCGCCTCCGGGGAGTCTTCTTGTTGAAAGGTCAGTAACTGCAAGACTACATGCTACCGGTGTTTGCCGGAATCGGCAGCGCTTGATCCAGAACAAGGCCAGCCCGATCCGCACTGGTGGAGAGTGTGCGTGTCACTGGATTGAGGATGGTACCCGTCATGCGTCTCGTGCTCCCGCGGCCCGCCCATGTCCTGCGACCCGCGCAGATGCTGCCGGCCTCGTTACTGGAGGCAATTGTTGCGACTGTCAGTACGCGTGTGCTCCGGGACCGCATCGCCGACGGCGCGCTGGATCCCCTGGGCGGGCGCGTGATCCGTATTGTTGTCCGTGACCCCGACGTCAGCGTGCGCCTGACCCTGCGCGACGGTCGGATTGTGCCGGCGCCTCCGGGCCAGGACGCCGCCGCCACGGTGACAGCCTTCGCCGAGGACCTGGTGCAGGTCATGGCGCAGCGGGTTGACCCGGATACCCTGTTCTTTCATCGGCGTCTCGGTGTTCAGGGCGATACCGCCCTCGGGCTGGCGGTGAAGAATGTGCTCGACAGCGTTGATCCTGCCGAACTGCCGACGCCCGTCACGGAGCTCCTCAGGCAGGCAGCAGATCACGTGCCCGGGGCGACCTCCCGGGAGTCAGGGTAGCGGGATGCGGTCCATGCCGGCGGCACCGTGCCAGTACCCGCTGCAGTCATCGCCGTCCTGGGTCAGTGTCGTGGTGGTGTCATCGGCCATGGCCCGTGCCAGCGCGTCGGCCAGGTCGGGCGTCTCACCGATGCGAGGACTCAACCGCAGCAGGTCCGCCCCGGCCGCCGCCAGCTTCTGCCAGGCGGGCAGCAGGTTGTGGACGCGGCCGGACTGGGTCTGAATGCCGTTGATGGTCAGAAAGCGTTCGCCTTCGCGGGTGTTCACGGGGCGGCCGTCCGGGTCGTCGATGCAACGGAGCCCGCATTGATCCTTGGGCAGATCGTGGTGGCGTGCGGTGAAGCAGCGGGCCGACCAGGCCAGGGGAAGGCGTCCGTGGGCGAACACCTCGGTTTCCGGACGCTGCGGCCCGGCGGCGTCCAGCAGGGCGCGCAGGGTGGCGCCATCCAGCTCCAGGGGCATGACCCAACGCCTCATGCCGAGGTCCCTTAGCGCCAGCAGGGCGTGGCTGTTGTAGATGTTCAGGAACGGCCCGCCCGTGAAGGGCAGGCCCTGCTCCCGGAGAATCTGCACCGCCGCCATGTCGTTGGCCTCCACCAGGAACTCGCCGTTCAGGCACATGCGGCGCACCATGCCCATTTCCGAACGGGCCTCGACAAGAGTGAGCGTGGACAGCACCACCTCCTTGCCGGCGGCAGCCAGTTCCCGCCCCAGGGCGATCCAGTCGTCGGGGCGCAGTTCCCTGCGCTTGGCACAGACCGTCTCGCCGAGATAGACGGAATCCGCGGCGCTTGCGCCGATACGCTCGTAGAACGCCAGGGTGTGTGCCCGTGGCCAGAAGTACTGGCAGGGGCCGATCGCGATCCGCGGTTTCGTGGTGTCAGTCATGGTGGTCGTTCTCACTGCCAGGAGCGGCTGTAGGCGCCAAGGGTGGTCTGGCTGCCCTCGGAGAGCGCGGAGAGCCGTGCCTTCTCCCCGGGCTCCGGCGCATAGGCGTCCGGGGCGGTCAGGCAGCGGTCGATGGCCTGGCGCCACACCGCGGCCACCTGGCGTATGTAGCCTGGGCTGCGCTGCCGCCCCTCCAGTTTGATCGCGGTGATTCCGGCGCGGTGGAGTTCTGGCAGCAGATCCAGTGTATTCAGGCTCGTGGGGGCCTCCAGGGTGTGATCCGTGCGGTCAGCCACGGTGAAACGCCCCTTGCACAGGGTGGGGTACCCCGCCTTCTCGCCCGCGGCGAAGCGGTCGATGAGCACGCCGTTGAGGCGTGAGCTCAACGTGCCGTCCGCGGTTTCGTCCCAGCGGACATGGCCGGCTGGGGAGCAGGCCCCGGCAGTGTTGGGCGACTCTCCGGTCGCGTAGGAGGAGAGCAGGCATCGCCCCTCGGCCATGATGCACAGTGAGCCGAAGCCGAAGACCTCCAGTTCCACCGGCGCGTCGGCGGCGATCTGCTGGACCTGGGCGAGGGAGAGTACTCGCGGCAGGACGGCGCGGCGGATGCCGAAGTACTCGTGATAGAAACGCAGTGCTTCGACGCTGGTCGCCGACCCCTGCACCGACAGATGCCGAGGCAGGTCCGGGTACGTCCGCGCGGCGTACTCGAGCAGGCCGATATCGGCCAGGATGATCCCGTCGACCCCCAGTGCCGCCGCCTGATCCACTGCCGAGCGCCAGTGGTCCCACCCCTGGGGCTGCGCATAGGTGTTTACCGCGAGCAGGACACGCACGCCGTGGCCATGGGCCTCGGTGATGCTCTGGGCGAGCTGGTCAGGGGAGAAGTTCAGGCCGGGGAAATGGCGGGCGTTCGTCGCGTCACTGAGCCCCGTATAAATGGTGTCGGCACCGCTCTCGATGGCGACGCGCAGGGCCGTTGCGTTCCCTGCCGGGCAGACCAGTTCCATGATGTGCTCCCGTCGGAGTTGACTCCCGGGAGCTTGTCGTCCGAGTGGGTTGGCCCGCCTTGATCCGGATCAAGAGCGTTTGGGTATGCCGGCGTTCTTCTCCAGCGCCGAGGCACTGCTGCCGATGACCGCCCTGAGCGCGTCCATGTCATTCAGCGAGATTTCCCGGCCGTCGGCGGTGATCCAGCCGTTGTCCACGAAGCGGCGGAACAGCCGGCTGGTGGTTTCCGGCGCCAGCCCGAGGTAGTTGCTCAGCTCGTGGCGTGACATGGGCAGGCGGAAGCGGGTCGACGACAGACCCCGCCGGGCGAACCGGTCCGAGAGGCTGGTCAGCAGAATCGCCAGCCGCTGCTCTGCGGTGCGCCGGGCCAGGGCGTGGAGCATCTCCTGTTCGTTGAAGATCTCTTTGCTCATGATCCGCAGCAGCTGCCGATTGAGGCCGGGGATGTCTTCTGAGAGCCGCTCCAGCTCCTCGAACGGGATTTCGCAGATGCTGGTGGTCTCCAGCGCCGACGCCGTGGACGGATGCTCGCCGAAACTGATGGCATCCAGACCCAGCAGCTCGCCGGGCAGGTGGAATGCGGTGATCTGCTCTTCGCCGTCCTCGGAGATGGTCAGACTCTTGAGAGCGCCTGTGCGCACGGCGTAAATGGCGCCGAACGGCCGGCCCGAACGATACAGAACATCACCCCGCGCCAGCGGCTTGCGTCGCTCGACGATGCGGTCCAGCGCGTCCACGTCCGCACCCTCCAGTGCCACTGGCAGGCAAAGGTCGCTGAGGCTGCAGGTCCGGCACGCTTCCCGGATCTGGCGGATGTTGGGTCGGTTCATCGTCTGCTCAGCCATCGGTAGGACTCCTTCAACGTCCGTGCAGCGTCCTGGTGTTCGACCTCGCGCGAGGGCTGTTCCCTGTTATAACTTTGTGGTTATCAGTGTAACCGTTCCCTGTATTTCCACACACGATTCGGGTGGCCAGCGTGGATGCTCATGAGCGCCAGCACAGTAGTTCACGATAACGCGCGAAGGCCCTCCGGGTCATGCACGATGATCTCCCGGTGCCGCACTTCCAGTACACCCCGGGCGTTCAGTTCGTGGAGAATCCGCGAGAGTGTCTCCGGCGTCATCGACAGGCGCGAGGCGATGACGTGCTTTGGGGCCGGAAGTTGAACCGGCTCGCCCGGTAGCGGGCTGGCGCTTGCCTGGGTGAGCAGGTAGCGGGCGACCCGCGGGCGGGACTGCTGCAGTGTGAGCTGATCGATGTCCTCGAGACGGCTGTGCAGCCGCATGCTGAGGTCGGCCAGCAACGCCATGCAGGCGCCGGTGTCGTTGTCGAGCAGGGCACGGTAGTCGTCGTTGGGAATACTCAGCACCCCTGCCGGCTCGAGAACCTGAGCCGTGACTGGGTACTTGCGGGCGTCCATGAACATGACCGCCTCGGCGAAGGTTTCCCCCGGCCGGACCAGGTGCACCACCTTCTCCAGTCCCTCGGCGTTGGTGCGCGCCAGTTTGATCAGGCCTTCTTGAAGCAGGAAGAAATGCTGCGCCGGATCGCCCTGGTGGAACAGGATGGCGCCGGTTTGGTGGCGCACCCGGCGTACACGGCCAACCAGGCCGTCCAGTTCGCTGTTGGGGAGGTGGCGGAAGAGCGGATTGCTAACCAGCGCCTCGTGAATGCCGTCCTGTTTCATCGAGCCCCCGCGATCTCCTGCAGGATGAAGCGTGCCACGCCGTCCGGGTCGTTCATGGACAGCCTTGGCAGCGCCGTGTCCAGCGGGTGGTTTGCCGTGGTGGCCACGGCGATGATGGCGTCATCATTGTGGAACAGTGGTGGTCGGTCCCGCCCCGTCTCGCGCAGCAGCTCGATCTTCGGGAAGCGTTCGCCGCGAAAGCCTTCCACCAGCAGCAGATCGACGCTGTCCTGATCGAGGCGCGCGATCTCCTCAGCGAGTATCGGGTCGCGCTCTTCCTCCCGCTCCCGCATCAGAGCCCAGCGGCTACCGGAGGTGACCAGCACCTGGTCGGCGCCGGCCTTGCGCAGCTGGTAACTGTCCTTGCCCGGGTGATCCACGTCGAAAGCGTGGTGGGCGTGTTTCACCAGCGCCAGCCGCAGCCCGGCCTCACGCAGGCGGGGGATCACCGCTTCCAGCAGGGTGGTCTTGCCGGTGCCGCTCCAGGCGGCGAAACCGATGATGGGCCGGCGGCAGGTCTGCGGCCAGAGTGATTGATACGGGTAGCGTGGCATGGTCGCGATGCTGGTCATGGTGCCCTGGTTGCCTCACACTGTACGGGATTTGACGTGGCCGCCGGGAGGGCGGTCATTATACCGTTCCCAGCGGACGCGACTGACGAGGACTGGAATCATGGCGAACGAACTCCCCTCAGGTGCCGGTGATGTCGCCGAAGACTATCCGGAAATCTGGGATGCCTACAGCCGGCTCGGCCGCGCGTGCGCAGAGGCAGGGCCGCTGGACGAGCGGGACCGCCGCCTGGTGAAACTGGCCATGGCGATCGCCCTTGGCAGTGAGGGTGCGACCCACTCCCACGTCCGGCGCGCCCTGGATGAAGGGTTTACCGGCGACGAAATCCGCCAGGTAGCCCTGCTCGGCGTGCCCACACTCGGTTTCCCATCGTCCGTCGCCGCCCTGACCTGGGTGGAGGATATCCTCGAAGAGGAAGACGACGAGGACGATGTGGAAGAGGATGCGGACGACTGACCGGTGCCTCAGCCGAGCAGCGGCACCACGTCCTTCGTGACCGCCACCAGCATGATGTAGGCGAATACCAGGATGGCCGCGATCCAGGCGGCGAGCCTGGTCTGTTTTGTGCGTCCACGCTTGAGCGCCACCATGCCCAGCGCGATGTAGACCACCAGCCCCACTACCTTGGCCGTTACCCAGTCGTGGACGAACGGATACTGGGCGATGATCCAGATCAGCAGCAGCGCGCTGGCGAGCAGCACCGTATCCACCGCGTGGGGCACGATGCGCACCCACTTGCGTTGGAGCATGCTTGAATCCGCCAGCATCCAGATGCCCCGCAGCAGGAACAGGGCGATGCTGATGATGGCGCTGAGTTGGTGAATGTGCTTGATGAGGACGTACTGTTCGGCCATTGCGTCGGTTCCCCGGTGTCTTATTTGAGTTCGTTCTGAACCGCCCACACCGCGGCTTCGACCCGCGATCGGAACGCCATTTTCTTGAGCAGGTTCTTCACGTGCACCTTGGTCGTGCCCTCGGTAATGCCGAGATTGCGGGCGATGGTCTTGTTGCTCTCGCCCCGGGCCAGATGGCGCAGGATCTCCCGCTCTCGCGCAGTGAGCCTGTCGATGCCCGGGGCGTTGCTCTCGCGCCCCTTGGTGAGCGCCCGGGCGAGGCTGGAGGTGAGCGCTTCGCTGATGACCACCTCACCGGCGGCGGCGCGACGGAGCTGGGTGAGCAGCGCCTCCGGTTCCATGTCTTTCAGCAGGTAGCCGTTGGCGCCGGCGCGCAGGGAGGCGGTGAGGTCGTCTTCGCTGTCGGAGACGGTGAGCATCACGATGCACGCTTCAACACCGTTCTCGCGCAGCGCCCTGAGTGTCTCGACGCCGGTCATACCCTGCATGTTCAGGTCCAGGAGGATAAGATCCGGCTCCAGTTCGGTCGCCATGTCCAGGGCTTCCTTGCCACTGCTGCTTTCCCCGGCACAGGTCATGTCGGCTTCCAGGTCCAGAAGCTGCGAGATGCCGCGTCGCAGCAGGGGGTGATCGTCGACGATCAACACGCGTGTGCTCATGCCTGTGGCTCCATGTCGTCATTGGCCGTATCCCGATCCCGCGGAAAGGTCACCTCGATCCGGGTACCGTGCGGTTCGGCTGCGCCTATCGCCAGCTCGCCCCCCAGGCTGCGTGCCCGTTCCGTCATGATCTGAATACCGTAGTGGTGCGCTTTTTCAGGTTGATCGGGCATGCCGATGCCGTCGTCCTGCACCAGCAGTCGGATCCAGTCGTTGTCGTCCTTCATTAGCCTGACCACCGCCATCGTCGCCTGCGCATGGTGCCCCACGTTCGTCAGAGCTTCGCGGACGATCTGCAGGGCATGGACCTCGGCGTTGGAATCCAGCTCCGGGTCCGTGGCCTCCGTGTCCAGATGCAGCTCCAGTTGCGGGTAGCGCTGGCGGAATTCCCGTACTGTGGCTTCCAGCGCCGGGCGCAGACCTGCCTCGTTCACACGCAGGCGGAACGTGGTCAATAGCTCGCGGAGGTGACCATAGGCTGTATTGAGTCCTTCGCGCAACTCCGCCGCAATCGCCCGGGTGTCGACATGGTCGGTTTCGTCTCTTAGACCGGCCTGCATGCGGGCGACCTGGATCTTCAGGTAGGAAAGCGACTGCGCCAGTGAATCGTGCAGTTCCCGGGCGAGTACCGCGCGCTCCTCCATGAGCACAAGCCGCCGTTGTTTCTGCGCCTCCCGGGCAAGCGCGCGGGCGAGGGCGATCTGATCCGCTACCGCCTCCGCCAGCTGGTGCTTCCAGGGGGCAAGGGGGGTGGCGGCCGGGTGGCATAGCTGCATCTTGCCGTGGGTATGACCGCCGTGGCGCAGCGTGATGGTGGTGGCGGTGCCGCCGCCGTCATCGTCCACCGCGGTAGACTGAAACGTCTGAACCGCTTCGTCACTGTCCGGTTCAGTCAGGCTCACGCTGACCGGGCCGGCATCGACTATGTCGCGAAGCCGGTCGAGGATGGGTTGCATGGCCGTGTCCGTGAGGTGGTGCGGGGCGAGATCCCGCGCAGTGTCATAGAGCAGCTGCAGGGCCTGAATGCTGCGCTGCAGGTCCGCGGTCTTGTGTGCGACCTGCTGTTCCATGTCCGCGTAGAGGGAGTCCAGTTCTGCAGCCATGGTGTTGAAACGTTGGCCGAGTACGCCAAACTCGTCGTTGCGGGTGTGCGTTGCGCGAGCGGAGAAGTCGCCCTGGCCGAGGCGGCCCGCGGCGTCGATCAGGTCGCGCAGCGGAGTCATGATCCGGCGCTGAAGCAGCGCGATGGCGCCTGCGGCCAGCAGCAGCGTCAGGGCGATGGCGCCGGCCTGAATGCCGCGCAGCAGCTGGATGCGGCGCTCCGCTTGTTGCTGCAGATCCTGCACCATGGCGTCCACGGAATCGACGAAACCGCCGACCTCGTCGGTGTATGCCGTTGCGCCGGCGACATCTGCCAGGGCAGGCCGCAACACGTCACGCCACTCGTCACGAATCCCCTGGTAACGTTCCTGCAAAGATGGGTCACTGCTGGCGGCCGCGCGCAGCGCCCTGTCTTCCAGTTTCGTCTCGAAGGTCACGGCGGCGGATGCCACGGCGTCTGCATCCGCCGGCCCCCGCACGAGCGCGGCGATGCGGTACGCCTGCATGCGCAGGGAGCCCGCCTCGTTTATGGCCGCCGCATCACCCCGGGCGCTCTCCGTTATCACCATGGAGCCGCCCATGCTCAGCAGGGCGAGCGCCGTGATACCGGTGAGGATCAGCCCGAGCCGAACGCGTAGCGACCAGGGGTGCGCGCTGTGGGATTTCGGGATACTCAGGGTGGTACCTCCAATGATCCGTGTTTGTATTGCATTCAGTTTAATAAGATATTAGGGCTTTAATAAAAATAGTAAAAACAAATATTTGAAATATTTATTGAGATACCTAAGGAGGGATATATTCCGCTTCCCTTCCTCGTTGCCACCGATCCTGAGTTGATCCGGGTCAAGATTGCCCGGGTACGCCCTCACTAACGTCATCCCCAGAAAAACGCACTACCGATACAGGGGACGGCATGGCAACGCATCGCTTCAAGCAGTATTCGGTTCTCACCATGAACACCTTCGCATTCACGATGATGTTCATGGTCTGGACCATGTTCGGCGAGATCGGGGTGCCGATTCAGGAGGAGCTCAACCTCACCAATACCCAGTTTGGCATCCTGACCTCGCTGCCCATTCTCACCGGGTCGTTGGTCCGATTGCCACTGGGCGCGTGGACGGACAAGTACGGCGGTCGTCCGGTGTTCTTCATCCTGATGCTCTGCGTACTGCCCGCCGTGTGGCTCGTGCAGTTCGCCACGGAATACTGGCAGATGCTGGTCATCGGTGCCTTCGTCGGCCTGGCCGGTGGTTCGTTCTCTGTGGGCATCGCCTACACCGCCAAGTGGTTCGAGCGCGGTCAGCAGGGTCTGGCCATGGGCATCTTCGGCGCCGGTAACGCCGGCGCTGCAGTGACCAAGTACATCGCGCCCACCATCATCGTGGTGCTGAGCTGGCAGGCAGTTGCCAATATCTACGCGGCGATCGTGGCGATTACCGCACTGCTGTTCTGGTTCTTCACCTTCACCGAGCCGCAGCTCAAGGACCCGAACAAGAAAGCGCCGACGCTGCGCGAGCAGGTCAAGGTCCTCAACGACCCCAAGGTCTGGAAGTACTGCCAGTACTACTCGGTGGTTTTCGGCGGCTACGTGGGTGTGTCCCTCTATCTCACCCGCTATTACATGCTGGAGTACGGCGTGGGCATTCAGCTCGCCGCGCTCATTGCCACCATCTTCGTGCTGCCCTCGGGCGTGATCCGCGCTTTCGGCGGTTACCTCTCGGACAAGTTCGGCGCGCACACGGTCACCTGGGTGTGCATGTGGGCGAGCCTGATCAGCTTCTTCTTCATGTCCTATCCGCCCACGGAGTACACCATCCAGCAGATGGGCGGCGAGACCCTGAGCTTCACCCTGGCCATGCCGGTGTGGCTGTTCACCACGCTGCTGTTCATCGTCGGCATCGCCTGGGGGATCGGCAAGGCCTCGGTGTTCAAGTACCTCTCCGATGAATACGACCACAACCTCGGGCTGGTGTCCGGGATGGTCGGCCTGTTCGGCGGCCTTGGCGGCTTCCTGCTGCCGCCCATGTTCGGTGCGCTGATCGACTTCACCGGCGTGACCACCAGCATCTGGATGCTCTGCTTCGGCTTCACCCTGGTCTCGGTGATCTGGATGTGGTGGACCGAACGGCGCCAGCCGGTGCTCACCCGCGATCGCTACCACCAGCCCTCGGTGCGTGACGAGGCCGCGGCGGACACCTGACACGATCATCACCCTTGACGAGGTAAACGCGACAATGAGCGCAACCAACGCAACATCGCAGCCACTGGATCAGCGCGTGATCCACGGCTGGAACCCGGAGGACGCGGAGCAGTGGGAGCGGGAGGGCAAGCGCATTGCCAACCGCAACCTGTGGATCTCCATTCCCTGCCTGCTGCTGGCCTTCGCCGTGTGGATGGTCTGGAGCGTGGTGGTGGTGAATCTGCCGCGCGTGGGTTTCGACTACACCACCCAGCAGTTGTTCTGGCTGTCCTCGCTGCCGGGGCTGTCCGGCGCGACGCTGCGGATCTTCTACTCCTTCATGGTGCCGATCTTCGGCGGCAGGCGCTGGACGGCCATCAGCACCGCCTCTCTGCTGATCCCGGCCCTGGGCATCGGCTTTGCCGCCCAGAACCCTGATACCCCGTTCTGGATCATGGCGCTGCTGGCCATCCTCTGCGGCTTCGGCGGCGGCAACTTCGCCTCCAGCATGTCCAACATCGCCTTCTTCTATCCCAAGGCGGAGAAGGGCACTGCGCTGGGCCTGAATGCGGGCCTGGGTAACTTGGGCGTGAGCACCGTGCAGTTCGTGGTGCCGCTGGTGATCACCATGGGCGTGTTCGGCTTTCTGGGCGGTCAGCCGCTCACCACGGAGGACGGTGAACAGCTCTGGCTGCAGAACGCCGGCTTCGTCTGGGTACCGTTCCTGGTCATCGCCACCGTCGCCGCCTGGTTCGGGATGAACGACCTGGCCAATGCCCAGGCCTCGTTCAAGGAGCAGTCGGTGATCTTCCAGCGCAAGCACAACTGGGTCATGTGCTGGCTGTATCTGGGCACCTTTGGCTCGTTCATCGGCTACTCGGCCGGTTTTCCCATGCTCATCAACAGCCAGTTCGAGGGCGTGGACGGCACCCAGTTCGCCTTTCTCGGCCCGTTGGTGGGCGCACTGATCCGGCCCCTGGGTGGCTGGCTGTCCGACAAGCTCGGCGGAGCCATCGTCACCTTCTGGAACTTCATCATCATGGCGTTCGCCGTGTTCGGGGTGATCTGGTTCCTGCCCGCGGGGGTCGGCGACGGCAGCTTCTGGGGCTTTTTCGCCATGTTCATGCTGCTGTTCCTGACCACCGGCATCGGCAACGGCTCAACCTTCCGGATGATCCCGGTGATATTCATGACGGAGCACCAGCGCGCTGCCGCCGGCAAGGGTGAGGCCGCCGAGCAGCAGGCCGTCATCGACGCCAACAAGGAAGGTGCGGCGGTGCTTGGCTTCAGCTCGGCGCTTGCCGCCTACGGCGCCTTCTTCATTCCCCAGAGCTACGGCGTGTCCATCGCCCTGACGGGCGGTGTTCAGGGCGCGCTCTGGGCGTTCATCGTTTTCTACGTCACCTGCATTGCCATTACCTGGTGGTACTACGCCCGCCCGAATGCAGAAGTGCCCTGCTAAATCGCGAGGAGATCGCCATGAGTTTCTTTCTCGACAGACTGACCTTCTTCCAGCGCACCAAGGAAGAATTCTCGGATGGCCACGGCGTGGTCACCGACGAGCCTCGCCGCTGGGAGGACGCTTACCGCAGCCGCTGGCAGCACGACAAGATCGTGCGCTCCACGCACGGTGTGAACTGCACCGGCTCCTGCAGCTGGAAGATCTACGTGAAGAACGGTCTCGTTACCTGGGAGACCCAGCAGACGGACTACCCGCGCACGCGGCCGGATCTACCCAACCATGAGCCCCGCGGGTGCGCTCGTGGTGCCAGCTACTCCTGGTACATCTACAGTGCCAACCGGCTCAAGCACCCGATGGTGCGCGGCCATCTGCTGCGGCTGTGGCGCGAGGCGCGGCAGCAGCACGACGACCCGGTGGACGCCTGGGCCTCCATCGTCGAGGACCCGGCCAAGGCGCAGCAGTACAAGAGCCGGCGCGGCAAGGGTGGCCTGGTGCGCAGCGACTGGGAGGAGGTCAACGAGCTGGTGGCGTCTGCCAACGTCTACACCATCAAGCATTATGGCCCGGACCGGGTGATCGGCTTCTCGCCCATCCCCGCAATGTCCATGGTCAGCTACGCGGCAGGGTCGCGCTACATGTCGCTGCTCGGCGGCGTGTGCATGAGCTTCTACGACTGGTACTGCGACCTGCCGCCCAGCTCGCCGCAGACCTGGGGTGAGCAGACCGACGTGCCGGAATCGGCGGACTGGTACAACTCCGGCTTCATCATGATGTGGGGCTCCAACGTACCGCAGACGCGTACGCCCGACGCCCACTTCATGACGGAAGTCCGCTACAAGGGCACCGAGATCGTCACGGTGACGCCGGACTACTCCGAGGCGTCCAAGTTCGCCGACATGTGGCTGAACCCGAAGCAGGGCACCGACTCTGCGCTGGGGATGGCGCTCGGGCACGTGATGCTGAAAGAGTTCCACGTGGACAACCCCAGCCCGTACTTCCAGGACTACGCCCGCAAGTACACGGACTTCCCCTGCCTGGTGCGGCTGGACAAGACCGACAAGGGCTATCAGGCCGGCCGCTTCCTGCGCGCCTCGGACTTCGACAAGGGGCTCGCTCAGAAGAACAATTCCGAGTGGAAGACCGTCGCCTGGGACGAGACCAGCGACAGCGTCGTGGTGCCTCAGGGCTCAATCGGCTTCCGCTGGGGCGAGGACGGCCAGTGGAACCTGGAAGAGAAGCGCGCCGACGGCAAGGATACCAAGCTGCGCCTCAGCCACCTGGACGTGAAGGACGAGGTGGCCGAGGTGGGCTTCCCGTACTTCGGCGGCCTGGAGCACGAGCTCGGGCGGTTCACGCCCAACCCGCAGGATGACGTGATCTACCGCAAGGTGCCGGTGCGCAAGATCACTCTCGCCGACGGCGAAGAGGCGCTGGTGGCCTCGGTGTTCGACCTGATCACCGCCCACTACGGTGTGGATCGTGGCCTGGACTGCCCGAACACGGCCAAGAGCTACGACGAAAACCTGCCCTACACGCCGGCCTGGCAGGAGATGATCACCGGCGTCTCGCGCGACAAGGTGATCAAGGTCGCACGCCGGTTTGCGGACAACGCCAACAAGACCGAAGGCAAGTCCATGGTCATCCTCGGCGCCGGCCTGAACCACTGGTACCACATGGACATGTCGTACCGGGCCATCATCAACATGCTGGTGTTCTGCGGCTGCGTCGGCCAGAGCGGGGGCGGCTGGTCGCACTACGTGGGCCAGGAGAAGCTGCGCCCGCAGACCGGCTGGCAGCCGCTCGCCTTCGCCCTGGACTGGGCGCGGCCGCCGCGGCACATGAACTCCACCTCCTTTTTCTACGCGCACACCGACCAGTGGCGCTACGAGAAGCTGCAGGTGGCGGACATGCTCTCGCCGCTGGCCGACAAGTCGCAGTGGCAGGGCAGCATGATCGACTTCAACGTCCGCTCCGAGCGCATGGGGTGGCTGCCGTCCGCGCCACAGCTTGGTGCCAACCCCCTGCAGGTGGCGAAAGCTGCCGCCGCGGCCGGCAAGGACCCGAAGGACTACGTGGTGGAGCAGCTCAAGAGCGGTGAGCTGAGCATGGCGTGCCAGGATCCGGACGATCCGCAGAACTTCCCGCGCAACATGTTCATCTGGCGCTCCAACCTGCTGGGCTCCAGCGGCAAGGGCCACGAGTACTTTCTCAAGCACCTGCTGGGCACCGACCACGGCGTGCAGGGCAAGGACCTGGGTGAAGAGGGCGCGGACAAGCCCATGGAAGTGACCTGGCGCGACGAGGCCCCGCGCGGCAAGCTCGACCTGCTCACCACGCTGGACTTCCGCATGTCCACCACGTGCCTGTACTCGGACGTGGTGTTGCCCACGGCCACCTGGTACGAGAAGAACGACCTCAACACCTCGGACATGCACCCGTTCATCCACCCGCTGTGCGAGGCGGTGAACCCGTGCTGGGAGTCCCGCTCCGACTGGGACATCTACAAGGGGCTGGCCCGCGCCTTCTCACAGGTGGTGCAGGGGCATCTCGGCAAGGAGACGGACATCGTCACCCTGCCGCTGCTGCACGACAGCCCGGCCGAGCTGGGCCAGGCCTTCGACGTGCAGGACTGGCACAAGGGCGAGTGCGATCCGGTGCCGGGCAAGACCATGCCGCAACTGGTGCCGGTGGAGCGCGACTATCCCAACGTCTTCGCCCGGTTCACGGCGCTGGGGCCCCTCATGACCAACGTCGGCAACGGCGGCAAGGGCATCGCCTGGAACACCGAGCACGAGGTGGAGTTCCTGGGCAAGCTCAACGGTATCCATCTCAAGGAGGGAGCCACCAACAAGGGCATGCCGAAGATCGATTCGGCCATCGACGCCGCCGAGATCATTCTCAGCCTCGCGCCCGAGACCAACGGTGAAGTTGCGGTCAAGGCCTGGGAAGCGCTCTCCAAGCAGACCGGGCGGGATCACACCCACCTGGCGCTGAACAAGGAAGAGGAGAAGATCCGCTTCCGTGATCTGGTGGCCCAGCCGCGCAAGATCATCTCGTCGCCGACCTGGTCCGGGCTGGAGTCGGAGCATGTGTCCTACAACGCCGGCTACACCAACGTCCACGAGCTGATCCCGTGGCGCACGCTCACCGGGCGACAGCAGCTCTATCAGGATCACCCCTGGATGCGGGCGTTCGGCGAAGGGTTCGTGAGCTACAAGCCGCCGGTGAACATGCGCACCACCCAGACCATCCAGGGCGTGCGAGGCAACGGCAACGAGGAGATCGCGCTGAACTGGATTACCCCGCACCAGAAGTGGGGCATTCACAGCACCTACAGCGAGAACCTGCTGATGCTCACGCTCTCCCGTGGCGGGCCGTGTGTATGGATGAGCGAAGTGGACGCCAAGAAGGTCGGCATCGTCGACAACGACTGGATCGAGTGCTTCAACAGCAACGGCGCCCTGGTGGCCCGATCCGTGGTCAGCCAGCGCGTTCCCGAGGGCATGGTGATGATGTACCACGCCCAGGAGAAGCTGGTGAACACCCCCGGATCGGAGATCACCGGCGAGCGGGGCGGCATCCACAACTCCGTGACCCGCGCGGTGCTCAAGCCCACGCACATGATCGGCGGCTACGCCCAGCTCAGCTACGGCTTCAACTACTACGGCACTGTCGGCTCCAACCGCGATGAATTCGTGGTGGTGCGCAAGATGGATCGGGTCGAGTGGCTCGACGGTGACGACCAGAGCATTTACGAGGCGGAGGAACAGGCATGAAGGTCCGCGCGCAGATTGGAAAAGTCCTTAACCTGGACAAGTGCATCGGGTGCCATACCTGCTCGGTGACGTGCAAGAACGTCTGGACGTCTCGTGAAGGGATGGAGTACGCCTGGTTCAACAACGTCGAAACCAAGCCCGGTGTCGGCTATCCGAAAGACTGGGAAAACCAGGAGCGGTGGAACGGCGGTTGGTCGGTGAAGAGCGGCAAGCTCCAGCCCAAGGCCGGCAGCAAGTGGCGGATCCTGGCGAACATCTTCGCCAACCCGGATCTCCCAAGCATCGACGACTACTACGAGCCGTTCAACTACGACTACCAGCGGCTGCACAACGCCCCCGACTCCAAGCACCAGCCGGTGGCCAAGCCGTTCTCGGCGCTAACCGGCCAGCCCATGGACAAGATCGAGTGGGGCCCGAACTGGGAGGAGATCCTGGGCGGGGAGTTCGAGAAACGCTCCCAGGACTACAACTTCCAGAACATCCAGAAGGAGATCTACGGGCAGTTCGAGAACACCTTCATGATGTATCTGCCCCGGCTGTGCGAGCACTGCCTGAACCCCACCTGCGTGGCCTCGTGCCCCTCGGGCGCGATCTACAAGCGTGAGGAGGACGGCATCGTCCTGATCGACCAGGACAAGTGCCGCGGCTGGCGCATGTGCATCTCCGGGTGCCCGTACAAGAAGATCTACTACAACTGGCAGAGTGGCAAATCGGAGAAGTGCACCTTCTGCTTCCCGCGTATCGAAGTGGGCGAGCCCACCGTGTGCTCCGAGACCTGCGTGGGCCGCATCCGCTACCTCGGCGTGATCCTCTACGATGCCGACCGCATCCAGGAGGCCGCCTCGGCGCCCTCCGAGCAGGATCTCTACGAGCAGCAGATGCGCGTCTTCCTCGATCCGCACGATCCCGAGGTGATCGCCGCGGCGAAGAAGGAAGGCATTCCGCAGCAGTGGCTGGAGGCCGCCCAGCGATCGCCGGTGTACAAGATGGCCATGGACTGGAAGGTGGCCTTCCCGCTGCACCCGGAGTACCGGACGCTGCCCATGGTGTGGTACGTGCCGCCGCTGTCGCCGATCCAGTCGGCGGCCGACGCCGGCAACATCGACAGCGAAGGGCTGATCCCGGATGTGGCCTCCCTGCGCATCCCGGTGAAGTACCTGGCCAACATGCTCACCGCCGGTGACGAGCGGCCGGTCATCAAGGCACTGGAGCGGATGCTTGCCATGCGCAAGTTCAAGCGCAGCCAGACCGTCGAGGGCAAGCCGGATCACGCGGTGCTGGAGCAGGTGGGGCTGTCCGAGGAGATGGTGGAGGACATGTACCAGATCATGGCCATCGCCAACTACGAGGACCGCTTCGACATTCCCACGGCCAGCAAGGAGTTCTCGGCCGAGGATCCCTACGGCGAGCGGGCCGGCTGTGGCTTCAGCTTTGGTGATGGCTGCAACGTCTCCAGCAACGGCTCCACCAAGACCGACATCTTCGGTGGTCGGCGGGCCAGCCAGCGCGCGTTCCCGGCGCGGGTCGAGTTCAAGACCCGCGAGAAGGAGAAGGAGGGTTCGTCATGATGATCCTCAAGGCGATCGCCGTGCTCATGGACTACCCCGGCGAAGAGCTGCAGCAGCACGGCCACGAGCTGGCGACCGTGATCCAGGAGGCACCGGGGCTCGACGCGGACACGCGTCGGGGCCTGGTGGGCCTGGTCGAGCGGCTGCGCACCCATGACCTGCTGGACGTCCAGGCCGAGTACGTGGGCCTCTTCGACCGCAGCCGTTCGCTCTCCCTGCATCTCTTCGAGCATGTCCACGGCGAGTCCCGGGACCGCGGGCAGGCCATGGTGAATCTGCTCAACATCTACCGGGAGCACGGCCTGGAGGTCAGTGCCAACGAGCTGCCGGACTACGTGCCCCTGTTCCTGGAGTTCTGCTCGCGTCTGTCGGAGGAAGAGGTCCAGGGCTGGCTGGAGGAGATGGGGCATCTGCTCCAGCTCCTCCAAGGACGGCTCGAAGAGCGCGACAGCGACTACCAGTGGCTGTTCAAGGCCCTGCTGGAGCTTGGCGGAATGGAGACGGCCGGGGAGCAACTCCAGCGGCAACTCCGCGAGGAGGAGCGCGACGACACCCCCGAGGCCCTGGACGAAGTCTGGGCCGAGGAGCCGGTGACGTTTGGGCCCACCAGCGGCGGCTGCGGCGGGGCGAAAACCAACCAGGGCCAGGCCGTGCCTGTGGACTGGTCGGCACTCAAGCGCAACACCGCCTGAGACAGAGGGTTTAGGAGACACGAGCCATGTACGAATATTTCCATGATCTTGCCTTTGCGGTGTTCCCCTACATCGCCGGGACGGTGTTCCTGGTGGGTAGCCTGATCCGTTTCGAGAAAAGCCAGTACACCTGGAAGAGCAACACCACGCAGCTCATGTCCGGCGGGCAGCGCTTCCGGTGGGGCATCAACCTGTTCCACATCGGCATCATCGCCCTGTTCTTCGGCCACCTGTTCGGATTGCTGACGCCGACGGCGGTGTACACGTCACTGGGGCTCACGGCGGGAGCGAAGCAGCTTCTGGCCATTGTTGCCGGCGGCATCTTCGGTGCCATCACTCTGGTGGGCGTGGTGATTCTGCTGCACCGTCGCATGACGGATCCGCGGGTGCGCAAGACCAGCTATCCGATGGATTCCTTCATTCTCATCCTGCTGGCGGCGCAGCTGCTCACCGGCCTGCTGACCATTCCGGTGTCCACGGGCCACCTGGACGGTGAAGTGATGCAGCAGATCTCCGCCTGGGCTCAGGGTCTGGTGACGTTCCAGACCGGTGCGGCGGCCACCATCTACGACATTCACTGGATCTACAAGCTGCACATGTTCCTGGGGATGCTCATGTTCCTGGTGTTCCCGTTCACCCGTCTGGTGCACATCTGGAGCGTGCCTTACGGCTACATCTGGCGTGCCTGGCAGGTGGTGCGCGCCCGGGCGGTGTAATCGGGGCGGGGGCGGCGAAGGGTGGATCGGTGGACCTGAAGGTCCACCCTACGCCCACCCCCGAACCAACAACGCCGGCCGCACCGTAGGGTGGACCTTCAGGCCCACCGGCAAAGGCACGAACCGCAGCACCCGTAGGGTGGACCTTCAGGTCCACCAGCAAAGGCACGGGCCGCAGCAATCGTAGGGTGGACCTTCAGGTCCACCAACAGCATCACGAACACCCGACCCGGAGGTCGCATGTCCATCCACGTCAATGGCAGGGAAATCACCAGCCGGGCCATCAACATCGAATCGGCCTACCATCAGGAGTCCGGCGCCGATCCGCGTTACGCCCAGCGCCGGGCCGCCGTGGCCCTGACCGTCCGCGAGCTACTCAGGCAACGCGCCGAGCAGCTCGACATGGCGGTGCCCGAGGACGACGACGACCTGGATCCGGTCATCGACGAACTCATCGCCACGGAAGTCCACATCCCCACGGCGGACGACACCACCTGCCGCCGCTGGTATGAGCAGAACCCGGAGCGCTTCCGCACGCCGGACATGGCCGAGGTGCGCCACATCCTGCTCGCCGGCCACCCGGAGGATCTGGAAGAGCGCAACCAGGCTCGCGCCACGGCCGAGCAGCTCATCGAAGAACTCCGGCGCGATCCGGACGCCTTCGCGGACATGGCGCGCAAACACTCCCGCTGCCCGTCGGCGAACGAGGGCGGCCATCTGGGCCAGGTGAGCAACGGCGAGACTGTGCCGGAATTCGAGGACGCAGTGCTGCGCCTGCCCGTGGGGCTGGCCGATCAGCCCATCAAGACCCGTTACGGCTTCCACGTGGTGGATGTGCTCCAGCACGTGGCCGGCGAGCAGCTGCCATTCGAGGCGGTGCACGAGCGCATCCGGGAGTACCTGGAGGCCGTGTCGCGGCAGCGTGCCATCAGCCAGTACATCAAGCTCCTGGCCGGCGATGCCGAGATCCGCGGCATCGACCTGGACCAGGCCGAATCCATGCTCATTCAGTAACGGGGCGACCCCACGATGCGTATCAGCAGTTTTGACGACCTCAAGAAAGCCGGCCTGGAACAGGACGAACCGCAGCGCCTGCTGCTCGTGCTCCTGAAGGCCGAGCCGGAATCCGGCGACGGCAACCCCGACAAGAACGACGTCATCCAGGGCAGCGGCTATCTGCGCCCCGTCATGGCCACGGACCGGGAACTCACCGAAGACCTGCGCCTGGATGTCCTGGCTGAGGAAGCCGACCAGTCGGGCATGGCCTGGGACCTGATCATGGTCTCCAGCCTGTCCGCCACCGGCGGCCGCCTGCCCACCTCGGAAGAAGCCGAGCCCTACCTTAAACAGATGGCCGAAGCCGTTGAAATGGGCGCCGACCTGTCCCGCTACGCCGTATTCGACCGAGCCGGAAGCCCCGTTCAACTTCAGACAAGGATGACCCAGTAGCAATGACCGACTGCACCCTCAGCCAGCAACACCTGCACGAGCCTGCCGAGGCACTACGCCACATGCTTGATGGCATCGCGCCGTCCAACCGGGAAGATGTGGTCCCCCTGTGTCAGACCATCGGTCGTGTGCTGGCGCGGGACGTGGTGGCCCGTGTGACCACGCCACCCCATGACAACGCCGCCATGGACGGCTACGTCTGCCGCGCGGCCGACGTGCACGAAGAGGGCGGCACGCTCCCAGTCGCCGGCACCGCCGCGGCGGGCGACCCACCCGCAACCCTGCCCGAGGGCAGCGCCATGCGCATCTACACCGGTGCCGCCATTCCGCAGGGCGCGGATACCGTGGTTATGCAGGAGCGCTGCACCCGCTCCGGTGACACCCTGGAGCTCGACTTCCGCCCGGAGCGTGGCAGCCACATCCGCTTGGCGGGTGAGGACGTGAACGCCGGTGACCCCATCATCGCCGGCGGCACGCGACTGCAGCCCCAGCACATGGCGCTGGCCGCCACCGGCGGCTACGGCGCGCTTCCCGTGCGCCCGCGCCTGCGCGTGGCCGTGCTCGTCACCGGCAACGAGCTGGCCGAGCCCGGCACGGATGCGCGACCGGGCCAGATCTACAATTCCAACGGCTACGCCCTGCTGGGGCTGCTTCAGTCTCTGGGTTGCGAGGTCCTGCACCCGCAGATCGTCCCTGACGATATGGAGACCACCGTCTCCATGCTCCAGCAGGCGGCCCGGGAGTCCGATTTCGTCATTACCAGCGGGGGCGTCTCCGTGGGCGATGCGGATTACGTGAAGGCGGCCGTGGAGCGGATCGGCCAGCTTGACCTGTGGCGGGTCGCCATCAAGCCGGGGAAGCCCATTGCCTTCGGCCGCATCGGACGAACCCCCTTTCTCGGCCTGCCGGGCAACCCGGTATCGCTGTTCGTCACCTTCTGCCTGTTCGGCCGGCCCATGATCCTCAAGCGCCAGGGCGCGGCGGACTTCACGCCGGGGACCATCAGCGCTGTGGCCGGTTTCTCTGTGCAGCAGGCGGACAAGCGGACCCGCTACCTCCGTGCCCGCCTGACCCAGGACGGCCGGGATCAGCGCGTGAGCCTGTTCCCGGACCAGGGCTCCGGCATCGTCAGCTCCACCACCTGGGCTAACGCCCTGGCGGAGATCCCGCCTCACACCACCATCACCACAGGCGAAACCGTCACAGTCTACCCCTATACGGAACTGCTCTAGTCGCTTGGCGCACCCCGAGACACGGTCGATTGCAGCACCGCCACCCTGACACATGGCGTGCCGGGCTGGCACGCCATGTGTGTTAGTACCCGCGTCACGCCCAAGCCATTGGAGATGGGCGCGCTACTGGGTGTCGCGGGTCGCCATGCGATCCGGGGGCGGCTGTGGGGTGCCGTCGGTTTCCGTGGATCGGTATGACAGCTTCTCGGGCACGAAACCCAGCTTTCGCAGTTCCGTCTCCGTTGCCGTGAGCCCGGTCTCCGGTGCCTGTCGGGTGAGAACGTAGGTTCTCACCACTTCAGTCCTGGAGGGCATGAAGCCCCAGTCGATGGCCCGTTGCTCCGAAGCGTTGCGGGCTTCCAGGGGGCGACTTTCCACCAGGGTGGAGGCGTTGATCGGGGGCGGCAGGAATCCCATCTTGATGAGTCGGTCCTGTGTGGTATCCGCCGCCAAGGGTGCAACCCACAGGCTTGCCACTGCCATGGTTGCGATCAGGTAACGAACGTTCATGGTTCACCTCGCGTCTGTAGAATCGATGTGCTGGCGCGGTCCGAGCCCGCGCTGATCCCCCTATGCTCCGGGCTGGGTTCCCGCGCTGGTGGCCGGAATATCTGCTCGGGGCAGCAGGTGATGCTCAGGCTAGTGGGCATGGCGTTCGCAAACCGTTTGTCGTGCTTCGATGCGGAGATTGACGGCGACCGAAAAGCAAACGATGCTTCAGAAAGTCCAATCCGGCGCTTCACGTCGTGGAGCAGGAGCTGGTCATGCTCACGATCAGGCTCCTGGGGGAGCAGCAGGTGATGGTCGACGGCGTGTCTGTCGAAGCTCTGCACGCACCCCGGACGCTTGGCCTGCTGGGCTATCTGGTCCTCCATGCGGGCATCCCACAGATGCGCCAGCATGTCGCGGGGCTCTTCTGGCCGGACTCCTCGGAGGGCCAGGCGCGGACCAACCTGCGTCGCGAACTCCACCATCTCCGGGCCAGCCTTCCCGAGCCGGATCGGTGTCTGGTGGTGGGTTCCAGCACCGTGTGCTGGCGAACCGACGCGCCGTGCACGATTGATCTCACCGTGTTTCAGGACGCCGCGACAGTAGCCTCTGCCGCGGCCAACCAGCGTGATGAAAGCGCGTTCCTGACCGCAGCACGACGGGCGGCGGATGCCTACGGCGGCGCCTTTTTACCCGCCTTGTACGACGACTGGGTTCTCGAGGCCAGGGATCACTTGCAGCGGCTGTGCATCAGCCTTGTTGACCGTCTTGCGGTGGTGCTGGCCACCCACGGTGATTGGCAGGCCGCTATCAGGCATGCGTATCGGCGTGTGGAGCTGGATCCGTTGGAGGAGTCGGGTTATCGGCTGTTGATGAGGCTTCAGGCCGATGCCGGAGATCGCGCAAGTGCACTGAGGACGTTTCACCGGTGTAGCTCCGTGCTCCGTGAGGAACTGGGAGTAGAACCGTCTGCGGAAACGCTTGGCGTCTACGCGAAGCTGTTCTCACGGCCTCCGGAGCCGGTCGCGGCAGCGCCGGATACGGCGCGACCCGTATCGCTGGTTGGCAGGAAGAACCAGCTGGATGCCCTGAACACTCTATGGGCCAAGGTCACCACTGCACCCGCTTTCGGCGTGATCGCGGGCGAGGCGGGGGTCGGCAAGTCGCGCGTGATCGCGGAGTTTGCCGATGCGGTCCAGCGAGGTGGCGGGCTCGTGGCCCGTGCGCGGTGTTTTCCATCGCAGGCGCGGGTGGTTCTGGCGCCGGTCGCCGAGTGGATGCGCAGCACGGCGTTACGGCAAGGCCTAGCCAGGATGGACGAGGTGTGGCGGTCCCAGGTGAGCAGGCTCGTGCCGGAGCTCGGGGCGGGAGAGCGGGAAGACCGCCCGGATCCGTTGGCCAATGCCTGGCAACGCCGCCAGTTCTATGAGGGGCTGGTGCACGCGGTGCTCGCCTCCGGACGTCCGATACTGCTTGTTCTGGATGACCTTCAGTGGTGTGACAACGAGACCCTTGCGTGGCTTGAGTTCCTGTTTCACTTTGATGCGGCCGCGCCGGTGCTCGTCGTGGCGACGCTGCGTAGCGAGGAACTCTATGATCATCCGCAATTGGTTGCCTGTTGTCGCCGGCTCCGGGCGGAAGGCGTTCTGGAGGAACACGAGCTCGCTCCTTTGACTGCATCCGAGGTCGCTGAACTGGCGCAAGCTCTTGGCGGGGCGCCTCTTGATGATGTTGCAACGCAAACTCTGAAGGCGCAGACCGGTGGCTTCCCGCTGTTCGTGGTGGAGTCCATGCGCCACGGCTGGACTGGGTCGTCGCGTATGGATGCGGTCCTGTCCGACCGTCTGGCGCAACTCAGCCCTGCGGCAGAGGAACTGGCCGGGCTTGCCGCAGCGGTCGGGCGCGATTTTTCGCTGGAATTGCTGCTGGCGGTTGGCACATTCGATGATGAATCCCTGGTGAAAGGGGTCGACGAGTTGTGGCACCGCCGGCTGATACGACAGCACTCCGCCGTAACGTACGACTTCACCCACGACCTCCTGCGCGCGGCAGCCTACGATAGGCTCAGCCCGCTGTCTCGGCGGTTCCTGCATCGTCGCATCGCTGCGGCGTTGTGCCTGCAGCACGCTGATGACATGGCGGCGGTGGCCGCACAGGTTGCCGACCAGTACGAACGCGGTGATCAGCCGGCTCTTGCGATCGACTATCACGTCATGGCGGCGGAAACGGCCAAGGCGATTTTTGCGCACTCCGATGCTGTGCGCCACTTCGATCGGGCCATGGAATTGCTGGCCGGGTTGCAAAGTGATGCCGCACGGGATCAACGGGAGCTCAAGCTGCTACAGGCGATGTTTCCCTCGGTGACTGCTCTGCACGGATATGCAAGTGGTGAAGTAGGAGCGTTGGTGGAACGGACCTCCGAGCTCAGTTCTGCGCTCGGCGCACACGCCATTCACCTGCGGAGCCAGGGTGCCATGTGGGCGCATCTGTTCGTCCGGGGTCAGATCAAGGAATCCCTGGCCTTGTGTGAGCGGCTTGATCGGGAAGCGGCGGACCATCCGTCGCACGCCGGGTGGGTGCGCATGGTCGGTGCAGGGTCGTTGACCAGCCTTGGCCGTCCACTGGAGGCTTTGCCGCGGTTCCGGGCCGCCGAGGAGTGGGTCGACACGCGGGAGACGTTCCTCTACGGCTTTCGGGTCAAGGTCATGGCCCGCGCCTGGCGGGCCCACGCGTTCTGGCTTACCGGACAGGCGGAGGACGCCGCGGCGAGTGCGTTGGCGGCCCTTGAGCTGGCCGACGAGACCGAACAGCCCTTTGATCAGGCCATCGCCCGTGCGTACGGCGCAATTACCTACTATCTGCGTGGTGACAGTGAGCGTGCGGGCGCGCTCTCGGTATCGGTTCGTGACCTGTGCGACCGCTATGGTTTTGCCTACTACGGCGAGTGGGGCCGGCTCATCGAGGGGCGGCTGATAGGAGGTGCGGCGGCCGAGGCGCTCATGCGTGCCGGTCTTGATAAGTTGCGCCAACGCAGCGCCGAGACGCGTGTGCCGTTCTGGCATGCTCTGCTGGCCGAGGTGCTGTGGAGCGACGGGCGCGGCGGCGAGGCGCAAAGGGTTCTTGCTGAGGCCTGCACCTCCGCCGAGGCGCGGGGGGATCGTTGGTGGCTGGCCGAACTGTGGCGCCTGCGAGCAGCCATGCAGCCGGGCGCCAAGGGCGAAGCCATGCTGCAGCACGCCCTGATGATTGCCACCGAGCAGAAGGCCGTGGCGCTGGAGCTGCGTGCGGCCACCGACCTGGCCCGGAGGTGGTACGAATCCGGTTCTGGAGAGAGGGCGGCGGACCTGCTGCGATCGGTTCTCGGACGGGCGCAGGGGTGTAATGCCCATGAACTGGGCACCGCCGTTTTACTGCTGAACGAAGCTGCCCCCGTGTGTGGTGCCTCGCGAACGCTTTGCGAACGCCCCCCAGCTTACCGTGGTGCCGGTGCCGAGAGCACAGAGCACCGCGAGGAGGGGGAGAACATGAATGCCAATGAAGAACTGACGCAGACGGTCATGGACGCACTTGAAACACGACTCCGCGGGCGGGTGAGCCTGCCGGGGCAGAGTGGGTACGACAGTGACCGGTCCGTGTGGAACGGGATGATCGACCGGCGTCCGGGCGCCATCGCCCATTGCGCCGACGTTGCGGACGTCATGGCCGCGATCACGGTGGCCCGTGAGCATGGTGTGCCCGTAGCCGTTCGTGGTGGCGGACACAGCGCCGCCGGCATGGGCGTATGCCAAGGTGGGCTCGTCATTGATCTGTCCGCAATGCGGGGGGTGCGGGTCGACCCGGCGGCACGCACGGTGACCGTCGACGGCGGGTGCACGCTGGGGGACGTGGATCACGCCACACATGCCTTCGGCCTGGCCATGCCCGGAGGGATCATCTCCACCACCGGGATCGGCGGGCTGACCCTGGGCGGTGGCACTGGCTACCTGGCGCGTCGCCATGGCCTCACCATTGATAATCTGCTTTCGGCCGACGTGGTGCTGGCAGATGGTTCGTTTGTCACCGCAAGTGCCGAGGAGCATCCGGATTTGTTCTGGGCGCTTCGGGGCGGTGGCGGGAACTTCGGTATCGTGACGTCGTTCCGGTTCCGCTGCCATCCTCTGGCCACCGTGGTCGCCGGCCCCGTGTTCCACGATACGGCGGACACGGGCAGAGTCTTGCGCTGGTACCGGGAGTTCATGCCTTCCGCTCCTGAAGATCTCTACGGATTCTTCATGGTGGGCTGTGTCCCTCCGGGGCCTCCCTTCCCTGAGCACCTGCACGGACGGCCTGTGTGCGGCGCCCTCTGGGTCTATACCGGCGCGTCGGAGGGTGCGGATGAAGCCCTCGCCCCAGTGCGGGCGTTTGGCTCGCCGCTGCTGGATGGCATCCAGGAGATGCCGTTTCCTGCGCTGCAGGCTGCGTTCGATGCGCTCTATCCTCCGGGCCTCCAGTCGTACTGGCGTGGGGATTACTTCGTGGACATTCCGGACGAGGCCGTTGCAGTGCATGAAGCATTCGCTGAGGTGCCGACTCCGCTTTCCACCATGCATCTCTACCCTATCGACGGCGAAGCGCACCGCGTCGGTGCGGCGGACACGGCGTTTTACTATCGTCACGCCAAGTGGAGCGCCGTGATCCTCGGCATTGATCCGGATCCGGCCAATGCAGACCGGGTCCGTGACTGGGTGGTGCGCTACTGGGACGCGCTGCATCCCACGTCGGCCGGCGGTGGCTACGTCAACTTCATGATGGACGAAGGACAGGACCGCGTGCGCGCCACCTACGGCCCGAACTACGAGCGACTCGCTCGGATCAAGGGCATGTACGACCCGGACAACGTCTTCCGGTTCAATCAAAATATCGAGCCGATGCGGGATGTCGAGCCGGCGTCTGCGTGACGGGTGAGTCAGTAAACCTGAAATGATATCTCCCGGTGCGTGCGGCGATCCGTCGCCATGCACCGGGAGAGGGCTTGTGGGCAGCAACAGCCCTGCTTTTCGTTCAGATCACGCGCGAGATGATGAAGATCAGGAGCAGGATGATGCCGGGCACGCCCAGTAGCCACGCAATGAGGTATTTCATGAGAACCTCCGAGGTCCTGTGGGATGGCCGGTGGCTGCTGTGCTGCTACCGGTGCTCCATCTAGTTACGCCTGAGGCGGGTGGAACGTTCCATGTTCTGGGCGTTATGGGATGGTCGCGTGTCGTGCGTTCGCGGCCGACAGGGATTCACCACGCATAAGCCGGGCGCGCAGCTCCGTGAGCCGTGTCGGCTGAAACGACTCACCCGCGGCTGCATGGGCTTGCTCCAGGAGTTCGCGCTGTGTCCGGCGAAGGCCACCCCCCAGGACACTCGCCACGGTCAGCACCCACAGCACCAGGCTTTGCTCTTCCGGCGTCAGTTTCTCCAGCTCGCGGAGGCGCGCCGGCCAGTCCACCGTAATCCGGCTGTCGGAGGGGGCGAGCGTCTCCATAAGGCGCGCGAGCAGGTAGACGTACGTGGGGTGGGCGTCCTGGTTGCGTACCAGCAGTTCCCCGACCCCTTCGACCATGACGCGACGGGCCGACTCCCCCAGGTGGTGCCGTGCGGCGGCAATCTCGGCCATGAGCGCCTCCACCGCACGCGGTGCGAACGCCTGTTCCCGGGCGCGTCGCAGAATGCGCCGGGTAATCCAGGCATTCCATATTGCGTAGAGGGGGCCGGCGAGCATGGGAATCAGCCCCCGCAACGCCGTTCGCACGAGCACGCGACGCAGAACGATGCGCAGCAGGAAGCTGCTGATGCCGACCTTTGCGCGGTAGAGCAGGTTCTGGGCCACGAATTTCCAGCGCGGGACCAGCGCGACAGGATCGATGCCGTACACGGGGGTGCGTGGATTGGGGAACTCCAGCGCCGTGCGCGCAAGCCCGCGAAGCGCAAGCATGCGGTAATTGCCTCCTTTCAGCGGCAATCCCGTCACGGCGCTGAGAGCAGCCATGGCCCGAAGCGCGTTCCAGTACAGGAACGCGATCTCTACCAGGCTGACCGCGGCCGCGAGGCTCAGCACCGCTGTCCAGTATGGCCACCGGTCGGCCCAGTCGAGTTCTTCCAGCCCATCGAACTGATTGCGGACGAACGTCAGCTCGATTCCGCCGAGAACGCTCCCGGAGATGACGCCGGCAAGCGCTGCCCAGAGCAAGGTCTGCCGCTCCATTCGGCGTATCTGTCGGTATTCGTCGGCAGTCAGCGCGCGTAGCCGGAAGGCATCGGCGCGGCTCTGGCTCTGCAGGTACAGCGCCGCCGTGCGCTCAAGGGCGTTCGGCTCGGCGACGTAAGCCTGGTGCGGCGACGGATCGGGCATGCTGGGCATTATAGTTGGGTCAGGAGACGGAATCCGCCAAAGCAATCGGGCCCGAGTGATGGTTGGTGACGCAACGAGCGTCGTAGTCTCAGGAGAGGCAGGGATACTCCCGGTGGAAAGGCAAACTGCCGGGAGCCGTGCTCCCGGCAGCGAAGACGTTGCGTGTAAGAATCTGAAGTGCGAGCAGAATGGAAGTCGTTTCAGTGACGAACGAGATCATTCGTGTTCGTCACCCTCTCCTCCATCTTCCCAATCGTCTTCCTCATCGTCCCAGTCGTCTTCCTCTCCGGTGTGGTCATCACCCTCCATGTCGCCTTCACCACCGGCTCCTTCCTCCATGCGGTCTTCCTCCTTATCCTCGTCATAGTCCGCAACTGCCGAACCCATTCCCAGGATCAGCGAAGACAACAACAGGGCGCTGATGGAAAGCCAGCTCATGAACTTTTTCATGGTTCACCTCGCTCGAGACGATCTATAGAAGGTGGGCAGCGATGTCTCGCGTCGCGTTGACCACCGGTCATTACCTTTGCAGGTAAAGAACATTTCCCGGGACGTTAACGCGGTGGTCGGGCTTGGTCTGTGCGACACCGTACTTGTGCGCGGTTTACTCGGCGGCGACACCGTCCTTTTCTGGTGTACAGTAACGGGAAAGGATGGTGTTCCGCCGGCCTGCGTGGCCGCTGCCGACAAGGAGTGTGTCCGTGACCACGCTGATTCCTTCCCTGAATTCCTGCCTGCCGCGCATGACCAGCGGCGAGAAGCGGTTTGCGCGGCGCCTTGAGCAGTACCTCGAAGACGACTACCTGGCTTGGTATGACGTCCCCGTCGGCGTCCTGACGCGCCACCCCGATTTCATCGTCCTCCACCCGCAGCGTGGCCTGCTCGTGCTCGAGGTCAAGGATTGGAAGCTGGAGACAATCCAGCAGATGGACCGCCAGCGGGCCACCATCATCACGAACCGCGGCGTGAAGGAAGTGCTCAATCCGCTTGAGCAGGCGCGACAGTACACCTACGGCGTCGTGAAGCCCCTGGAGAACGACCCCCAGCTGGTCCATCCGCCCGGTCATGCACTCCAGGGCAGGCTGATGCTGCCGTTCGGGCACGGTGTGGTGTTTCCGAACATTACGCGGCGCCAGTTCGATGCGCAGCAATTGTCCGACGTGATCCCCGCGAACCGTGTCATCTGCCGTGACGAGATGACGGACTCCCTGGATGCCGAGGCGTTTCAGGAGCGGCTGTGGGGCATGTTCACGGTGCAGTTCCGGCACCGGCTGTCGCTGCCGCAGATGGACCGGATTCGTGGCCACCTTTTTCCGGAGATTCGCATTCAGCAGGGCAGTCTGTTCGATGATGGCCCGGACGCGGACGCAGCCGGTGGCTCCGTCGCCGACGCCCTGCCGGACCTGATGCGGGTGATGGACCTGCAGCAGGAACAGCTCGCCCGCAGCCTGGGTAGTGGCCACAGGGTGGTGCACGGTGCGGCCGGTGCCGGGAAAACGCTGATTCTGGTGTACCGGTGCCTGCATCTGGCGCGCGCCCTGCGCAAGCCCATTCTCGTGCTCTGCTACAACCGCACACTGGCGGCCCGGCTGGAGCAAGTGCTGGCCGAAAAGGGCGTGGGGGATCAGGTCGTGGTCTACAATTTCCACCGCTGGTGCCATGCGCAGTTGCGGGCGTACCACGTCGAGCCGCCGCCGTCCGGCGGCGGTCAGCGGGCGTTCTTTGATGCCATGGTGCAGCGGGTAATCGGGGCCGTGGACGAAAGGCGCATTCCCGGTGGCCAGTATGGGGCCGTCATGATCGACGAAGGTCACGACTTCGAGCCCCACTGGTTTCGCGTGGCCACACAGATGGTGGACCCGGACACCAACTCGGTTCTTGTCCTCTACGACGACGCCCAGTCCATCTACGAGCGCAGCCAGCGGCGATTCAGCTTCTCCAGCGTCGGCGTTCAGGCACAGGGGCGCACGACAATCCTCAGAATCAACTACAGAAATACAAGACAGGTGCTGGATCTGGCGAGTCGATTTGCCAGGGAGTTGCTGGCCCCGGAGGAGGCCGAAGATGACGGCATCCCGTTGGTGGGGCCCGAGAGCGCAGGGCGCGACGGACCCGAACCCACCGTGATTGCGTTGCCGACGCTACCACGCGAGATCGACTACGTGGTTCGCCATCTGAAACGCTTGCACGCCCACGGACGGCAGTGGCGAGAGATGGCCATTCTCTACCGCCGCACGCGTGTCGCCGGCCGGATCGCCCAGAGCCTCAAGGAGGCCGGTATTCCCAGCGAGAACCTGGTCGCGCGCAGTCGTGGCCGCGGCGCCACCCCGACAGACGCGGACAGCGTGAAAGTCGTCACCATGCATTCAAGCAAAGGGCTGGAGTTTCCGGTGGTTGCCGTGACAGGCCTGGGCGAAATGGACCCGCAGGAAGACAGGCTGGCAGAAGAAACCCGCCTGCTCTATGTGGCCATGACACGAGCCATGGACGAGCTAATCGTCACCGGCGCACCGGATGCACCCTTCCTCCAGCGCATCCAGCAGGCCGGCAGCGCACACTGAACCGGATGCTCGGGGCCGCATTGACGCAATGCATGGAGGACGACACGCACACCGCTCCAACAAGTTTCCGCGCTGTACACCAGAGAAGGGTTTCAAACCGTGGCCCGTCTGGGGAAGAACGTGCTGTACCCGCAGATCGTCCCGGACGACCGGGAGGCCACCGACTCCATGCTCCAGGAGGCGGCCCGGGAAGCCGATTTCGTCATCACCACCTGGGCTAACGCCCTGGCGGAGATACCGCCCCACCGGGCAATCCAGGCGGGGGGATACGGTCACGGTCTATCCATACAGCGAACTGTTGACGTAAGCGCCGGAGCGTCCAGAACGACAGGACGGCGCCGTCAGTTTCTCTCACCGGGATTCCCCGTCGGCCCGCCAGACCTTGATCCACGTCAAGAACCCGCACGATGCCCCCGCTGATAATTCCCCCACCTGCCAGGACCACCGACAAGTGGACGGAATGCCATGCAGTCAACCACAACCTACAACAATACCGTGGTGCGTCAGTTCAGCATCATGACCATCGTCTGGGGCGTCGTGGGCATGGGCGTCGGCGTGCTCATAGCCGCCCAGCTGATCTGGCCCGCGCTCAATTTCGACGTTCCGTGGCTGAGCTATGGCCGCCTGCGGCCTCTGCACACCAACGCCGTGATCTTCGCCTTCGGTGGGTCGGCGCTCTTCGCCACCTCGTACTGGGTCGTCCAGCGCACCTGCCAGACGCCGCTGTTCGCGCCGAAACTCGCGAGCTTTACCTTCTGGGGCTGGCAGACCGTCATCGTCCTGGCGGCGATCACGCTGCCGCTGGGCATGACCCAGGGCAAGGAGTACGCAGAACTTGAGTGGCCCATCGCCCTGCTGATCGCGGTGGTCTGGGTGGCCTACGCGGTGGTGTTCTTCGGCACCATCGTGCAGCGCAAGGTCAAGCACATCTACGTGGCCAACTGGTTCTACGGCGCATTCATTCTCGCCGTGGCCATGCTCCACATCGTCAACAACCTGGCGATTCCGGTGTCGATGACCAAGTCGTACCCAGTGTACGCCGGTGCCGTGGATGCCATGGTGCAGTGGTGGTACGGCCACAACGCGGTGGGCTTCTTCCTGACCGCCGGCTTCCTGGGGATGATGTACTACTTCGTGCCCAAGCAGGCCAACCGACCCATCTACTCCTACCGGCTGTCCATCGTCCACTTCTGGGCGCTGATCTCCATCTACATGTGGGCCGGGCCGCACCACCTGCACTACACCGCGCTGCCCGAGTGGGCGCAGTCCCTGGGCATGGTGTTCTCGCTGGTGCTGCTGGCGCCCAGCTGGGGCGGGATGATCAACGGCATCATGACGCTCTCCGGGGCCTGGTACAAACTGCGGACCGACCCGATCCTCAAGTTCCTGATCGTGAGCCTGTCCTTCTACGGCATGGCCACCTTCGAGGGACCGATGATGTCCATCAAGACGGTCAACGCCCTGTCCCACTACACCGACTGGACCATTGGTCACGTCCATGCGGGGGCCATGGGCTGGGTCGCGTTCATCACCTTCGGCGCCATGTACTTCCTGATCCCGCGGCTGTTCGGGCGCGAGACCATGCACAGCGTCAAGGCCATCGAATGGCATTTCTGGATCGCCACTCTGGGTGTGGTGCTCTACATCTCGGCCATGTGGATTGCCGGCGTCATGCAGGGATTGATGTGGCGCGCGGTCAACGAGGACGGCACGCTCACCTACACCTTCACGGAGTCGCTGGTGGCGACCTACCCCTACTACATGGTGCGGCTGCTCGGCGGGATCCTGTTCTTCACCGGCATGCTGATCATGGCCTGGAACGTCTGGATGACCGCGCGCCCGGCCCGGGAAGCCGCACCCGTCCGTACTGCGACGCAGGAGGCGTAAATCATGAGCAAAGGTCATGAGGTAGTCGAGAAAAACGTCGGCCTGATGGCGGTGCTGATCATCGCCGTGCTCAGCGTCGCCGGCCTGGTGCAGATCGTCCCGCTGTTCTTCGCCGCGGAGACCACGGAACCGATGGAAGGGGTGGAGCCCTACGCACCGCTCGAGTTTGCGGGCCGGGACATCTACGTGCGTGAAGGCTGCTACAACTGCCACTCGCAGATGATCCGCCCGTTCCGCGCCGAGACGGAGCGCTACGGCCACTACTCCCTGGCCGGTGAGTTCGTCTACGACCGCCCGTTCCAGTGGGGCTCCAAGCGCACCGGGCCGGATCTGGCCCGCGTCGGCGGCCGCTACAGCGATCTCTGGCACGAGATCCACCTGCTGAACCCGCGGGACGTGTTGCCTGACTCCAACATGCCGGCCTATCCGTGGCTGGCGGAGCGGACCCTGGATGGCGATGCCGTCGCCGGGCGCATGCGGGCTCAGCAGCGCTGGCTGGGCGTGCCGTACACCGACGAACAGATCGAGGGTGCCGCCGACGAAGTGGACGGCAAGACCGAAATGGAGGCCATCATCGCCTACCTGCAGGGTCTCGGCACCGCCATCGAGCACACCAGGTAAGCGGGAGACCCATGGATATCAACACCGTTCGCGGGCTGCTCACACTGGTGCTTCTGATCGCGTTCATCGGGATCGTGGTTTGGGCCTACAGCAGCCGACGCAAGAAGGATTTCGAAGAGGCCGCCCGGCTGCCGCTGGAGGACGACGCGCCCAACGGGCCGGAGGACCGCGGAGAAGGCTGGCAGGACAAGCGCGAGGGCAGAGACCATGAGTAGTTTCTGGAACTGGTACATCGGCATCATCGCCGTGGCCAACATTCTGGCCTGCGTCTGGCTGATTCGCTGGACAGCCAAGAAGCGGCCGGACGAGAAGCCGGCCCACGAGACCACCGGCCACGAGTGGGACGGGCTCACCGAGCTGAACAATCCCATGCCGCGGTGGTGGCTGTGGCTGTTCTACGCCACCATCGTCTTTGGCCTCATCTATCTGGTGTTGTACCCGAGTTTCGGCAGCTACGCGGGCCTTCTGGGCTGGTCCCAGTACAGCCAGTGGGAGGAGGAGGTTGCCGAGACGGAGGAGCGGGTCGCGCCGCTGTTCGAGGAGTACGCCGGCATCCCCATCCCGGAACTCGCCGAGCACTCGGACGCCATGCAGACCGGACGGCGACTGTTCGAGAACAACTGTGCCGTGTGTCACGGCGTTGACGGCGGTGGTCGTGTCGGTTTCCCGAACATCGCCAATGACGACTGGCAGTGGGGAGGTGACCCGGAACAGATTCTGACCTCCATTCTGGACGGTCGCCAGGGCAACATGCCTGCGCTGGGGGGAGCCTTGGGCGAGGATGGTGTCGAAAAGGTCGCGGCTTACACGTTCAGCCTGAGTGGCCGGGATGCTCCCGAAGAGCTGGTCAGTGCCGGGGCAGAACTCTTTGAGCAGCGCTGCGCCGCCTGCCACGCCGCCGACGGCACCGGCCGTACGGCTCTTGGCGCCCCCAGTCTCGCCAATGACAACTGGATCTACGGTGGCAGCCTGGAGGCCATCAAGACCTCAATCCGCGACGGGCGCCAGGGCGTCATGCCGGCGCAGAAGGATCTGCTGGGCGAGGATCGCGTGCACCTGCTGGCGGCGTATGTCTACAGCCTGTCCATGGACGAGCGCAACGCCGAAGCCGAAGATGTGGCCGAAGGTGACGAGCGCGATGACTAAGGAGCGCTTGCTGCAGTGCCTGGGCAGCACGCTGTGGCCGTCGTTCCTGGCCGCGGCCGTGGCCTCGGTGGTGTTCTTCGCCGCGATCGATCCGGAAACCCTGCGGGTGCAGACCTTCCCGGGCCTGGAATTGAGCCGCATGGCCGGCTACACCATCGGGTTTTTCATGTTCTGGGCGGTGGGGTTGTTTGCAAGCGGTCTCACCTACGTATTGAGCGGGGGCGGCAACCGACGCCATGAGTAAGGGGGACGACAAAGTGGATCTCGACGTGGGCATGTACGCAGCCCGCGAAAAGATTCATCCGCGCGAGGTGGACGGCACGTTCCAGCGCCTGCGTCATCTGGCGGTGATCGTCCTGCTGGGCATCTACTACGGCCTGCCCTGGATCACCTGGGACGGCCGTCAGGCCGTGCTGTTCGACCTGCCCGCCCGGCAGTTCCACATTTTCGCGCTGACGTTCTGGCCCCAGGATTTCGTCTACCTGGCGGTGCTGCTCATTATCGCGGCGCTGTCGCTGTTCTTCTTCACCGCCCTGGCGGGGCGCATGTGGTGCGGTTACGCCTGCCCACAGACCGTGTGGACCGAGCTGTTCATGTGGATCGAGCGCTGGACGGAGGGCAAGCGCCAGCAGCGGCTGAAGCTCGACAAGGCCCCCTGGAGCATCAACAAGCTCCTGCGGCGGGGCAGCAAGCACGTGCTGTGGGTGGTTCTCGCGCTCTACACCGGCTTCACGTTCGTGGGCTACTTCACGCCCATCCGCGAGCTGTCGGTCAGCGTGGCCAGCTTCGGGCTCGGTCCCTGGGAGACGTTCTGGTTGCTGTTCTACGCCTTCGCCACCTGGGGCAATGCCGGCTTCCTGCGTGAGCAGGTCTGCATTTACATGTGCCCCTACGCGCGCTTCCAGAGCGCCATGTTCGACCCGAACTCACTGATCATCTCCTACGATGAGAAGCGCGGCGAGCCCCGGGGTGGGCGCTCCCGCAACATCGACCACCGCGCCCAGGGTTGGGGTGATTGCATTGACTGCAACCTGTGCGTCCAGGCGTGCCCCACCGGCATCGACATCCGCAAGGGGCTGCAGTACGAGTGCATCGCGTGTGCCGCCTGCATCGACGCCTGCAACGGCGTCATGGACAAGATGAACTACCCGCGGGGGCTGATCCGCTACACCACCGACAACGCCATGGAAGACAAACCGTCGCGGATTCTCCGCCCGCGCATCCTGGTCTACGGCGTTCTGCTGCTCGCGCTGATGTCCGGCACGGTCTACAGCCTGACCCAGCGCACGCCGTTGGCCATGGAAGTCCTGGCCGACCGCAATGTGCTCTACCGGGACGTGGACTTCGAGACGGTGGAGAACGTCTACACCGTGCGGATTCTCAACAAGGACCGCGAAGCGCGAGATTACGTGCTCACCGTGGACGGGCTGCCCGATGCCGAGGTGGTCACGCGGCCGGAGCACATCCGCGTGGATGCCGGCCGGACCAGCCAAGTGACCGCCAGCGTCCGCGTGCCCCGGGATGAGGCCCGGGGCACTGGCCACACCATCGAGTTCCGCCTCACTGCCACGGATGAGGCTGACATTGCGCGTACAAGCACTGCTCGGTTCCACGGGCCGAGGGAGGAGTAGTCATGGCACGGGAAAACGTCGCCCCCTGGTACCGTCAGTTCTGGTTCTGGTTCGTGTTCGCGCCCCCCATGGCCGCCATCGTCATCGGGCTGAGCCTGCTGGCCACCGCGGTGATCTACGGCGACAGCCTGGTGACGGACAACTACGAGACCGTGGGCCGGGCCATCCACAAGACCTACCAGCTCGAGCACGAGGCGGTAGCCCGGGGCGTGGACGGCAATATGGTGATCGACCGCGAAGCGGGGCGGGTGACCGTGCGCCTGGACGGCCCCGAGGATCGGCCGGAGACGCTGCGCCTGTACCTGTCCCATCCCACCCACGCCGACCGGGACGTGGCACTGGATCTGCAACGGGACAGCAGCGGCCTGTACCGCGGTGAAGCCCCACGCAGCCTGGACGGCCGGCATTACATGCGGCTGCAGCCCGCCGACGGCAGCTGGATGCTGGCCAAGGAGATCGCCGCGGATGAACGCGAACTGGCGCTGACGCCCACGCCGCGGGGAGGCTGACGGGGTGACCGCCGAGCAGGCCTGTTTCCACTGCGGCGAACCGGTGCCGCCGGACGTGGACCTCACCGTCACCGTGGACGGCGAGGCGCAGCCGCTGTGCTGCACGGGCTGCCACGCTGTGGCCACCACCATCCTCGGCTCCGGTCTGGATGCGTTCTACCGCTTCCGGCCGGGTCCGACCGGCCAGCCGGAGGATCTCTCTGCCGCCAATGCCAGTCGCTACGCCAGCTTCGACCGTGAGCGCGTGCAAAAGGATTTCGTCTACTGCGCCCCGGACGGCACCCGCGAGACATCCATGCTGGTGGAAGGGCTCTACTGCGCCGCCTGCGGCTGGCTGATCGAGAACAGCCTGGACGAGGCCGAGGGGGTCGAGGAAGTGCGCGTCAATCCGGCCACAGGTCGCGCGATCCTGCGCTGGGATCCGGAGCGTGTGCCACTGAGCCAGCTCATGGCCCACATGGGTCGGCTTGGATATCGGCCCCATCCGGTGATGCCGGAAGCCAACGACGCCCAGGCCGAGAAGGAGCGCCGCTACGCCCTGCGCCGCCTGGTAGTGGCGGGGCTTGGCATGATGCAGGCCATGATGTTCGCCGTGGCGCTTTACTCGGGCCAGTTCCACGGCATGGATACCATCTACGAGGATTTCCTGCGCACGGTGAGCATGCTGGTGGCGACACCGGTGGTGCTCTATGCCGGGTTGCCCATCTTCCTCGGCGCCATCCGGGACCTGCGCAACGGTCGGCCGGGGATGGATGTGCCCGTCGCCCTGGCCATCGGTGGGGCCTACTCCGCCAGCGTCTGGATTACCTTCGCCGGCGGTCCGGAAGTCTATTTCGACTCGGTGAGCATGTTCACCTTCTTCCTGCTCATCGCCCGCTACGTGGAGATGAGCGCCCGCCACCGCGCCAACGCCACCACCGACGCCCTGGGCCGGCTGGTGCCGGGAACGGCGGTGCGTCTCGGGCCGGGCGGCGAGGAAGAGATCCCGGTGCGCGATCTGGAGGTGGACGAACAGGTGCTGGTGCGCCCCGGGGCCACGGTGCCCGCCGACGGCCGTATCAGCCAGGGCGAGAGCAGTCTGGATGAGTCCATGCTCACCGGCGAATCCGAGCCTCAGGCGCGGACCATCGGCGATCCCGTGGTGGGCGGCAGCGTCAACCTGGGTGACAGCTTCCACATGCGGGTCGAGCGAGTCGGGCAGGACACCACCGTATCGCACATCGCCCGCCTGCTGCGCCGGGCCCAGTCGCAGCGGCCGCGCATCGCCCGCCTTGCCGACACCGCCGGCCGTTGGTTCGTCACCGCCGTGCTGATCGCCTCGGCCACGGTGTTCGCCGCCTGGTGGCAGGTGGATCCGTCGCTCGCGTTCCCCATTACCCTGGCCATGCTGGTGGCGACCTGCCCCTGCGCCCTGTCCCTGGCCACACCCA